>NZ_CALWUN010000094.1 GCF_944384735.1 uncultured Agathobaculum sp. | reverse complement strand
CCTGCATTCGATCTGCCCGCGGGCGATTCGGATTTTCAGGAGCTGGCTGACGACGACGGCGATGTCCCATTCTAAACTGAAGGAGGTTACGCGACAATGGAAGAGACCAAGAAGGAATTTACCCCCCGTCCGGAGCGTGCCGAGCGCCCGCAGCGCGGCCGTCGCCGCCGCAAGGTTTGCGCGTTCTGTGTCGATAAGATCGAGCATGTTGATTATAAGGATGCCGGTAAGCTGCGCAAGTATATGTCCGAGCGCGGCAAGATCCTGCCCCGCCGTATGACCGGCACCTGCGCGCATCACCAGCGCCAGCTGACCGAGGCGATCAAGCGTGCCCGTCACATTGCTCTGCTGCCCTACACCGCGGAGTAATTCGTTTTTCATTCATAAAGGATACAAAAAGGCCGTTTCCCATCGGGAAACGGCCTTTTCTTCTGCTTTGGCGCTCAGTCCTCTGTAAAAGTGAAAACCTGCTCGACGGGCAGGCCGAACACCTTTGCAATGTCCATTGCCAGCCTCAGCGAGGGGTTATACTGCCCGTTTTCCAGCCGTCCGATCGTTTCGCGGCGCACGCCGACGAGCGATGCCAGCTGCGCCTGATCTATGCCGCGCGCGGCGCGCAGCTCCTTGATGCGTGTTTGCAGCATGGGCGGTCACGACGCGCGGCGTTCGTAGTACAAAAACGCCAGATCCTGCAACAGGTTGAGCAGCGCCATGAGCAGCATCGCGTATTCATAGGGAATGATGAGCGGCATTTCCTTACCGAAAAGGATATAGAGCACCAGCGCGCCGTTGAGCACATTGAACAGCAGCGCATTGGCCTTGTAGCCGTTGGCATTGGCGCGCTCGTCCGGCTTTTCCACGCCAAGCCCAGATTCCAACAGCAACAGACCAATTAACAGCACCACGCACAGCGCGATGCCGATGCCCTGCCACGGCTGGTCCTTGATCGGGCCGAAGCTTTTGGCAAACACCCACAGCACGACGAGCACGCCCCACGCGGCGGCGTGCAGTTTTTTGGCACGGGTTAGCGACATAACGATCCCTCCCACATGTGATATATTTATCTCTTTGTGTGATAAATATATCACACAAAGCCCATGCTGTCAATCACAAAATAGCGGTGCTGCGGCAGGGGTATACCGGCCGATGGCGTCCGTTTGGCCGCCTTTCGCGTATAGCGCGCCCCGGCACGGCGCAAACTAAGCGCAAAACCGGAAAGGGGACGAACCCATGAAGCTGGACAAACAAAGCTACCAGCACCTGCTTGAACAAAAGAGCCCGCCCTCACCGCTGGGGCGCGACTGCGTCAAGGCGTTCCTGTTCGGCGGGCTGATCTGCACGGTGGGTGAGGCCGTGAGCAATTTCTGGCAGTGGCGCGGGCTGGACACGTCGGACGCCGCCGCCGCGACCGCGATCACGATGGTGTTCCTCGGCGGGTTGCTGACCTGCCTGCACCTGTACGAAAAGCTCGCCAAGCACGCGGGCGCGGGCACCCTTGTGCCGATCACCGGCTTTGCCAACGCGATCGTCTCGCCCGCGATGGAGTTCAAAAGCGAGGGGCCGATTCTGGGCGTGGGCGCCAAGCTGTTTGCCATCGCCGGGCCGGTGCTGGTGTATGGCATTTCGGCCAGCGTGGTCTATGGGCTGGTGCTTGTGCTGCTGGGAGGGGGCGGCGGCGCATGATCGAGCGCGTCGGCAAGCGCACGCTGCGGCTGACGAGCCGCCCTTATCTGATTGCACATGCCGCAGCCGTCGGCAAAAAGGAGGGCGAAGGCCCGCTCGGCGACCGTTTTGACTATATCGCGACCGATGACCGCATGGGGCAGAAGTCGTGGGAGCTGGCCGAGAGTGCGCTGCAAAAGACCGCCATTGGCCTTGCGGTACACAAGGCGGGGCTACAACAGGGCGACATCGAGCTGATCCTCGCGGGCGACCTGCTCAACCAGTGCACCGGCTCGTTCCTCGCCTCGGTCGACTCGGACACGCCCTACCTCGGGCAGTACGGCGCGTGCTCGACCATGGCGCAGGGGCTGGCGCTGGGCGGCTGTCTGGTCGAGGGCGGCGCGGCGCAGCGGCTACTCGCCGCCGCGTCCTCACACTTCTGCTCGGCCGAGCGGCAGTACCGCTTCCCGCTGGCCTACGGCGGCCAGCGCACGCCGACCGCCCAGTGGACGGCAACGGCCGCGGGCGCGGCTGTGCTGGGTGCGCAGGGTATGGGACGCCTGCGGCTGACGCATGTGCTGTTCGGCAAGATGGTCGAACTGGGCGTCCGGGATGCGAACAACATGGGGGCGGCGATGGCGCCAGCCGCCTATGACACGCTGTCCACGCTGCTGGCCGACCTCGGCGCACAGCCGACCGACTTCGACTGCATCGTCACCGGCGACCTCGGTCATGTCGGCGCCGACCTGCTGCTGACGCTGCTGCGCACAGACGGTATCGACCTGTCGCCCGTCTACTCGGACTGCGGCAGTCTGCTGTTCGGCGACACGCAGGACGCGCACGCGGGCGGGTCGGGCTGCGGCTGCTCGGCGGCCGTGCTGTGCGGGCCGCTGCTGCGCGACATGCAGGCAGGCAAGATCCGCCGTCTGGTGTTCGCGGGCACGGGCGCGATGATGAGCCCGACCTCGGTGCAGCAGGGGCAGCCGATCGCGGGCATCTGCCACGCGG
>NZ_CALWUN010000093.1 GCF_944384735.1 uncultured Agathobaculum sp. | reverse complement strand
AGCTGTTCCCGCTCATCCACGAGGTATATGAGCAGAACCACATGCGCATCCCGACCGGGCGGCTCAACTCCATCCTGGCCGAGGCGACCGCGCGCGTGCAGCCGCCGACCGACAAGGGGCGCCGCCTGCGCATCTTCTATATGACGCAGGCATCCACCTGCCCGCCGACCTTCGTTTGCTTCTGCAACGATGCGCGGCTGTTCCATTTTTCCTATCAGCGCTATCTGGAGAACCAGATCCGCGAGGTGTTCGGCCTGACCGGCACGCCTGTGCGCATGGTGATCCGCGAGCGCGGCGACAAGAACTGACCCTGCGGCTTTTACTTCAACAAAACTGGGGGAGAACAACATGACACCTATGCATTTTGCGATCATTGCGGTGTGCGGCTACCTGCTCGGCTCGCTGAGCTTTGCGATCATCGTCAGCAGGGTAACTTTGGGCAAGGACATCCGCGAGTACGGCAGCGGCAACGCAGGGCTGACCAACTCCTACCGCACGATGGGCGCGGGCAAAACGCTGTTCGTGCTGCTGGGCGACATTGCCAAGGGCGCGGCGGCGGTTTCGATCGGCGCGATGCTGGCCGGGCCGGTCGGCAAGCTGGTGGCGGGCATTTTCGTCATTCTGGGGCATATGTTCCCGCTGTATTTCGGGTTCCGGGGCGGCAAGGGCGTGCTGGTCGGCGCGGTCATGCTGCTGCTGTTCGACTGGCGCATCTTCCTGATCGCGTTCGTGCTGTTCTTTGCGGCGGTGGCGCTGACGCGCTGGATCTCGCTCGGCTCGATTTTGGGCGCGGTCAGCTTCCCGATTACCACGTTCGTGTTCTATGACGACCCTGTGCTGGTCGCAATGGCGTTCGGCATGGCGGCGGCGGTCATTTTCATGCACCGCTCAAATATTGCGCGCATTTTGCGCGGCGAAGAGAACAAATTTTCCTTTAAGAGCAAGAAAACCATCGAAGCCGATGGCGGCAAGCGGAAGGAGAACGGCAAATGAAAGTTTTTGTATTGGGTACCGGCGGCTGGGGCATCGCGCTGGCCATGCTGCTGCACGACAACGGCCATGAGGTGACCTCGTGGACATATTTGCAGGCCGAGTGCGACCTGCTGCTGCGCGAGCGCGCCAACGAAAAGCTGCTGCCGGGCGTCAAGGTGCCCGAAGGCATTGAAATCACGACCGATATGGCGGGCGCGGCCAAGGCCGACCTGGTGGTCATGGCGGTGCCGTCGTTCGCGGTCGCGTCGACGGCCGAGCAGCTGGCGGGCATCGTGCCGGCGGGTACGGTGATCGTCAACGTCGGCAAGGGTCTGGACGCCAAGCACGGTTACTGCCGCTTTTCGCAGACGATCGACCGCGCGATGGGCGGCAGCAACCCGGTCGTCGCGCTGACCGGCCCGACCCACGCAGAGGAGGTCGCGCGCCGCGTGCCGACCGCGATTGTGGCCGCGTCCAACAGCCGCGCGGCGGCCGAACTGACGCAGGCGGCGTTTATGAACGAAAGCTATTTCCGCGTGTACACCTCGGCGGATATCGTCGGCTGTGAGCTGGGCGGCGCGTTCAAGAACATCATCGCGCTCGGCGCGGGCATTGCGGACGGTTTGGGCATGGGCGACAATGCCAAGGCCGCCTTTATGACCCGCGGCCTGACCGAAATCGCCCGTCTGGGCATGACGCTGGGCGCGCGGCAGGAGACCTTCGCGGGGCTGTCCGGCGTGGGCGACCTGATCGTCACCTGCTGCTCAATGCATTCGCGCAACCGCCGCGCGGGCATCCTGATCGGGCAGGGCAAGACGGTGCAGCAGGCGATGGACGAGGTCGGCGCGACGGTCGAGGGCTATTACGCGACCGAGGCGGGCTACCACCTTGCCAAACAGCAGGGCGTGTCCATGCCGATCACCGAGGCGATGTACGAGGTGCTGTACCGAGGCATGCCCGCGACCGAGGCGAGCCGGCTGCTGCTCGGCCGTCCGCGCCGCGGCGAGCACGAGGAGGTCTGGGTGCGCTGACACGGCGGCGGTGGATGGGCAGCGCCGCTGCGTCCCCTTAAAATCGCCTTTACATTTCCAGTCCTTTCCGGTATAATCGAAAGGTAGCACCGTGCCATTGCCTCTCGGACGCTTTGCGGCAGGTTTGTGACGGGATGTGGTTGCGGCTTTTTGCCCTCCATCCAGCATTGCCGTAAGGCCGCGCCGTATCCGGATGCAATATGCACACGCGAATCATTCGCGCTGCATGCTGCGGTGCTGCTTTCAGTTTCATTCTGTGCCATGTTGCGCAAAGGTAAGGAGAGATTGTCATGAAGAAGAACATCACAAAGCGTATTCTGGCGGCATTGCTTGCGGCAGCGCTCGCGTTTTCGCTGGCGGCCTGCGGCGGCGGGGAGAATGCCGGCGGCAGCACAGGGGACGACACGGCTTCCACCGCGCTGACCGAAGAGGAGTACCAGCAGGCAGTAGAGGATCTGAGCACGGAAATGAGCCAGATCCAGACCAGCGCCAGCGAGGCGATGACCGACCCGGAGTCGGCCAAGGCGGTGCTCGAGGAGATGAAGGCGTCGATCAATGATTTTGCATCGGTCACGCCGCCGGAGTCCTACGCCGACGCGCATGAAAAGCTCAAGTCCGGCTGCCAGTCGCTGATCGAGTTCATCGACACCGTTGCCGCGATGACCGAGGAAACCGACCAGACCAAGCTGACCGAGATGAGCACGCAGATGGGCGAGCAGCTGCAGGCTGCGATGACCGATATGGCGGAAGGCGCCAGCATGCTGGAAGCGGCCAGCGAGTAACCGCACACAGCACATATCAGAAAAGGCACCCGGTTGGGTGCCTTTGAGGCCGTCGAAAAACATAGTTTTCGACAGCCTCTCGATCGGAACCACGCTTCCGATCGAATCAAATGTATCAAAAAATCGGGCACGACCCAGGCCGCCTTCTCTTGGCCTGCGGCCAATTCACCTTGAAGCTCGCTTTTTTGATGCCGCTCACAGAGCGGCTGAACAATGCGCGCTGCGGCGCGAGGACTTTATCGACAGACTGAAAGGCACCCGGTTGGGTGCCTTTTATT
>NZ_CALWUN010000092.1 GCF_944384735.1 uncultured Agathobaculum sp. | reverse complement strand
AAACAGTTTCTGGATTCGGCACTGACCAGTCGGGAACTGCTGGTCAGCCTCATCGAACGGGTGGAGCTGACCGAGGACAAGGAAGTCATCATCAAATTCCGCTTTGCTCAGCTGGACGAGACGGCGGAAAGCCAGAACTCGCAAGAGGTTGCGCCGTCTGAGACGGCGTAATTTTCCGGAGCCAATCGTTTACAATAGGCGAGTCGCTATGTATCCCGCATCGAAAAGCGCGCGCTCGACAAGCTGCGCGACGCGCTCGGCGAGGACGGCTGACCCCCCTCTCCTTCCTGCCCCGCCCGCAAAAACAAATTGTCGATACGCGTCCCTTATGCTATAATGGTACAAAACAGGCGGCACGCCCGGACAGGGCATGCCGCCCCGGAGGGGGAGCGCCATGTTTGACAACAAGGTCGCCGTGGTCACCGGCGGCGTCCGGGGCATCGGCAAGGCCATTGCGGACAGCTTCCGCGACGCGGGCGCGCAGGTGCGCGTCATCGACCTGCTGCCGGGCGGCGATTATGTGGGCGATCTGGCGGACAAGGCGGTGCTCGAGGACTTTGCCCGCACGGTCGTTGCGGACTGCGGGCATGTGGACTTTTTGATCAACAACGCCCTGCCGCTGATGACAGGGCTGGATCAATGCACCTATGAGGCGTTCAATTACGCCCTGCGCGTCGGTGTGACCGCGCCGTTCTACCTGACCAAGCTGTTCGCGCCCCACTTCGCGCCCGGCGCGGCCATCGTCAACATCTCCTCCTCGCGCGACCGCATGAGCCAGCCCCAGACCGAAAGCTACACGGCCGCCAAGGGCGGCATCGCCGCCCTGACGCACGCGCTCGCGGTCAGTCTGGCGGGCCGGGTGCGGGTCAACTCCATTTCGCCCGGCTGGATCGACACGGCCTACACTGTGTACGACGGGCCGGATGCGGCGCAGCAGCCCGCCGGGCGGGTGGGCAACCCGATGGACATCGCCCACATGGCGCTCTACCTCTGCTCGGACAAGGCGGGCTTTATCACCGGCGAGAACATCTGCATCGACGGCGGCATGACCCGTCAGATGATCTACCACAACGACTTCGGCTGGACTCTGGAGGACAGGCACCCATGAAAAATACCGCTTTACCGCCGCCGTCCGCCGCCCCCGCGGGGTGACGCGATGGAACTGGGACTGACCTTCCCCCTGCAGCGGTTTTTGCACCGCAAACCGCCGGACTACGGCGTCGAGCCGGACAGGCGCTTTTGCTGGGACCTGCACGTCATCGACCTGCGGGGACGCAAAAGCCTGCTGGCCGTACACTGCCACAGCCGGTATGCCTTTGTCCGCTATGACGTTGCGCCCCTCCAATGGGCGGACATGCCCGCGCTGTTCCGCGCGGGGCTTGCGGACAGCCTGACCGCCGCCGGCTTTGCGCCCGCGCAGACGGCCGCCTATCTGGAACGGGCGGGCGACGCCGTACTCACCCGCACCCACGGACGGCGGGAGGTCGCCTTCCTCAACCGGGCGTGGGAGGATGTACTCGCGCTCGACCTGTGCGTCGACCCCTCCCGGCAGGCGCAGCCCCTGCTCGACCGCGCCGTCAACACCCGCCCCAGCCGGTGCGCCGGCCTGCCGGGGCTTGGCGCCGGACTGGAACGCATAGCGGACAGCCTGCGCGGCGGCCCTGCCCCCGCCCGCGGCCTGCCGTGCCACAACCATACAAAGGAGACGATATGATGCCATCCCCCACCCTGTACGAGGCCGCGCTGGCCTTCCGGAAAACAAAATTATGGGACAATCTGCAAGAGGACCAAATGTTCGCCGTCGCCCTGTCGAACGGCGACATCGGCTACTGCTGCGTGATCGGCTCGGCAGGCGAGCATCTGGCGCTCGCCCTGTATCCCAACGACCAAAGCGTGCAGTCGCTTTACCGGCTGTTCCAGCCGCCCGTCCTCCCGTGCCCGTCCATACTGCACCAGCAGGAGGCATTGTTTTATCAAAACTGCATCCAGTGCAGCTTTGAGTCGATGGGCGATCTGTCCACGGAGGAAGCCGCGGCGCTGCGCGCCTACACCAAGGCGAACCACATCGCGCTGCGCGGCAAGAACGCCTGCCCGCAGTTTACGAAATTTGTGACCGCGCACCCCTTCTTCCCGGTCGACGACCCGCAGGACGAAGCCCTGCTGACCGAGGCGCTGCAGGCCGGGCTGGCGGTCGCCCAGCGCGTCCGCGAGGAGGGCCGCTGCTGGCTGGATATCGTCCAGCCGGGCGAGGCGGGACAGGTCATCCCGCTGCTCACCCCGACGGTCAAAGGCTTCCAGTGGTCCTTCCACACCATGCCGCCGATGCAGCCGGTCGAGCACCCGTCGCCCAGTCTGACGGACGAGCTGCTGGTCAAGCGGCTCCGGCAGGCCAAAAAATCCCGCGCGCACTGGATCTTCGATGTGGCCATCACGCTTGTCGAAACAGACTATCCGGACGCATCGCACGCTCCATATACCTACTTCCCCTATCTGCTGCTGGGCGTCAACCGCAGCACGCAGGAGACCGCCATGATACCCGAGATGACCGCCGGCTACGGTTTGGAGCAGGCCGGACGCCTGCTCACCGCGCTGGGGCGTTGGATGCTGGAGCGCGGCGTGCCCGCGCAGATCACCGTTTGCGACGACCGCACCTACGCGCTGCTGCGCGGCCTGGCCGACCAGCTGGGCATCCGGCTGCATCCGGCCGACAAGGCCGGCGCTGCCGAGATCGATCTCCTGCGGGATGCGGAGGATGCGCTTGCCGAGCGCGTGAATGAGACAGACGGCATGGAGGACGACCTCGACGCCGAGCTGGACATGCTCGTGGATTTCCTGCGCACCGCCGACGACAACCAGCTGCGCACCATGCCCGACACCCTATGGGACTATCTGGTAGCGCTGGCCCAGAGCGGGCTGCCCACGCCCGAGCTGGCGCAGCGCATCCTGCGCCTCAGGCGCTGACCCCGCACGGATACCGCCCTCAAAAAAGAACGCCGCAGGCGGCCCCTGCGGCGTTTTGAGGCTGTCGAAAAACATAGTTTGTAAACGCTAATATAAAAGTGAGCCACTTGACAGGGATACGCTCATGAATAATTGAGCCACCCAAAGATGTCCT
>NZ_CALWUN010000091.1 GCF_944384735.1 uncultured Agathobaculum sp. | reverse complement strand
TCGGCGGCGGGCGGGAAGTAGGTAAAGCCGAAGCCGCGGTCGGTGAAGGCCTTGCAGATGGCGTCGACGGCCAGCGGGCCGCGTTCAAACAGCGGCAGCAGCTCGGCAGGGCTGTTTACCAGCGCGTCCGCGCCCGCTGCGGTCAGCTCCTCGGCCGGACGGAACCCCCATGTCACGCCGACTGCGGACAGGCCGGCATTCTTGGCGGTCTGCATGTCGGTCGCGCTGTCGCCGATGTACAGCGTGGTCGTCGGGTCGCCGCCCAGCTCGCGCAGCAGCCGCAGCGTGCTGGTCGGGTCGGGCTTGCGCGGGGTGTCCGGGCGTTCGCCGTAGGTCACCTGCACCAGATCGCCGAAAAAGTGGCGGATCAGGCTTTTAGCGGCAAGGTCGTATTTGTTGGACAGCACGCCGACCGACACGCCGGCCTTTTTCAGCTGGCGGAGCAGCGGGACAATGCCGTCGTACGGCTGCGTGCGGTTCATCATGCGTTCGCCATAGGCCGTGCGGAAGTCGTCGAGGCAGTTGTCGATCATCGCCTCGGTGCGCTTTTCCTCGGGCAGGCAGCGGGTGATCAGGTTGCGCACGCCGTGACCGACGCGCACGCGCGTCTGCTCCTCTGTCACGGCGGCAAAGCCGTGCCGCAGCAGCGCGACATTGACGCTGTCGCACAGGTCGCCGAGGGTGTTGAGCAAGGTGCCGTCCAGATCAAAAATGGCAGTGGTAATTTTCATCGTTCTCGTGATCCTTTATATTGCGGTCAGGCACGCAGGTAGGTCTGCGTGATCTCGCCCAGCATGGACGAAACCGTCGGATTGAGCGCTTCCTTGCGTACGCGCCAGCGCCAGTTCTGGCCGCCGATGGTGGCGGGCGTGTTCATGCGCGCGTCTGCGCCGAGCGAAAGCAGATCCTGCAGCGTGGTCATCGTGATGCGCGCGGGCGATGCCCACACGCTTTTGATGGCGCTCCAGCCCATGGCCTCGCTCGTCGAGGTGCGCAGGTAGCGGTAGGCAAACTGACGTTCCGGCTCGGTGCAGATATCCATGATCTGCTCGCATACGGTCTGCGAGTCGTGCGTCGAGGTGTAGACGATGCTGTTGGGTACGAAGTTATGCGGCAGGTGCTCGTTGTCGCAGTCGGGCGTGAAGCCGAAGATCAGCACCTTCATACCCGGATAGCCGCTGTCCGCGAGCAGCTCGCGCACCTCGTCGGTCATGACGCCCAGATCCTCCGCGATCAGCGGCAGCTCGCCCAGCTCCTTTTTCATCGCGTCAAATAGCTCCATGCCAGGCCCCTTGCGCCAGTGACCCTTGACCGCGGTCTCCTCGGTCGCGCGCACCTCCCAGTAGGCGGCAAAGCCGCGGAAGTGGTCGAGACGGATGACGTCGAACAGCGCCATGTTGCTCTTCATGCGCCAGATCCACCATGCGAAGCCCTCGGCGCGGTGCGCGTCCCAGTCGTACACCGGATTGCCCCACAGCTGGCCGGTTTCGGAATAGTAGTCGGGCGGCACGCCGGCAACCAGCTTGGGGCTTTTGTCCGCCTTGAGCTTGAACAGCTTGGGGTGCGTCCACACGTCGGACGAGTCGGCCGACACATAGATCGGGATATCGCCGATGATCTGGATGCCGTGCTCATTGGCGTATGCGCGCAGCGCTTTCCACTGGCTGAAGAAGATGTATTGCAGGAAGATGCGGAAATCGACCTCGTCCCGCAGCTCCTCGGTGACTTTGGCAAGCGCTTCCGGCTTGCGGTCGCGCACTGCCTTGTCCGGCCACATATAGACCGGCATGTGATGGTACTTTTCTTCCTTGAGCGCCATGAACAGCGCGTAGTCGGGCAGCCAGTCGGCGTTTTCCTCGGTGAATGCGTCGATCTTTTCGCGCAGTTCGTCGTCGACGCGCGCGTAGGCTTTGCGGAACAGCGGCCAGCGGGTGTCGGCCAGCTGTTCGAAATCGGCCGTGTCGGGCGAGGCTTCAAAGTCGCCCGCCTTGACCTCGTCCGCGGTCAGCAGCCCATCCTCGACCAGCAGGTCGAGGTCGATCAGGTACGGGTTGCCCGCCGCCGCGGAAAAGCACTGGTAGGGCGAATCGCCAAAGCCGGTGTGGCCGAGAGGCAGCACCTGCCAGTAGGTCTGGTGCGCCGCGGCCAGGAAGTCGACGAATTCATAGGCGGTTTTGCCCATCGTGCCCACGCCGTGCGGCGAGGGCAGGGAAGTGACGTGCGCCAGCACGCCGCTTGATCGTTTGAACATAGAGTCATCCCCCATTTTTGTATAGTGGTATTATAGCGTGAAAAATGGAAATTTGTCAATTTTTCTTGCCAAGCGTGTGCGAGCGGGATATAATAAAAAGGCTGAAAAATACACTGGATAAAGGGGAATTTGACGCATGAGAATGCGCAAAAAGAAAAATCTTGACATTCGTTTCGCCGCCTGCGCGGACGTGATGGCCTTCGAACCGAAGGAAAAACGCGGCAAATGGCGCGCACTGTTCGGCAATGACCATCCGCTGCACGTCGAGATCGGCTGCGGCAAGGGGCGTTTTGCCATCGGTATGGCTGAGCAGCACCCGGAGGTCAATTTCATTGCGGTCGAGCGGGAGGAAGGCGCGCTCATCATGGCGGCCGAGCGCTGCCAGCAGCATCCGCTGCCCAACCTGCGGTTTGTGTCGTTCGACGCGGCAGAGCTGCGCGACGTGTTCGCGCCCGGCGAGGTCGACCGTATTTACCTCAACTTTTCCGATCCGTGGCCACCCAACCGGCAGCGTAAACGCCGCCTGACGTGGCGCGCCTATCTCGAGGTCTACGACGAAATACTCAAGCAGCAGGGCGATATCTGCTTTAAGACGGATAACCAGCGGTTTTTCGAGTGGACTTTGCAGGAAATCTGCCAGTTCGGCTGGCTGATCCAGAACATTTCGCTCGACCTGCACAATTCGGACTTCGAGGGCAACGTGATGACCGAGTACGAGGAGAAATTTTCGTCCGAGGGCGCGCGCATCTACCGGCTTGAGGCCAGACGCCGCCTGCCCGAGTTCCTGCGCAAGTGAAAAACGGAAAGCAGCCTGTGGGCTGCTTTTTTATTCTTGACATATGCCGGAAATGTGTTATCCTAAACTTAGGGAGCCACTGATTAAATAAGATATAGCAGTTTGCAAGACGAAAACATTGTAAAATCACACAAGATATGCTTCA
>NZ_CALWUN010000090.1 GCF_944384735.1 uncultured Agathobaculum sp. | reverse complement strand
GACCGTCCTGCGCGCACACGGCCACTCTGCCCAGCAGCGCCGCCTTGCCCGCCAGCTGGTACCCCGGCGCGCGCGCCTGACAGGCGCGCACAATCTGTGCCAGCAGCGTGCGCACCTCGCGCTGGCCGGGCTCGCCCGCGCGCAGGCAGGTGGCAAAGCGCAGCCGCCCCTCGGCCAGCGGCGCGAGCAGCTCGGTCTCGGCCTGATCGGCACGGGCGAACTGCAAAAAGTCGGCCGCGAACACGAACGAGCGGAACTGATTGTCGCGCCCGGCGGCGCGGATCTCGTGCAGCTCCTCGCCCGCGGCGAAGAACACGTCCCCCCGTTCGCCCTCGTAAATATGGTCGGCGATCGTCAGCGACACATGCCCCATATCGACCGTGATGATCTCCAGCTCGGGGTGCCAGTGGTAGGGGATGAAATCGCTGTCATCGGCCTCGCTGCCGTCGAGCGCCGGATAGATCTGGAACGGGAACGCCTGCGTCCCGTGCTCGCGTTTTTCCCGCCTTGCCGCGTCCATGTGACCCCTCCTGATATTCCTTAAAATAGTGTTATTCTTGCTGAAGAAATTACAAGCAATTTCCGCGCTGTCTGCTATAATTATAGTCATAAAAGGGAACAAAAGCAAGGGTGCGGCGACGGAAAATCGTATTTTTGTTGTATCATTTGCAAGAAGAACCCGTCCGGTTTTTGTGCTAAATGACAAAGCGTTCCCATACGCCTGCGGATGGTTGAAAGGCTCGGCCGCCGCATGCTATAATGAAAGGCGGGCGAATGCCCGCTGCCGTCCGGTTTGCCGGACGGCAAGGCCAAAAAAATCTTTTTTTGGAGGGATACCGTTATGTACATTGATAAGCAAGTCAAGCGCGGATACAACGAGTATATCCGTCTGGACGAGGGCATCGGCAAGGATGCCATGATGGACGTGGCCCTGCTCGTGATGGAGGATGGCGACACCTACTCCTTCGAGGAGCCGGAAAAGGAACTGGCCGCGCTGGTGTTCGACGGCAAGTGCACGATCGAGTGGGACGACCAGTCCTACGAGGTCGACCGTCCCAACCCGTTTGACTACAACCCGTCCTGCCTGCATGTGTGCAAGGGCACCAAGGTCAAGATCACGGCGCACGGCCCCTGCAATATCTATATCCAGAAGACCCTGAACGAAAAGACCTTCCCGAATAAGATGTACAAGCCCGAGGATACCGATACCTGGGCGCGCGGCAACCAGGGCGAGCTGATGGGCTGCATCAAGCGCGACGTGCGCACCTGCTTCGACCTCGACAACGCGCCGTACTCCAACATGGTGCTGGGCGAGGTCGTCAACCTGCCGGGCAAGTGGTCGAGCTACCCGCCGCACCACCATCCGCAGCCGGAGTGCTACTTCTACCGCTATGACAAGCCGATGGGCTTCGGCGCCGGCTGGGGCAATGGCGAGATCTACGAGACCCACCACAACGGCCTTGCGATCATCACCGACAAGATGCACTCGCAGGTCACCGGCCCGGGCTACTCCTGCTGCTACGCATGGGGCATCCGCCATCTGCCGGGCAACCCGTGGGACAAGACCCGCATCGACGACGAGGAGCACCTGTGGCTGCTCGCGGACGACGCCAACGACCATATCTGGCACTGCCTGACCGGCAACTGACTTCCAAGGGGGACGCTGTCCCCCTTGGATACGGATTTGGTTCCGGGAGAAACCAAATCCGATAATCCCCTCTCGCCCGCACAGCGGGCGAGGCCGCGTCGCGGCAGATACGGCGCGGGCAGCGGTATTCCACCGGGGCAGAGCCCCGGTGGAATGCAATAAGATCCCGCTGCGGCGACCTGCGAAAAGATTGTTTCGCACGCATTACGAAGAAATTCATTTTGGAGGTATTTATTTTATGAAGCACATGGAAACCGTCCGTCTGACCGCCTCGCAGGCGCTCGTCCGCTTCCTCGAGAACCAGTATGTCAGCTACATCGACATGGATGGCAACGAGCAGGAGCACAAGTTCGTCAAGGGCATCTTCATGCTGCCTGGCCACGGCAACGTCGTCGGCTTCTGCAACGGCGTCGAGCAGGAACTGAAGGACATGGTCGTCTATCAGGGCAAGAACGAGCAGGGCATGGCGCTGGCCGCTGTCGGCTACGCCAAGCAGATGCGCCGCAAGCAGATCTTCGCGGCCACCTCGTCCGTCGGCCCCGGCGCCTGCAACATGGTGACCGCCGCCGCGACCGCGACCGCCAACAACATCCCCGTCCTCATCCTGCCGGGCGACATCTACGCTTCCCGTCAGCCTGACCCGGTACTCCAGCAGATGGAGCAGCCGCAGAACCTGACCATCTCGGCGCACGACGCGTTCCAGGCCGTCACCAAGTACTGGGGCCGCATCAACCGCCCCGAGCAGGTCATGACCGACATGATCTCCGCGATGCGCGTGCTGACCGACACCGCCAACACCGGCGCGGTTGCCATCTCGCTGCCGCAGGACGTACAGGCGGAAGCCTATGACTACCCGGTCGACTTCTTCAAGAAGCGCGTCTGGCGCATCGACCGCCGTCCGATCACCAAGTATGCGCTCGACAAGGCCGTTGAGGTCATCAAGAACGCCAAGAAGCCGCTCCTGATCTGCGGCGGCGGCGTCCGCTACGCCGAGGCCCACAAGGTGTTCAAGAAGTTCGCAGAGGACTTCGGCATCGCCTTCGGCGAGACCCAGGCGGGCAAGAGCGCCATCGAGTGGACACACGAACTCAACCTCGGCGGTCTGGGCACCACCGGCGGCATCGCGGCCAACAAGCTGGCACACGAGGCGGACGTCGTCATCGGCGTCGGCACCCGCTACACCGACTTTACCACCGCTTCCAAGTGGCTGTACCGCACGGACGCCAAGTTCGTCAACATCAACCCGTCTGAGTTCCAGGCGTACAAGATGGACGCGACCCCGGTCGTGGCCGACGCCAACGAGGCGCTGACCGCCATCGGCGAGGAGCTCAAGAAGATTGGCTACCACACCGACGAGGAATATGCCAAGGCTGTCACCGCGTACCGCAAGGAGTGGTATGACGAGGTTGAGCGTCTGGACAACTGCGTCTACACCGACAAGGACTCCTTCGTGCCGGAGATCAACGACGCCAACCGCGCGTGCGTTGAGAAGTACATCGAGGATACCGGCTGCCAGCTGTGCCAGACTGCTGTTCTGGGTACCATCAACAAGATGATCGACGACGACGCCATCGTCTGCGCGGCCGCCGGCTCGCTGCCGGGCGACATGCAGGGTCTGTGGCGCGCCCGCAAGGTCAACACCTATCACATGGAGTATGGCTACTCCTGCATGGGTTACGAGATCGCTTCCGCGCTGGGCGCCAAGCTGGCCTGCCCGGACAAGGAAGTCTACGCGATGTGCGGCGACGGCTCGTTCGACATGCTGCATTCCGAGCTGATCACCTCCGTCCAGATCGGCAAGAAGATCAACGTCATGCTGTTTGACAACGCCTCCTTCGGCTGCATCAACAACCTCGAGGTCGGTCAGGGCAACGCCTGCATCTGCACCGAGAAGAACATGCTCGAGGACGGCGTGACCAACGGCATCCACAAGGGCAAGGT
>NZ_CALWUN010000089.1 GCF_944384735.1 uncultured Agathobaculum sp. | reverse complement strand
TGCTACGGCGTTTTAGGTGTAATCATAGGGGCTGTTTAATTGTCTTTAAGATAGTGGAAAGCCGCATGGTTACGGCATTTTCCGTGTTGTGCATATATTGACGGAGCAGTTGCGCCATCAGCACCAGTGGGGCCAGTCGGGCCAGTTGGGCCATCAGCACCAGTGGGGCCAGTTGGGCCGGTTACGCCTGTTGCGCCAGTGGCACCGTCGGCACCAGTGGGGCCGGTCGGTCCAGTTGCGCCATCAGCACCAGTAGCACCCGTCGCGCCAGTTGGACCGGTCGGGCCAGTCGGACCGTCAGCACCAGTCGCGCCAGTTGGACCGGTCGGGCCAGTCGGACCGTCAGCACCAGTCGCGCCAGTCGGACCAGTTGGACCAGTTGGGCCAGTCGGGCCAGTTGGGCCGCCAGCAGGACCCGTCGCACCAGTCGGTCCAGTTGCACCAGTTGCGCCATCCGCGCCTGCGGGGCCAGTTACGCCAGTCGCACCGGTTTCGCCCGTTGCGCCCGTTGCACCCGTAGCGCCGGTCGCGCCGTCAGCGCCCGTCGGGCCGGCCGGCCCCTGCATGCCCATCGGGCCCTGCATACCCATCGGACCCATCGGACCCATCGGACCCATCGGGCCTCTGGGCCCCATCGGACCGCGCTCGCCCCGGCAGCCACGCGGGCCTGCCGGGCCGGTCGGGCCGGTTGGCCCGGTCGGACAAGTCGGCCGGTCCGCGCCGCAGCATGCTTCCATCCATCCGTCAGAAGGGCGCTCTGCCCCATCGCATCTGCCGAATTGCGGACGATGATACATATCATTCTTCCTTTCGCGGAATTTGCCGAAATGATTCTCCGGCATTCCATCCTATGCCGCGGCGTCGTCTGCTGCCACGCCTCCGGCAAAACCGCCGCCTCCGTCACCGCTGTCCCGCGCCGCTGTCATTGCCCGGCCGCCGCAAAATAGCGCCGGTTGTAGGCCACCGCTTCCGACTGCGGCTGATACAGCGCGGCGCGTTCGTTCCACGCCGCCGCCTCCGCCCGGCGTCCCAGCCGGTCGCAGCACACGCACAGCCCGATGCAGGGCAGGTAGCCATAGCACGCCGGACGGGCAAAGCCCCCGCGCCGCGTGTCGCAGACTGCCCGCAGCGCGGTCTCATACCAGAATTTGGCCTGTTCCAGCCGTCCCTGTTCCAGCTCGAGCGCTGCCAGCGCACAGCACGCCTCGCCGCGCGGGCTGTCCTCGGCAAACGAGCGCACCAGCGCCTGCCGCGCCTGCGCGGGCTGTCCCAGCGCGCGCAGGCAGTCGGACAGGTTGCAGCACGCCTCGATGCGGTTTTCCACCCAGCCGTCCGGCCGGGCAAGGAAGGCCTCAAACGCCGCCGCCGCGTCGGCGTACCGCCGGCACGCCTGCAGCTCCCGCGCATAATAAAACTGCTCCCGCGCGCTGAACGCCTCCCCCCTGCCGCGTTTTGCCTGATAAATGCGCAGGTTGCGGCCGCTGTCCCCAGCCTTTTCCTTGCGGTGCGTGACCGCCGCCTCGCCGTACTGCACCCGCCCGCGCGGCGTGATGCACTCATGCACCGCGCCCTCCCATTGGAAGCCCGCCGCGCGGCGCAGCAGCCGCTCGCGGAAATAGGTGAACGCCGGACGGCCGTCCCCATCCAGCGCGGTGTGGTAGGGCAGCATCACCACGTCCACCGTGCCGTCCAGCCCGGCCTTGAGCTGCGCCAGCCGCTCCCTGTCCGCCGGTTCGATGACATCGTCCGCATCCAGCCACAGGATGAAATCCTGCGTCGCCTGCGCAAAGGAAAAATTGCGTGCCGCCGCAAAATCGTCGCACCACGCGAAATCCACGACCCGCCCGTACCGCGCGGCGATCTCGCGGGTGCTGTCAACCGAACCGGTGTCGGTCACCACGACCTCATCGGCCAACCCGGCAACGCTGTCCAGACACCGCTGAAGCGTCTGCTCCTCATCCCGCACGATCATACACAAGCTGATGGTTGCCAAACAAATCCCTCCCGTGCAGACTATGCCGCCGCGCGGCGGGTCGCTTCCTTTTTCTTCCCGCCAAGGACAGCCTGCACAAAAAAAACCGTTTCCTTTTTCCAATTTCTGCGTTCCTTCTCTGTTTTTTTGCAGCAGATTGCTTTATAATAGAGATAAGGATACTTTGCAACCGGAGGTGTATGTTATGAACGAAGCTTTTCAGGACGCCCTGCTGAAAGTAGACAGCTACGGCGCCATTTTCATGTATGCGACCCATAAGGACCTGACCACCGCCCCGCGCCACATCGTGCGCATGACCGAGCCGGTCGACCCGCGCGTGCTGCTGGCCGCGGTGCGCACCACGCTCGACCGTTACCCGCAGTTCGCGCTCGGCCTGGTGCGCGGTGAGACCCAATATAACTACCGCATCCTGCACAAGCCGCCCAAGGTGCTGCCGATGGACGACATCTCGCCCTACTACATCGGTTCGGACGACACCAACGGCTACCTGTTCCTGTGCGGCTACAAGGACAACACGATCTATCTGGAATACCAGCACTGCATTTCGGACGGCCGCGGCTTTGACCAGTTCATCCGCTCGATCCTGTATAACTACCTCAAGGGCATGGGGCACGACGTCGACCCCGGCCGGTCGATCCGCACCAACGCCACCCAGTTCACCCCGCAGGACTGCGAGGACGGCTACCTCCGCCTGCGCGGCATGCCCCAGTCGGACGCCGACCACCACCCGGACATCCCCTCGTTCCACATGCCCGAATACGACAGCCGCAACGACGACAACGAGCTGACCACCGAGCTGACCATGTCGCTGCCGCAGCTGCTCGACTACACCAAGCGCAACGGCGTGACGCCCATGACCTTCCTGATGACCGCCATCTCGATGGGCATGCACCGCACCTACTACAAAGACGGCAAGCACACCGAACCGATCATCGCCGAGGTGCCGATGGACCTGCGCGCCTATGTCAAAACCACGACCACGCGCTTCTTTGTCTCGCTGCTCGACCTGCCGTTCTTCTCCGAGTACTTCGACATGCCGTTCCTTGAGGCATGTCAGGCGTGCAAAAAGTATTTCGACACGCAGAAAAACCTGCCGCACGCGGTATTCTGGGCGCTGAAGAACGCCAACCGCGTGGCCAAGTCCCACAAGCTGGACATGCCCATCGACGAAAAGGAGCAGATGATGCGGCAGCAGGCGCGCGACTATATCCGCCGCGACAGCTTCATCCTGACCAACATCGGCGAGTTCAAGCTGACACCCAGCATGGAGCCGTACGTCGCGGACTATTCGGCCATCCTGCCCTGCGCGTTCCAGCCGTTCGGCATCCTGGTCAGCTCGTATAAGGATACGCTCAAGGTGTCCATCTCCCAGCGCGACTTCAACTACCATCTGGTCGAGAACATCCGCGCCGTGCTGCGCGAAATCGGCTTTGCCACCACCGCCATGCCGTACACCTTCCACGTCACCCGCTACGACGGCCTGCGGCTGGCCAAGGACTGAGCCGGGACCCCCCCTGCTTTGTCCTCCCTGCCCGCACCGAAAGCACAAAAAACCTGTGGCAAAAAGGTGCCTCCCGATAAGAAAACATCGTGGGGCAAGAGAGAAACGGTATAGCTTCGGCTATGCCGTTTTTCTCATTCTTGCCTTGATGAAGTAACTTTCGATACTTCCAGGGCTCCAATGCCCTTATAGTAGATGTCAATTTCCTGGGTGCGGTTCTTGCCCTTTGGATCGCTGGCAGCATGGACAACGATCTTCTCGACAAACTCATGTAAGATACATGGGGTCAATTCAGGAATTTCCGTATACCGTTCTACAACGGAGAGAAACCTTTCCACATTGGCGCTTTTTTGTTCCTCTACCTCGATTTCATCCCGAAGGGCAATCGCTACATCTTGAAGCTGATGCTGCTCTTTCTCATAGTCGGTAGAGAGCTTTTGAAAACGCTCGTCAGAAAGTTTTCCCGAAATGGTATCTTCATAGAGCCGCTTGAAAATGGTATCCAGCTCTGCAATCCGCTTTTCGGCATCGGCCAATGTTTTCTGCCGTTTTGCCAAACCTCGGTTACGTTGGCGCAT
>NZ_CALWUN010000088.1 GCF_944384735.1 uncultured Agathobaculum sp. | reverse complement strand
TGGGCGGCGCATTGTGCGCGCGGTGCGGCTGTGGTATAATAGGGGCGAAGATGGAATCCACCGGCTGGCATCTTATTGGAAAATGGAGGCGATACCATGGATCTGGCCGATTTTTTCGCCATTGACAAGCTTTCCCAGAGCGATGAAGAGCAGTTGATCGAATCCGCGATGCAGCTGCAGCAGGTGATGATGCTGTATGAGGCGGGCATCCGCGAGATCAAAACCAAGCTGGATACCCTGAACGACGAGTCGCGCATCTGCGGCAAGTCCAGCCCGATCGACGCGATCAAAAGCCGCATCAAAACCCCGCGCAGCATCATCGGCAAGCTCAAACGGCGCGGTTTCCCGATCACCCTGCAATCCATGCTGAAAAACCTCAACGATATCGGCGGCATCCGCGTCATCTGCCCGTTCATTGAGAATATCTACACCGTGGCCGACATGCTCATCCGGCAGGACGACCTGACGCTCATCGAGCGCAAGGACTACATCGCAAACCCCAAGCCCAACGGCTACCGCAGCCTGCACCTGATTTTGCAGGTGCCCATTTTCCTGTCCGACCGCACGCAGCCGGTGCGCATCGAGCTGCAATTGCGCACGATCGCAATGGATTTCTGGGCGAGCCTGGAGCACCAGCTGCGCTACAAGTCCGACGTGCAGGTGCCCGCGCATGTGTCGGCCGACCTCAAGGCCTGCGCCGACGTCATTGCCGCCACGGACGAGGAAATGCAGCGGCTTGCCAAGGAGCTGCATGTGCTGTAATTGCCCGATCACGCAGAAAGGAACAGAAACCCCATGCAATATATCCCGATTATCACTTTGATTTTGGTCGTCGTGCTGCTGGTGCTGGTTATTGTGCTGCTCGTGCGGCAGCGGCCGCAGCCGGGCGGCGCGGGCGGCACGATCACCGCGCTGGGCACGCTGGTCAGCCAGAACCTGCGCGAAGGGCGCGAGGCGCAGATGAGCCAGCTTGCCGCAATGGACAAGGGCCTTGCCGGGCGCATGGCCGGCGTGACCGACCAGCTCGGCCAGTTCGAGCGGCGGCTGCACGGCTTCACCGCCGAGACCACGCAGAATTTGGAGAACATCCGCGTCACGGTCGACCAGAACCTGCGCGCCATGCAGGCCGACAACAACAAGAAGCTGGACGACATGCGCCAGATCGTCGACGAAAAGCTGCAAAAAACGCTGGCCGACCGCATGAACCAGTCGTTCCAGCTGGTCAACGAGCGGCTCGAGCAGGTCTATAAGGGTCTGGGCGAGATGCATACGCTCGCGCAAGGCGTGGGCGACCTGAAAAAGGTGCTGACCAACGTCAAAACGCGCGGCATCGTGGGCGAAATTCAGCTGGGCGCGATTTTGGAGGACATCCTCGCGCCCGAGCAGTACGCGGTCAACGTCGCGACCCGGCCGGGCAGCCGCAACGTGGTCGAGTACGCGGTCAAGCTGCCGGTCGAGGACGGCGGGCACGTCTGGCTGCCCATCGACTCCAAGTTCCCCGGCGACACCTACGGCGCGCTGCGCGACGCCTACGAGACCGGCTCGCGCGAGCAGGTCGACGCCTGCGTCAAGCAGCTGGTCGCCACGCTCAAGGCCGAGGCCAAGGACATCCGCGACAAATACCTCGAGCCGCCGCACACGACCGAGTTCGGCATCCTGTTTTTGCCGTTTGAAGGGCTGTATGCCGAGGCGGTCAATCGTGGCATGGTGGAAGTGCTGCAGCGCGAGTACCACGTCAACCTTGCGGGGCCGAGCACGATGGCCGCGCTGCTGAACTCCTTGCAGATGTCCTTCCGCACCATCGCCATCCAGAAGCGCTCGGGCGAGGTGTGGCAGGTGCTGGGCGCGGTCAAAACCGAGTTTGACAAGTTCGAGGCCTGCCTGACGCAGACGCAGAACCGGCTCGACCAGGCAAGCCGCGAGCTGGACAAGCTGGTCGGCACGCGCACGCGCGCCATCCAGCGCCGCCTGCGCGGCGTGACCGAGCTGGGCGAGGCCGAAAGCCAGTCCGTGCTGGGCGCGCTGGCCGACATGGCGGACGACGGCGAATGACAAACACAATGGGATGGGGAACGGTTATGAAAAGAAAAACAACGATCGGTATGGCACTTTTGGCCATGCTGCTGTGCATGGCGACCGCCTTTGCAGCGTCGCCCACGTTTTCCGACGTCCCGATGACGCACTGGGCGTACAACTACATTGAAACAGCAGCAGATAACGGCTGGGTCAATGGTGTTGGCGACGGGAAGTACGATCCGGATGGCAAGGTCACAGGCGCTGAATGGGTGACGATGGTCATGCGAGCGTTTTTCGCTGATGACATCGAAGCGGCCCAGTCAGGCGAGCGTTGGTATCAGCCTTATATGGATGCTGCCAATAAGTATGACCTGCTCCGCCCGGAGGTCAACAACTATGGCGCACTGGAACGTGCGTATTCCCGCTATGAAATGGCGTCTCTGATCGGAAATGTACTGGTGCAGAAGGGGATCGACATTCCCAGCATTGACACCAGCAAAATCGGAGACCTCGACCATGTACCGCCGGTATACAAACAGGCTGTCATCGACAGTTATTCGGCCGGTATTCTGGTAGGCAACAATGATGCCGGCGATTTTTGCGGCGACGATGAAATGACCCGTGCGCAGGCAGCGGTTGTTCTGGTCCGCATGGATAACGTCATTACCAATGGCGTTCTGCCGGAGCCGGAACCGACGCCGGAACCCGAACCCGAACCGGAGCCGGAACCTGAGCCGGAACCCGATACCCCGTCTGCAAACTATGGCCCGGTTGGCACCCTGTCCGACACACCGGTAACGCTGAGCTACGAAACGCATAAGCCGACAACGGATTATTGGAGCAGCGCACCGGCAGATATCCGTGCTATCACCGATCAGGAAGCTTACAACTGTGCCGTCCAGACGCTGAAGGATCAGGACATGATTCGTGACCCGGATGTAATGGCAAATGGACTGAATCCGTATTACAACTATGCGGTATTCCACTATGATGGAGTACAAGCAGAAAACAATGTAACCGCAGCGATTGGAAAAATGAATGGATACGTTGGATTTGCAACCACTTATATTAAAAGATATGATGATGGTTCTGAAGATTCCATCATTTATGCCGGCAAACGTCCCAACAGCCAAGATTATGATGCCGTGATTGATCCGATTCTGGCTCGCCTGAATGATGGCATGTCAGATTATGAAAAGGCTGAAATCATGGTGCAGGCCATTGTTGACCGCTTTGATTACTCTACCACTGGTAATTTTTCTTGGCCAGATCCCGTTGGAACAAAAGGTCCATGTGGCTCATATGCTCATGCGGTAAACGACATTTTCAATGCAGCAGGTATTCCATGTATTTGGACAGCTGGAGATAATCACGCATGGAACTATGCGTATCTCGATGGAGAATGGTGGGTCGTAGACGCATCCGGAGCAGATGTTTCTGATAATTTGGCGTACGCAGGATTTGGGAAGAATGTCGATAGTTACAAGGGTGGCCCGAACGACACTGCTCGTGTCGCCATGGCACTCGTAGAATCCTCTCTGTGCTAACCCACAACAAAACTAAAACAGCTGCCTTCTGGCGGCCGGCGGCACGGCGCCGCGTCTTTGAAGGAGAACAAAACCATGAAACAAATCGTATTTATCTGCACGGGCAACACCTGCCGCTCGCCGATGGCAGAGGGCTTGTTCCGCGCGCGCGGCGGCGAGCAGGCGACCGGGCTGGCCGCGGCCTCGGCGGGGCTGTTCACGCAGGACGGCTTCCCGGCGTCGGCCAACGCGGTGACGGCGGCGGGCGAGCTGGGCGCGGACATCAGCGCGCACCG
The DNA here is from genome assembly GCF_944384735.1 of uncultured Agathobaculum sp. Classification (GTDB taxonomy): domain Bacteria; phylum Bacillota; class Clostridia; order Oscillospirales; family Butyricicoccaceae; genus Agathobaculum. The sequence continues at coordinate 454 of NZ_CALWUN010000088.1, read as the reverse complement.
CTCGCGCATGCTGACGCCCGAAACCGCGCAGGGCGCGCGCTATCTGGTGTGCATGACCGGCGCGCACTACGACCGCCTGTGCGCGCTGTACCCGGACTGCGCGGACAAGGTTTTCACGCTGCTGCCCGCGGATATCGACGACCCGTTTGGCGGCGACCTTGAGGCCTACCGCCGCGCGGCCTCGCAGATCGACGCGGGGGTGCGCAGCATCATTGAGAGGCTGGCGGTATGACGGTCGTGCCGATGGCCGAACGCCATCTGGCGGCACTGGCCGAAATCGAAAAAGCCTGCTTCCACGCGCCGTGGAGCGAAAATATGCTGCGCGAGGAGCTGGGCAAGGGGATTTTCCTTGTAGCAGAGCGGGACGGGCAGGCCGTCGGCTACGCCGGCTGCCAGACCGTGCTGGGCGAGGGCTACATCACCAATGTGGCGGTGTCGCCCGGGGCGCGGCGGC
>NZ_CALWUN010000087.1 GCF_944384735.1 uncultured Agathobaculum sp. | reverse complement strand
GGACGCTCGACGCTGCCGAGCGGCTCGCGCCCGGCATCGCGGAGGCGATGCGCGCGGCCAGCCTGCGCATCACGCCGCGCGCCATGCTGACGCGCGCAGTGTCCGTTATCCGCGGGCGGACGCTCATCATCAACCTGCCCGGCAGCCCCAAGGCCTGCATGGAGTGCATGGACGTGTTCCTCGGTCAGCTGCCGCACGCGCACGCCCTGCTGCGCGGCGAGCCGATGGACTGCGCCCGCTGAATTTTGCTTCGACCGCGCCGTAAAACCGGCGGGTTGAAAATATACCGCCCCTGAAAGACGGGGCAAAGGAGACTGACCATGAAAAAATTCCTTGCAGGGCTGCTCGCCGTATGTATGGCCTGCGGCCTGACCGCCTGCTCGACAGGCGGCACAACCGACCAGGCGGACGACAATCCGGCCGACACCGCGGAAAGCACGTCCGAAAATGGCAGCGGCACGACCGAAGTGATCGTCTTTGCGGCGGCCAGCCTGACAGAGACGCTTGAGCAGATCGCCGAGGACTACAAGGCCGTCGCGCCCGACGTGGAGCTGACGTTCAACTTCGACTCGTCCGGCACTCTCAAGACCCAGATTCAGGAGGGCGCGGACTGCGACGTATTCATCTCGGCCGCGCAAAAGCAGATGGACCAGCTCGACGCGCTGGCCGATACCGCGGTCAACACCGAGGGACTGGACTTTGTCCAGCGCGGCACACGGCTTGACCTGCTGGAAAACAAGGTCACGCTCGCCGTGCCCGAGGGCAACCCCAAGGGCATTGACAGCTTTGACGCCCTCGCCCAGCATTTGCAGGCGGGCGATATCCTGCTTGCGATGGGCAACAGCGACGTGCCGGTTGGCCAGTACACCCAGAAGATTTTGACGTTCTACGGGCTGGACGAGGCGACACTCGCCAGCACGGGCTGCATCACCTACGGCTCGAACGTCAAGGAGGTGACCACGCAGGTGCATGAGGGCAGCGTGGACGCGGGCGTCATCTACGCGACCGACGCATACAGCGCCGGCCTGACCGTCGTCGACGAGGCGACCGCCGACATGTGCGGGCAGGTCATCTATCCGGCGGCTGTGATAAACACCTCGGCGCACCCGGAAGCGGCGCAGGCCTTCCTCGACTACCTGTCGACCGATGAGGCGATGGCCGTGTTTGCGTCCGTCGGCTTCTCCCCGGTTGCCTGACCGAAAATGACAAAAGCGGGGCGGGGCGTATGCCCTGCCCCGTTTGCCAAAGGAGTGAAAATCCCCGTTGGATTGGTATCCGCTTTTCAATTCGCTGCGCATCGCGGCGCTTAGCAGCGTGATCGTGTTTTTCACCGGTATCGCCGCGGCGTATTACGCCGTGCGCCTGCCGCGGCTGGTCAAGGGCGTGCTCGACGTTGTGCTGACACTGCCGCTCGTGCTGCCGCCCACGGTCGTGGGCTACTTCCTGTTGCTGCTGTTTGGCACGCGCCGTCCGCTCGGCATGGCGCTGGCCGAGGTCGGCGTCAAATTCGTCATGACGTGGTACGGCGGCGTGATCGCCGCGTCGGTCGTCGCCTTCCCCCTGCTCTACCGCACGGCGCGCGGCGCGTTCGAGGCCTTTGACCAAACGCTCGCGCAGGCCGGGCAGACGCTCGGCCTGTCAAACACCTATATCTTCTGGCGCATCCGCATGCCCGCCTGCCGCGAGGGCATCCTCGCGGGCGTCGTGCTCGCGTTTGCGCGCGCGCTGGGCGAATACGGTGCGACCAGCATGCTGGTCGGCTACACGCCCGGCAAAACCGCGACGATCTCGACCACGGTCTACCAGCTCTGGCGCACGGGCGACGACTATCATGCCTTCCTGTGGGTGCTGGTCAATCTGGCGATCTCGGCCGCCGTGCTGCTGACTGTCAACCTGCTCGAGCGCCGCCAGAAGGGGGTGCGCCGCGTATGAGCCTGCATGTCGATATCCGAAAGAAGCTGGGCGACTTCGTGCTCGAAGCCGCCTTTGACGCCGAGGATGCCGTCACCGGGCTGCTCGGGGCGTCCGGCTGCGGTAAGAGCATGACGCTCAAATGCATCGCCGGGGTTGAAACGCCGGACGAGGGCCGCATCGTGCTCGACGGCGAAACGCTGTTCGATTCGGCACGCGGCATCTGTTTAAAACCGCAGCAGCGCCGCATCGGCTACCTGTTTCAGCAATACGCGCTGTTTCCACACCTGACGGTCGAGCGCAATATCCTGACCGGCCTGCACCGCGAGCGCGACGCCGCCGTGCGGCAGCGCCGCCTGCGCGAAATGATCGCCATGATGCAGCTGGAGGGTTTGGAAAAGCTGCGCCCCATTCAGCTTTCCGGCGGGCAGGCGCAGCGCGTCGCGCTCGCGCGCATGCTGGTCAACGAGCCGCGCCTACTGCTGCTCGACGAGCCGTTCTCCGCGCTCGACAGCCACCTGCGCGACCAGCTGCAGCCGCAGTTCCTCGACCTGCTGCGCGCCTACGGGCGGCAGGCCGTGCTGGTCACGCACAGCCGCGACGAAGCCTATCACCTGTGCGGCCAGCTGTGCGTGATGGAGGACGGCCGTATCGTGCGCAGCGGCGCGACCAAAGCGGTCTTTGCCGACCCGCAGGGCGAGGCCGCCGCCCGCCTGACCGGCTGCAAAAATATCACGCCTGCCCGCAAGGTGGACGGACGCACGGTCGAAGCGCCCGCGTGGGACATGCGATTCACCGCCGCACAGCCTGTGCCGGACGGCCTGTGCGCCATTGGCCTGCGCGCACACTATTTCCACGCGCGTGCCGCCGCCAACCGCGCCCCGGTCGAATGGGTGGGCGAACTGGAAGAACCGTTCGAGTGGATTCTGCTGTTCCGCTATGCGGGACAGGACGAGAGTGCGCCGCCGCTCTGGTGGCGCATGCCCAAGGACCGCAAGCCCGCTTCCCTGCCCGACGTGCTCGGCATCGCGCCCGAGAACGTGCTGCTGCTGACCCGATGAAGGAGGAACCCTCCATGTTTGCACAACTGCTAACCGCTGCGCTGCACGAGCTCGACGCAGGCCGGCCAGTGATGCTGGTCACGGTCGCGCGCGCGACCGGCTCCACCCCCCGCAAGGCGGGCGCCATGCTGCTGGCAGGCGCGGGCGGCCTGCTGTACGGCACGATCGGCGGCGGGCTGCTCGAGCACCGCTGCCTCGGGCTTGCCGCCGCGCAGCCTGACCACGGCCGTTTGGAGCACTTCGAACTGGACAACCGCAAAGCGGGCAGTCTGGGCATGGTGTGCGGCGGCACGGCCGACGTGCTGCTGACCCCGCTGACCGACCCCGCGCCGCTGCGCGAAACGCTTGCCGCGCTGCAAAGCCGCGCGCACGTCTGGCTGTGCCTGCCGCTGGCCGGTACGGCGCCCTACATCGCACAGGACGGCGCGCTTCCCACCCAGCCATCCGTAATACCGATGCGTGGTCAGGAAGCGCTGTGCGTGCCGCTGATGGACGCAGGACGGATATTCGTCATCGGCGGCGGGCATGTGTCGCACGAGCTGTGCATCCTGCTGCACCGATTGGACTTCCGCCACATCGTCGTGGACGACCGGGACGAATTCTGCTCACCCGTGCGCTTCCCGCACGCCGAGCATGCGCTGATCACCCCGCTGCACGCACTGTCCGATGTGCTGGACGGCGCACTGCATCCCACTGCCGCCGACGCGTTCTGCATCATGACGCGCGGCCACGAGAGCGACGCAGATGCGGTGCGCTTCGCGCTGACGACCGACGCCTGCTACATCGGCCTGATGGGCAGCCGTCGCAAGCGGGAAACGCTGTTCGCATCCCTTGCGCAGGACGGCTTTCCGGATACGGTGCGCCAGCGCATCACCACCCCCATCGGGCTGGACATCGGCGCGCAGACCCCGGCCGAGATCGCCGTGTCGATTGCTGCACAGCTGATTGCATGGCGCGCCGCGCTGTGATTTTTGGGGCCGGTTTCCGGCTCCAAAAATTTTTGACTTTTTTGAAAAAATGTGTTGACAATACGCCCCCTCTTCGATATAATACTATTTGTCGCTGACAGTGAGGCGACTCGATATGAAAGAGAATGCGAGTGTGCTGGAACTGGTAGACAGGCACGTTTGAGGGGCGTGTGTCAATCGACGTACGGGTTCAAGTCCCGTCACTCGCACCACCTTCTCACGATATAAAACAATAAAATATGCGGATGTGGCGGAATGGCAGACGCGCTAGCTTCAGGTGCTAGTGTTCGCAAGGACGTGGGGGTTCAAGTCCCCCCATCCGCACCAAATAAGAACGCTGATAAGGATACAATCTGTATCTTTATCAGCGTTTTTGCTTTGTAACCGAAGCTCCGTGCAAGCCCTTGATACAACGGTATTGCTGTGTCATATCGTGTAATCATGCTTTTTTGGCACCGCCGCGCAAAGCGGAAAACGGTGCCTGGGAATATCGCCTGGAAGCTGTCTAAACCGGGGCTGTAACCGCTGCGGCGGCTGTCTGCCTTTCGTGTAGGAATGGTCATCTTTCGTATTATCGTGAAAAATCCGCAATGAGCGCCGGAATCTT
>NZ_CALWUN010000086.1 GCF_944384735.1 uncultured Agathobaculum sp. | reverse complement strand
TACAACATGGAGCTGCTCGACACCCACGGGCCGAACATCGTCGAGCAGGGCCTGCGCAACGTGCACAACGACACCTGTTACCCCGCGCTGCTGGTCATCGGCCAGCTGATGGACGCGATTGAGTCAGGCAAGTACGACGTGCACAAGGTGGCGCTCATCCTGCCGCAGACGGGCGGCGGCTGCCGCGCGTCCAACTACATCCACCTGATGCGCAAGGCGCTCGAGAAGAACGGCTATGGGTTCATCCCGGTCATCTCGCTCAACTTCGCCGGCCTTGAGGCCGACGCAAACCCCGGCTTCAGGCTGACCAAGACCATGCTGGTGCAGATCGCCTATGCGCTGCTCATCGGCGACCTGATCATGCTGGTGGCCAACCAGTGCCGCCCGTATGAGGTCGTGCCCGGCTCGACCGAAAAGGCCATCGACATCTGCATGGACGCGGTCACCGCCCGCTTTACGGGCGACCGCATGGTGCGCTACGGTGAGGTCAAGCACCTGTTCCGCTATGTGCTGGCCGTGTTCGGCAAGCTGCGGCTGGACAAGTCCCAAAAGAAGAAGATGGTCGGCATCGTGGGCGAGATCTATGTCAAGTTCTCGCCGCTCGGCAACAACCGGCTGGAGGAGTTTTTGCTGGCCGAGGGCTGTGAGCCCGTACTGCCGGGCCTTGCCGACTTCTGCCTGTACTCGATCTACAACGCGGTCATCGACCATGAGCTGTACGGCCGCTCGGGTAAGCGTGCGGCGGCCTACAAGCTGGTGTACCAGTTCCTGCTGGGCAAGCAGGCCGACATCATCAAGATCATGAAGAAGGACGGCAACTTCCGCCCGCCCATGCCGTTTGACGAGGTGCGCAAGAAGTCGCACGCCATCATCGGCGAGGGCGTCAAGATGGGCGAGGGCTGGCTGCTGCCCGCCGAGATGGTCGAGCTGATCAGCGAGGGCGTCAACAACATCGTGTGCACCCAGCCGTTCGGCTGCCTGCCCAACCACATCGCGGGCAAGGGCATGATCCGCCGCATCCGCGAGGTGTACCCGCAGGCCAACATCGTCGCGGTCGACTACGACCCCGGCGCGTCCAAGATCAATCAGGAAAACCGCATCAAGCTGATGCTGTCCAGCGCGGAGTAAGCGCGTATCCCCCCGGTGGGCGCCGGGGGGATTTGCTTTTGTCCGCCCTTTTCATTTGCGGGCGGATATGGTATACTATGGGCGGCGACGCGCCCCTTGTGCCGCCGTGCGGACGGCGGCCGGACGCGGGCAGCCCGGGCGGCAAAGCGCCGCCTGCGGGACAACCCCGCTTGGTGAAAGAGAGGGAACAAGATGAAAAAACGCGCCACTCCCAAAAAAACCCTGGCGGAAACCGCCGTGGAGCAGCGCCGCCGTGTCCGCCGCCTGACCATCCGCGGCGTGCTGTCGTTTTTGATCGTGCTGGCAATGGTCCGCGCGGCGTTCATGCACCGGTATGAGAATATTTTCGTCTGTGTGCTGTCGCTGGCGCTGTTCTGCGTGCCCATGCTGATCGAGCGCAGCCTCGCAATCGACATCCCGCCGCTGATGGAAGGCATCATTTACTGCTTTATCTACGCGGCCGAGATTTTGGGTGAGATCAACTCGTTCTATACGCTCATCCCCGGCTGGGACACCATGCTGCACACGATGAACGGCTTTCTGGTCGCGGCGGTCGGCTTTTCGCTGGTCGACCTGTTCAACCGCAGCGAGCGGTTCTCGGTCAAACTGTCGCCGCTGTTTTTGGCGATCGTGGCGTTCTGCTTTTCGATGACGGTCGGCGTATTGTGGGAATTTTTTGAATTCAGCATGGACCAGTTCTTCGGCACCGACATGCAGAAGGATTTTCTGGTTACCACGATCAACTCGGTCACGCTCAACCCGGACGGGCTGAACAACGTCGTGCACCTGCCGGTCGAGAGCCTGGTCGTCAACGGGCAGGACTGGATGGAGTTCCCCGGCGGCTACATCGACATCGGCCTGATCGACACGATGAAGGACCTGATGGTCAACTTTGTCGGCGCGGTGGTGTTCTCGGTCATCGGCTTTTTCTATGTCAAGAGCCGCGGCAAGGGCAAGCTGGCGGCCTCGCTTATCCCGGTGGTGCTCGACACTGCCAATACCGGGAAAACCGACCAATCGCAAAAAAATACCGGCGGCAGGGAACCGGAAGGGGATACGCTCCGTCCAAACGGACAGACTGATGAAAAGGAGTAGTTTCCCCATGAAAAAGCAAGTGACCGCGGCGTCCCTCGCCGCACTGATGGCAGTGACCACGCTGCCGGTATCGGCCTGCGCGGCCCTTTCCAAGGATATGTCCCCGGCGAAGACGCCGGTGCTCAACACCACCGACCATATGCAGTACATGAACGGTTATGAGGACGGCACCTTCCGGCCGGATACGGCCATCACCCGCGCCGAGGCGTGCAAGCTGATCGCCTCGCTGCTGACCGAGCCCTCGGGCGGCGGCGACTACCTGTTCTCCGATGTGCCGCAGGGCGAATGGTATTTTGACGCGGTCAGCGAGATGATCGGCTATTCGCTCGTCGGCGGCTATGAGGACGGCACCTTCCGGCCGGACGACAAGATCACCCGCGCCGAGTTCGTCACCATCCTGTCCCGCATCCCGCACGACGACATCGGCACCGAGAAGAGCTTTGCCGACGTGCCCAGCAGCCACTGGGCGTACAGCGCGGTGCAGACCGCGCAGGCGCAGGGCTGGGTCGCGGGCGACCCGGACGGCCGCTTCCGCCCGGATGACGCCATTACCCGCGCCGAGGTCGTGACCGTGCTTAACCGCATCCTCGGCCGCACGGGCGATGCAGCCATGGCGGCCAGCGGGGAAGGCATCCGCATCATGCCCGACGTGCCGGACACGCACTGGGCGTATCTGGCCATGCTTGAGGCGACGACCGACCATGAGTACGAAAAGACCGAGGGCGGCGAGCGTTGGACCAGTTATGACAAGGAGACCACCATGCTGGCGCCCGGCTGGCACAACATCGGCGGCCTGCTGTTCCACGTCAACGACGCGCAGCAGTTTGACTATAACACGACGGTGGGCGGTCTGGAGCTTGACCGCAACGGCCGCTACACCACCGGCTCGGCCGAGCTGGACGCGCTGCTGACGCAGGCGGTCGCGGGCGTGGTGAACGACAGGATGACCCAGCTGGAAAAGCTGCGCGCGGTGTATGACTACGCCAAGCAGACCTTCGGCTATCTGGGCATCGGCGAGGTCGACACCTCGGCCGACGGCTGGGAGACCGAGCAGGCAATCAACATGCTGAAAACCAAGCGCGGCAACTGCTATTCGTGGTCGAGCGTGTTCACCTACCTTGCCCGTCAGGTGGGTTACGACGCCAAGGCCATCCCGGGCACGGGCGTCAGCCCCAAGGGCAGCGAGTCCGTCCACGCATGGACCGAGATCACGATCGACGGCGTGGCCTACACCTTCGACCCGCAAATCGAAAGCGTGTACGCCGACCGCTATGACGAGCACTATGACCTGTTTATGAAGCAGTACGGCGAGGCCGAATGGGGCTACATCAAGCCCGAAACGCCGGAAGAGGACGAGGACGCGGGCGAGACCGCGCCCGAGGCCGACGCGGCGCTCGTCTCGCTGATGGAAAAGGTTTATGGCGACAAGCCGTATAGCGGCATGGCCGGCCAGACCGTGCTGTACAACGGCATGGGCGCGGACGGCATGGCCCAGCCGCTGACCTGGTACCTCGGCACGGACGACGTGCAGTTTGAGGCCGGCCTTGCTTCCGAGTCGATGATCACGGCGCAGGCGCACTCGGTCGTGCTGCTGCGCATGGCGCAGGGCGCGGACGTGGAAGCGGCCAAGGCCAAGATCAAGGAAAGCGTCGACCCGTTCAAGTGGGTGTGCGTCGGCGTCGACCCGGAAAAGGTGCGCGTCGAGAGCAGCGGCGACCTGATCTGCGTCGTGCTCGATGAGGAGAACGGCGACTACTACGCGGAGAACTTCCTGTCCGCCGCAGCAGAATAAAAAATCTTCGATCGGAACCACGCTTCCGATCGAGAGGCTGTCGAAAACTATGTTTTTCGACAGCCTGATAGGGGGTATCCTATACCCCCTATCTACAAAAGCGGTTCCGAATGAAACCGCTTTTGATACCCCCGGTTTCGCGCCCAAAGGCGCGGGTCGTGGGCAAAATTCGAGGTACATGCCCTCGAATTTTGTTATTTCATGTCACTGCGTTCCCAGTAGCCGCGCAGTACATAGGTTTATCGACAGACTGAAAGCCCGCAGCCATTTGGCTGCGGGCTTTGCTTTGTCTGTTTTTTTCAGTTTACGCTGTTGTTCTCCTTGATTTCGCCCCGGCGGAACGCGGCGAGCAGCTCCTTGAGGTCGTCGATCGTCTGCTGCAGGGTGTGGCCGATATCGGTCTCGCAGATACGGATGCGGTTTTCCGAGCGGTCGAACGCCATCGAGGTCGACAGGATATCCTTGTTGTCGCGGATGGCGGTCTGCTTGCCGGGGAAGGGCTCGTGCGCGGTGATGTGGATGCCCCACGAGTCGAACACCAGCGTGTAGCCCGCGATGCCGGTCGTCGGCTGGTAGGCGCGGCAGAAGCCGCCGTCGATGACGAT
>NZ_CALWUN010000085.1 GCF_944384735.1 uncultured Agathobaculum sp. | reverse complement strand
GTAGACATTTTCAAAGCGCAATCGACGATTGTTGCTCTGTCTTTTCCATCTTGACCGCTTTGCCGTAAAACGTCCCCTTTGGCATGCCGCACGCCAGTGCCGCCTGCCGGAGGGTTATTTTTTGCTCGCGCCACGCGCGCCGGACGGTGTGGAAGTTGTCCGGCAGCGGCGCTTCCGGCCTGCCGAACTTCACGCCACGCGCCTTGGCCGCGGCGATGCCCTCGGCCTGCCGCTGCCGGATGTTCGCCCGCTCGTTTTCCGCCACGAACGACAGCACCTGCAGCACGATATCGCTGAGGAAGGTGCCCATCAGGTCCTTGCCGCGCCGGGTGTCCAGCAGCGGCATGTCCAACACCACGATGTCGACGTCCTTCTCCTTGGTCAGCACCCGCCACTGCTCCAAAATCTCCTTGTAGTTGCGTCCCAGCCGGTCGATGCTCTTGATATACAGCAGGTCGCCCCGCCGGACCTGCCGCAGCAGCTTCTGATAGCACGGCCTTGCAAAATCCTTGCCCGACCGTTTGTCCATGAAAATATTCCGTTGCGGGATGCGCACCTCGCGCAGCGCGCGCAGCTGCCGGTCCTCGTTCTGATCCTTGGAGCTGACGCGGATATAGCCATAGATTTCCAATCGTTTCCTCTCCTTTGCTTTGTCATTTCCTGTAAAAAGAAAGCGCCCTCTGTATGCATTTTAACCATACAGAAGGCGCTTTTTCTTTTTTCCACGAAAAAAACCTGCGGCGTCCCCTTCCGCCGCAGACAGGCATGACAGCTCATACGGTGCAGGGCGCCCGCCGCATCGTGCAGCATGCACCCGCAATACAGGAAAATCCCGCTGCTTTTGCGCGTTTTTCTGCACCTGTATCCCACCGTGGGGCGGAACCCCCTCACGGATACGCCCGGCCGGGGCGCACCGCTGGAAAACAAAAGCGACGCCGCATCATTCCGTCCGAATGATGCGGCGTCGCTCAGGTTGTCGAAAAAGTTCGACCGCCTCTTTTTATTCCTTTGGCTCCTGCCGGCTGCGGCACGACGGGCAGCCCTGCTTTGCGCTGCATGAGCAGCCGCCCGGGCAGCCGATGCACGCTTTGCCGCTCTTTTTGGCCTTGTAAACGTAGCGCGCGGCCGCGCCGATGAGTACGAGCAGGATACCGGCCACGATATAGTCCATCATACCGGCTTTGCCCCATGCAGTGCGTAGTCCCGCTTGAGGTCGCGCTCCGCCTTGCGGCACAGCAGCACCAGCGTCGCCGCGAAGACCGCGACCACCACAAGGCCGGGCGCAAAGCCCGCGCCGAACGCGCCCGTCGTGACCAGCGTGCCGATCTGGTAGACCAGATAGCCGACCGTGTAGCCCACGCCCAGCTGCAGGCCGATGCCGCCCCACAGCCATTTGGCGCTCTTCATTTCGGAATTCATCGCGCCGATGGCCGCAAAGCACGGCGGGGTGTACAGGTTGAACATCAGGTAGGCCAGCGCGGCCACCTTGGTGATGGCGATGATGCCCGCGACCTCGCCGCCCGCGCCCTCCAGCATGGCAAGCTCGTCGGTGTCGATGAAGTTCTCCAGCCCGACAAAGCACACCGCCAACGTGCCGACCACGTTTTCCTTGGCGATAAAGCCGGTGACCGCCGCGGCGGCCAGCTGCCAGCTCAGCACGCCGACGATCGGCACGAGCAGATAAGCAAACGGCCCCGCAATCGAAGCAAGAATAGAGGTATCGGCAGCTTCCGCCACTTGAAAGCTCCAGTCAAAGGTCTGCATGATCTGCACCGCCGTGTTGCACAGCAGGATGATGGTCGCAGCCTTGACGATGTACGCCCAGCCGCGCGCACACATCGCCTTGAACGCAAACGCCAGCGACGGCGCCTTGTACGACGGCAGCTCAATGATGAAGAACGACTTGCGGCTCTTGTAGCCCGCGATCTTGCCCACCAGCAGCGCGCCGAGGAAGATCAGCACGATGCCGGTGACGTACATCACAAAGCTGACCCAGCCCGCGTCGTCAAAGAACGCGCCGGCGAACAGCGCGATGACCGGGATCTTGGCGCCGCAGGGCATGAACGGGGTGAGCATGGCGGTGGCGCGGCGCTCACGCTCGTTGCGGATGGTGCGGCTGGCCATGACGCCCGGGATGGCGCAGCCCGTGCCGATGACGAACGGGATGACCGACTTGCCCGACAGGCCGACCTTTTTGAAGATCGGGTCGAGCACGACCGCCACGCGCGACATGTAGCCGCAGTCCTCCAGCAGCGCGATCAGGAAATACATGACCATCACGAGCGGCAGGAAGCCGACGACCGCGCCCACGCCGCCGATGATGCCGTCGACCAGCAGGGCGGACAGCAGCGGGTTGGCCCCGGCCAGCATTTCACCGGCCCAGGCCTGGAAGGTTTCGATCCACGCCACCAGCGTGTCCGCCACCAGCGGCCCGACCCAGACCTGCGAGATCTCAAACACCAGGAACATCACGGCCGCAAAGATCGGGATGCCCAGCCATTTGTTGGTCAGCACGGCGTCGATCTTATCGCCCGTATCCTTGTCCCGCGTCAGCACCTTGCGCGTTTCCACCTGCTTGACCAGACGGCCGACAAAGGCAAAGCGGTCGCGGTCGGCCTGCTCGACCGCTTTTTTGTCGGTCAGGTCGATGTCCGGCTGCTCATAGGGCGCGCGCTGTGTTTCGCCCTTGTGCTCGACCGCCGCGGCCACCACGCTTTTCAGCCCCTCGGCTGCGGTGGACACCGTTTCGACCACCGGACAGCCTAGCTGCTCCGACAGCGCCTTGACGTCGATGCTGGTCTGCTTTTTGGCGTTCAGGTCGCTCTTGTTGAGCGCGACTACCACCGGGATGCCCAGCTCGAGCAGCTGGGTGGTGAAAAACAGGCTGCGGCTCAGGTTGGTCGCGTCGACGATGTTGATGATCGCGTCCGGGTGCTCGTTGCGGACGTACGAGCTGGTGATGCCCTCCTCCGAGGTGAACGGCGACATCGAGTACGCGCCGGGCAGGTCGACCGCGACCAGCGCCTCCCCGCCGCTGCAATACGCCTTTTTGATCGGATGCTCTTTCTTTTCCACCGTCACACCGGCCCAGTTGCCCACCTTTTCGCTGCGCCCAGTCAGGGCGTTGTACATGGTGGTCTTGCCGGAGTTCGGGTTGCCTGTCAAGGCAATGCGCATAAGTGTTTCCTCCTCTTCATGGTGTCCTTTCGGATCTATTACGGCACCTGTCGGTTAGCCAAAAGCAACCAACGGGTGGGGTAAAACCGGGCAGGCCCGGCGGGCAGCCCCCGCCGGGCACGGGGGTCAGACGCGGATGGCGGCCGCCAGCTGGCGGTCGATGTTATAGCGGCCATCCTGGATGGAGACGACGCAGCCGCCCTTGCGGTGCGCCACCACCGTGATCGGCGCGCCGGCGTAGCAGCCCAGCGAGAGCAGGAAGGCGTCCAGCTCCGCGTCGTCGGTATCGACCTGCTGCACGATGTATTCTTTGCCTTCGGGCGCATCGGCCAAGGTCATGGTTCATCCGGCTCCTTTCTTGCGCCTGCGGCGGCGATGCCGCCCGGCGGTATTGTCCGGGCGCCGCCGCGGCGGGCGCGCCCCTTAGTTAGCAATAAACAACCTATGGTGCGGAAAAATGGTTAGTCCCAACTAACCTTCTTTAGTATAGGACAGCGCCGCCGGTTTGTCAAGCCCTTTTTACCCCGCACCGCAAAAAAGGTGCAGGGCCCGCAGCGCGCGGAAAAAGGCGTTTACAGCCAGCTGTAAACGCCTTCAGACCGGGTCTGCTACATTTGCCCCTTCCACACCCGCGCGAGGATATCCTTGAGCACGAGCAGCGCGTCCGTGCTGCTGTACCCGTATTCCACCCGCAGCCGGGTGAGCTGCTCGCGCAGGGCGGGGGCGTAATCCTCGATGCGCACCTTGGTGTGGTAGGTGGCGAGCACAGGGTACTTTTTGCTCCACACCCGGTTCCAGTCGATGCGCGCCTGCGCCTCGTCGCTGACGCTGTCGATCATCTGCTGCGCCTGCTGCTCGTCAAAGTCGTACTCGATCAGCTCGTCGAGCGTCATGTGGTACAGCACTGCCAGCCCCTTGGACTGGCGGATATCGGGCAGCGTTTCGCCCGTTTTCCGTAGTTAAAGATATTGATTATGTATGAGTGCCAATGCCATCGTGCAAAGGCACTCATATTCAGTTGTTTACTCGATTTTGCCGATAAAGCGGTAGTAGATGTCAATATTCTGCTCTCGCACACCGCACTCATTGGTAGCTTCGTGAATAACGATCTTTTCAATCAGCGTATTCAAAAGCTCCGCTGTCAGTTCGGTGGGATTGGCGTACTGCTTGATAAGGGAAATCCAAGTCTCCGCATCGACAGTTGTTTGCTTTTCAGATTCAAGCTCAGCAGACAGCCTTTCGATCTTCTCGGTAAGCTCCTGCTGCTCTGTCTGATATTTCTGAGACATCATATTGAAGTTGTATTCCGTGATACGACCGTCCGACCAGTCCTCATACAGCTTCGCAAACTTGCGGTCAACCTCTGTTCTGCGCTTCTCGGCTCTTGTAAGCTCTGCGCTCTGCCTTTTGGCATTGGCGGCAAGCTCCTGTTCGCTTCCTTTCAGGAGCCGATGCAGAAGCTCTGTTTCATCCAACTGCGCCTGTCTCGACA
>NZ_CALWUN010000084.1 GCF_944384735.1 uncultured Agathobaculum sp. | reverse complement strand
GCGCGCCATCGAGGGCAAGCAGATGGTCAAGCAGATCGTCGTGCCGGGTAAGATTGTCAACCTGGTCGTCCGATAAAACGGCATAGCAAACCGCCCGCCGGAGGTATCCGGCGGGCGGTTTTTGCGTTATGTCAGTTTTTGCAGCAGTTTGCACAGCACGGCGAAGTCGATCGGCTTGACGACGTGCGCGTTCATGCCAGCGGCCTGCGTCTCCGCGATGTCCTCGGGGAAGGCGTTGGCCGTCACTGCGATGATCGGGATGGTAGCCGCGTCCGGCCGGTCGAGCGCGCGGATCATCCGCGCCGCCTGACAGCCGTTGACGTTGGGCATCTGCATGTCCATCAGGATGGCGTCCAGCTCGCCCGGCTGTGAGGCGGCAAAGGCGTCGACTGCTTGCTGGCCGTCCCACGCCTGCACGACCTGTACGCCGTTCATGGCCAGTATCTCGGTGGCAATCTCCATGTTGATCTGGTTGTCCTCGGCCAGCAGCAGCTTTATGCCCGTCAGGTCGGGCGGGGCGTCCTCGGCGGCGGGGGCGGACGCCGGTGCGCTCGGCTGCTCGACGGTCTGCATCGGCAGGGTCACGGTGAACACGCTGCCCTTGCCCAGCTCGCTCGACACGCTGATCTCGCCGTCCATGCGCTTGACCAGACTGTGTACGATCGCCATGCCCAGCCCGGTGCCCGCGACAGCGCGGGTGCCGAAGCGGGTCTCGCGCGCATACGGCTCAAATATATGCGTGAGGAACTGCTGCGACATGCCCTGTCCGGTGTCCTCGACCGAAAGCTGGTATTTGCCGTATTTGTGGAAGGTTTTTTCAGTCAGCCGCACGGTGATGGCCGCGCCGCTGTCGCTGTACTTGAACGCATTGGACAGCAGGTTGTTCAGGATCTGGCTGATGCGCACGGCGTCGCCCAGCACCATGCGGTTGCGCAGGTCGAAATCGACCGTCAGCGTTTTGTTTTCCAGCCGCGCCTGATGGCGGAAAATGTCCACGCAGTCTTCCACGCACTGCCGCAGGTCGATTGGGTGGTAGTCGAGCGCGATCTTGCCCTGCTCCATGCGGGAAATCTCCAGCACGTCGTTGATCAGGTCGAGCAGCTGGCGGCCGGAGAACAAAATTTTGCCCAGCAGCTCGCGCACCTTGTCGCGGTCGTCCAAGTCGCGCTGCGCCAGCTCGGACAGGCCGATGATGGCGTTGAGCGGCGTGCGCATATCGTGCGACATATTGCTGAAAAAGGCGTTTTTTTCGGCCTCGCTGCGGCGGGACAGCTCCAGCGTGTTTTGCAGCAGCTCCAGCTGCTCGAGCTGGCGCGTTTTTTCCCGGTTGACCTCGCGGAAGGCGAGCACGACCTCATCCCGCGCAAAGTCCCGGTCGAACAGGATGCTCACGTTGACCCAGCGCTCGCCGTTGGCAAAGCGGCGCAGGTAATCCCCGCCGAACTCAGAAACCTGCTCCTGCACCAGCCGCTGGATGTTATCGAGCGAAAAGCTGTCGGCAAACTCGGCGTAGGTGTTGTTGGCAACGACCGCCTGCACCGTACGCAGCAGGTCCTCATAGCGCCCGGTGGCGCCGATGGCGGGCGCGGTGTCCTGTGCGCATTTGATGGTTTCATAGGTGCCGGTCTTGTAGTTGATGCGGTAGAGCGCGTAATACAGGTTGCCCAGCGCACGCACGGTGTCGTCGGCGCGGCGCATACGGCGGTTGACACGCAGGTCGCGGATGGCGATCAGCACGGTGGCCAGCAGGAACGAGCCGGAGAGCAGCAGGAACAGCCGGTAAATGCCGGTCAGGTCGCGCAGCACCGTGCGGAACGGGATGGTCAGGATGGTCGTCCAGCCGTTGCTCATCTGATGGTAGTAGACGCCCCGCAGGCTGCCGTCCGGGTCAGTGACACTGGCGTTGTATTGGTCGAGCGAGCCGTCCTCGATGCTCGGCAGCAGCTGTTCCACATAGGATTGCAGCGTCGCTGTATCCTGTGCAGCCTGACTGTCCGCGAGGTGGGCGTAGAGCAGCGTGCCCGTCTGGTCGCACAGGAAATAGGCGCTGCCCTCGGGCAGTGTGTCGCCCGCGCCGATGGCGTGGAAATCCTCCGGGAACACATCGAACATCAGCATGTTATCCGAGTGGCGCGCCTTTTGCGCGATGGTGACGACCTGTTTGCCGGTGACCGCATCCTGATAGGCCGCGGTGTAGGCGACTTCACCGCCGGCCTGCATGGCGGCGCGGTACCACTCGGTCTGTTCGTAGGCGTAGCCCGCGTCGCCCTCCCATGGGTTGGCCGCAACGATGTGTCCTTCGACCAGGGCGTACAGGTCGACCGAGTCGTCGTTGAGCACATGCGAGACGTTGGTGAAAAAGCCAGCCAGCCATTGCTGAATGGTATCCTCGTCCGTGCCGGCCATGGTCATCTGGTCGAGGTACTGCGTGCCCAGCGATACCATGGCGCCGTAGGTGGTGATGTGGGTCTGTTCCTCCGCCGCGTAATTCTGCGTCAGCGAGGTGCCGAGCTGCTGTGCGTTTTGCAGCAGCCGCTCCCGCATGATGTACAGGCCGTATACGGTCAACACGGCGAACACCAGCAGAAAGAAGATGCTGAATCCCAGATGGCGCAGCACCGAGTGGCGCTGCCGTTTCCGATAGCGTTTCATAGTCTCTCCCTTTTTTTTCGCCGCTCCGTTGCATGCGGCACAATGCTTCTAATGGCAAGTATGGTGTATCCGGATGGATTTGTCAATCACCCTTGCGGCATTGGGCTGGCAAACGCAAAATTTTTCCGGCGCGCCGCGGTGCGCCTTGCCCGGCCGGGCGATTTGCGGTATAATAAAAACAATCCCCTGCGGCGCAATGCGCAGGGCATCAGGGAGGGCAATATGGATCAGGATGTTTTTTTGCAGCAGCTGGCCAAGGCCGGTGTCAACACCGAGCAGGCGATCGGCCGCTTTATGGGAAATACGGCGCTGTTCCTGCGGTTTGTGCAGCGTCTGCCGGAAGCGCTGCGCTTTGCGGACATCCGCAAGGCGCTGGGCGAGCAGGATGATGAGAATTTTTATATGCTGGTGCACACGCTCAAGGGCACGGCGGCCAATTTAGCCGCCGAGGATCTGGCTGAATGCGCGCAGGCCATTCTGGTGGAGTACCGTACGTCGGGCTTCAAGCACATGCACAAGCTGGACAGCCTGCTCCGGGAGACCGAGCTGGAAAGCGAGCGCCTGTCCAAGGTGCTGCGCAATCTGGACGGCACGGACGGAAACGGCTGAAACGCTGGCGGCAAACCATTGGGGAGGAAACAACATGATACGCGATACGCTGCTGATTATCGATGATTCCGAGCTGGATCTGGCCATCCTCAACGAGATATTCAAGGGGTTGTTCCGGGTCGAGTGTTTCCGGGAGGCCAATCCGGCGCTGTCCTTTATCCAGAAGAATGCCGACCGGATCTGCGCGGCGCTGGTGGATATCTGCTTAGGGCACCGCGGCGCGGGCTTTACGCTGCTGCACCGCATGCAGACCAACCCGCTGACCACCCAGATGCCGACGATCCTGATCACGTCGGACGCGAACCGGGATTATGTGCTCAGCGGCCTGGAGCAGGGCGCGGCGGACTTCCTGGTCAAGCCGGTCGACCCGCATTCGGTGCAGGAGCGCGTATGCGACATCGTGCGCGCGGCATGGCCGGCGGGGGAAACCATTTTGGACAAGCCTGCGCAGTCCCGAGAGGAGCAAGGGCAGGCGGCGGAAGCTGCGGAGGGCGGCATGGGCTCACTGCTGGACCTGCTGCCCGACCCGCTGCCCGCGGAGCAGGCGGCCGGGCTGACGGACGGCTGGCAGAAAAAGCTGGCGGCACTGTGCCGTTACCGCAGCGGCGTGGTGCTGTTCCCGGCGGCGCGCATCCCCAAATTGGTCGCGGCGCTGGCCGAGGCGTGGCGCGCGGTCTATCCGCAGGATGGGCTGACCGAGCTGCAGGCCGCGTATGCGGTGCAGGCGGCGCGCCTGTGCGATATCGGCAAGCTCGGCCTGCCGGACAGCGTGGCCGCGCGGGACGCGGATAACGCAGAGCAGGCAGACCGGGAGTATATGCGGCACACCGAGCTGGGGCGCGCGCTGTTTGAGGGCGGCAAGCCGCACCCGTTTGCCGCGGTCTGCGCGGATGTGGCGGGCTGGCACCATAAGAATTTCGACGGCACCGGCTACCCGGCGACCGACAGCCCGGTCGCGGTGCCGGTCTGCGCCCAGCTGGTGCACGCGGCGTTCCGCTGCGACCTGTACCTGCGCAAGTATCAGGCCAACCCGGACTGCTGCGACCGCGCGCTGCGCGCGTTGTCGAGCGAAGAGGGCACCATCCTGTCGCCGCAGATGCTGCGCGCCATCGAGGCGGCGCGCGAGCAGATCGACAGGCTGACCGCGGGGGCGTGATTGGCAGGGCGGCCGGTTGCAAAACGCGCCGGTATGCGCAGCAGGCACCTGTTCAGACAGGCGCTGCCGGTGTTTTGCCATGCACAGCGCAGCCGGAAAGAGATTCCGTGAACTTTATTATTGACACGGACGGCAAAAGCAGATATAATATTCTTACGGTTTTGTGTGCTTTGCATACGCCGTGCAAAGCGTTCCTCCAGAGGGGAACGCGCGGAGGGAGGGAAAACTGTGTCGGAGATCCGCATCAAGGAAAACGAGTCTATTGACAGCGCGCTGCGCCGTTT
>NZ_CALWUN010000083.1 GCF_944384735.1 uncultured Agathobaculum sp. | reverse complement strand
ATGCCGGTATAGCCGCAGACCGGGTCGCGGTCGATCGGGTGGTTGATCGCGCCGTAGCCGATGCCGGCCTCCTTCATCGCCCGCACGACCGCCTCGAACGCCTCGAGGTTCTGCGACGGGTCGCCGTCGAGTTCGATATAGCTGATGTGGCCGCCGTTGGTCAGCTCATGGTAGGGTGCTTCGCGCATGATCTTGTCAAACGCACCGATCGGGTAGTAGACCGGGACGTGGAACGAGTTGGTGTAATAGTCGCGGTCGGTCACGCCTTCGATCAGGCCGAACTTCTGCCGGTCGATCTTGACGAAGCGGCCGGACAGGCCTTCCGCCGGGGTGGCAATCAGCGAGAAATTCAGGCCGTACTTCTCCCCCGCCTGATCCATGCGCTCGCGCATGTGGCCGACGATCTCAAGGCCGAGGTTCTGCGCCTCGTCGCTCTCGCCGTGGTGCTTGCCTTTGAGCGCCTTGAGCGTTTCGGCAAGGCCGATAAAGCCCATGGTCAACGTGCCGTGTTTGAGCACCTCGCCCACCGTATCGTCCGGGCCGAGCTTGTCCGAGTCGATCCACACGCCCTCGCCCATCAGGAAGGGGTAGTTGCGCACCTTCTTGGCCGCCTGGATGCGGAAGCGCGCGAGCAGTTGGTCGATGACCAGGTCGATCTTGCGGTCGAGGTCCTCAAAGAACCAGTCGAGGTCGCCGTGCGAACGGATGGCGATGCGCGGCAGGTTGATCGACGTGAACGACAGGTTGCCGCGGCCGCTCACGATCTCGCGGGTCGGGTCGACGCGGTTGCCGATGACGCGCGTGCGGCAGCCCATATAGGCGCATTCGGTTTCCGGATGGCCGGGCTTGTAGTACTGCTTGTTGAACGGCGCATCGAGGAAGGAAAAATTCGGGAACATACGCTTGGCTGACACGCGGCAGGCCAGCTTGAACAGGTCGTAGTTGGGGTCGCCCTCGTTGTAGTTGACGCCCTCCTTGACCTTGAAGATGTGGATCGGGAAAATCGGCGTCTCGCCGTTGCCCAGACCGGCCTCGGTGGCGAGCATCAGCTGCTCCATAGCCAGCCGTCCTTCGGGCGAGGTGTCCGTGCCGTAATTGAGCGACGAGAACGGGATCTGCGCGCCCGCGCGCGAGTGCATGGTGTTGAGGTTATGTACCAGCGCCTCCATCGCCTGATAGGTCGCCTTGCGGGTCTCCTTGTCGGCGTACTTGCGGGCAAAGCGCAGGCACTTTTGCACGGCCTGCTTGTCAAGCGTCTCGCCGAGCGCCGCGGCCATCGCCTCGTCGTAGCCGTTGTCGCCCGCCAGACACGCCCACTTGCCGGTCTGCTGTTCGACGCGCCCGGTCAGCGCCTCGGCGTCGACCTCGTTGTTCTCGTCCGCGCCGAACACCTCGAGCGCCTTGGCGAGGTTGTCGCGGAACAGCTTGCGGAACGTCTTGCGGATGCCGGGCGCCATCGAGTAATCGAAGTTGGGCACCGACTGGCCGCCGTGCTGGTCGTTCTGGTTGGACTGGATGGCAATGCACGCGAGCGCGGCATACGAGCGGATGTCATTCGGCTCGCGCAAAAAGCCGTGCCCGGTGCAGAAGCCGCCTGCGAACAGCTTCAGCAGGTCGATCTGGCAGCAGGTGGTCGTCAGCGTCAAAAAGTCAAGGTCGTGGATGTGGATGTCGCCCTCGCGGTGCGCCTCAGCGTGCGCCGGGTCGAGGATGAACATTTCATAAAACTGCTTGGCGCCCTCGGAACCGTATTTGAGCATGGTGCCCATCGCGGTGTCGCCGTCGATGTTGGCGTTCTCGCGTTTGACGTCGTTTTCGAGCGAGGACTGGAAGGTCAGATCCTCGTACACCTTCATCAGCTTGGTGTTCATCTCGCGCACGCGCGTGCGCTCGTTGCGGTACAGGATGTACTTCTTGGCGGTGCGGGCGTGACCGCTTTCGATCAGCACCTTTTCCACCGTATCTTGTATGTGCTCCACCGTGGGGATCTGGTCTCCCATGGTCGATTCGAGCATTTTTTCAACCTGTTCAGCCAGACCGCGCGCCATCTCGTAGTCCTGTCCCCCCGAGGCCTGCGCCGCGCCGAAAATCGCCGCTGCGATTTTCTCGATTTCGAAGGGGGCCTTGCGTCCGTCCCGTTTGACGATCTGCTGAATCATACTTCCGCATTCCTCTCTTATGTCCAAATGCCTTGCAACTATCACAAAATTTCGTAGTATTTTTGAAAAATCCGCACCATATCTTGTGCCGGTGCTTTCTATTTTACTGCGCCCGGCCCAGTCTGTCAAGGGGAAAACGGGTTTTTGGGAGAATTGCCGGGAGTGCCGTCAAAATCTTGTAGGTTCCTATGAAATTTTATTTTTTTCTTCTGTTGACAAGTGGAAAACTTGCTGTGGATAACTGCATGCCTGTGAAAAAAGCTGTGCAAAGCCTGTGTACGGATGTGGAAAAACCTCCCTGTCCGGCAGATTGCCCAACACAATATCTTGTGCATGCCCTGCGTGCCGGCCGGCCGCGGCAAACGCCGCAGCCGGCCTTTCTTCCGTTTGATTCAGTCCGCCAGGCCGATCGCGCCGGTCAGCGGCAGCGACAGCACCAGCCCGCGGCTGCGGGTCTTCATGCCGACCGACTGCATCAGCGCGGTCATTACGGCCTGCCTCTCGTCGCTGCGCACGATCAGGAACACGATCTCCTTTTCCGCCTGGATCTCGATGCCGAAAAAGCGCTTGACCTCGTCCTCGGCAATGCCGCGCGCCGCGATCACCGTGCCGCCGCGCGCGCCCGCGCGCCGCGCCGCATCCATCGCCACATTGGTATAGCCGCGTTCCATCACGACCACGACCGCGTCCAGCCCGCAGGCCCGTTCTGTCTTGTCCACGTGTCCCGCCTCCTGTTCCGTTTGTATCTCCGCCTCCGTCCGGGTCAGCAGCTGGTGCCAGCGTGCCCCGATGCCGTTGACCGGCAGGGTGAACGCAATGCCCCGCCCCGGATAGCGCATCTGTAAATCATGACCCAGCTTTTCCAGCAGCAGCCTTGCCTGCCCGCCCCCGGCCAGGCAGAACACGACTGCCTTGGCGGTCTCGCCGATGCCCAGCAGGTCGAGCATTTCGGTTTTGGCCGTGCCGTGCGCCATGCAGACAAAGTCGATCAGCGCGCCGTGCTCCCGGTACAGCCGCAGCACCTTTTCGCCCTGCGCCACGTCGACCACGGCCACCACGGCCTCGACCGCGCTGTGCGGCGCGATACGGGGCTGATATTCAAGCATGTACATCCTCCTCTTCCAGTACGAGCACCTCGTCCTCGTCCGGCGTATCCGTTTGTCCTGTCGCATCGTCCAACCGCTTGCTGCGCTGATAATGCAGCCCGAGGATCTGGATGGTCAACAGCGGCGTCATGGCGACCATCGCCACGATGCCGAATGCGTCCGTCAGCACATTCCCGCCCAGCGCCTCACACGCGCCCATCGCAAAGGGCAGCAGGAAGGTGGACGTCATCGGCCCAGATGCCACGCCGCCCGAGTCGAACGCAATGCCGGTAAAAATTTTGGGTACAAAAAACGTCAGCACCAGCGCGGCCAGATAGCCGGGGATCAGCATCCAATAGACCGAGATGCCGGTCAACACGCGCAGCATGGCCAGCCCGACCGAGCAGGCCACGCCGATTGACAGGCTGGTCATCATCGCGCGCTGCGACACGCCGCCATTGGTGATCGTTTCGACC
Organism: uncultured Agathobaculum sp.; assembly: GCF_944384735.1. Lineage (GTDB taxonomy): Bacteria > Bacillota > Clostridia > Oscillospirales > Butyricicoccaceae > Agathobaculum. The sequence continues at coordinate 1,260 of NZ_CALWUN010000083.1, read as the reverse complement.
TGCCGGTTGAGCACATGCACGGCAGGCTCAGCCGTGACCAGGAAATATCCTATCACCATGCCCAGCGGCACGAGCAGCCAGCTGTGCCCGCTCTGCGCGAGCTGCTGGCCGAGATAGTGGCCGGCAGGCATGAAACCGACATTGACGCCGGTCAGGAACAGTGCAAGGCCGATAAACGTATAGCCAAAGCCCACGCCGATCTTTTGCAGCTGCAAGCGGTGGAAGCGGCGCGAGACCAGCTGGAACACTGCGCAGAACAGCACGATCGGCACCAAGGCGGAAACCACCTCACGGACGTACTCCGGCAGACTGTGCGCAAACAGCACGGCCACCTCGCGGGTATCCTGCACATCGTGCAATGTGACCGAGGTATAGCCGGTCCCGCCGGTCGGATAGAAAATGCCCAGCAGCAGCACGGCCAGCACCGGCCCGATGCTGCACAGCGCAACCAGACCAAAGCTGTCGTCCTGCGCGTCCCGGTCGCCGCGGATCGACGCAAGGCCGATGCCAAGCGCCATAATGAACGGCACGGTGATCGGGCCGGTCGTCACACCACCCGAATCAAACGCGACTGCGACAAACTCATTCGGTACAAAGGCCGACAGCACAAACACACCGATGTAAAACACGATCAGCAGCATCGCCAGCGGAATTTTGAACAGCGTGCGCAGCATGGCGAGCACAAAAAACAGGCCGACGCCCACCGCAACCGTCCAGATCAGCACTGCGTTCGGGATGGACGGCACCTGCTCGGCCAGCACCTGCAGATCCGGCTCGGCAATCGTGATGAGCACGCCGATCACCAGCGTAATGCCGACCAGCACAAGCAGGCTTCTAGTACGCGGCAGCTCTGCGCCGATGCCCTCGCCCATTGGCGTCATTGCAACGTCCGTGCCGAGTGAGAAAAACGCCATACCGATGATGAGCAGCACGGCGCCGGTTAAGTACAGCACCAGCGTGCCGACCGGCAGCGGCGCGATCGTAATGCTGAGCAGCAGCACGATCAGTGTGATCGGCAGCACCGAGCTGAGCGATTCGACCGCTTTTTCTTTCAGGATTTTGTTCATTTCATTGCATCGCCCCTAAGCCTATATTTTCAGTAGGGTTTAAGTATACCATAAAAATACAGGCGAAAGAAAGACAACTAGCAAAATTTTAGCAAAAACAAAACGCCGGTTCCGCAGAACCGGCGTCCATGTGCGCGTCGAGTTATCTTCCCGGGCCGTCGCCAGCCAAGTATTGTCACCGTAAACGAGCTTA
>NZ_CALWUN010000082.1 GCF_944384735.1 uncultured Agathobaculum sp. | reverse complement strand
CCTCGCGCCGCAGCGCGCATTGTTCAGCCGCTCTGTGAGCGGCATCAAAAAAGCGAGCTTCAAGGTGAATTGACCGTAGGCCAAGAGAAGGCGGCCTGGGCCGTGCCCGATTTTTTGATACATTTGATCCGATCGGAAGCGTGGTTCCGATCGAGAGGCTGTCGAAAACCATGTTTTTCGACAGCCTCAAAACGACGCCGTATGGCGTCGTTTTTCATTCCATGATATGCAGCTTGGGGGCTTCGGCGTTCGCCTGCTCGACGCACACGGCCAGCCGGTAGCTGCGGTCGGCAAAGTCGGGCAGGAACAGCGAATAGGTGCCGCGCACCTCGCTGCAATCCAACCGCGGCGGCATGCGCCGGATGTCGATCCAGAAGCTGCGCAGCGGCAGGTCGAGGCCTCGGCCGGTGGTCTTGACAAAGCTCTCCTTGAGCGTCCACAGCTTGTAGAACGCGTCGTCCCGCATCGAGGGCAGCAGCGTGTTCAGGTAGCGCACCTCCTCGCGGTGGAAAAAGCGGGAGGCAATGTCGTGCCGCCCGGATTCGACGCGCTCGATATCGACGCCGACCGGATGGTCGCTGACCGCGCAAACCGCCCACCCGCCCGAGTGGGACACGCTGAAGTGGATGCCCGGCTCGGATACCAGATAGGGCTTGCCGCCCTCGGCGATCGAGGTGGCCAGCGGGTGCACCACCCATGGGAACTGCTGCGCGATCGCATATTCGAGCAGCAGCGAGGCCGCGAAGCCCTGCGCCCGTGCCGCGCCGCGGCGGCGGTCGACCTGTTCCAGACGGCCGCGGGACAGGCGGGCGCGCGATGCGCCGTCGTCCGGATTCACGGCGGATACCGGAATGGCATATACAGCAGTCAAGAGAATTCCCCCTAAAAGAATCAGCGTTGCGCATGGCCGAGCCATGCGAACGGGTCTATGGATATTATACCACGCGGCGCGCGGTATTGACAATTATCTTTCTCAGGCCGGCGGAAAAAATCCGGCCGCGCGTCAGCGGCGCGCCTTGCGGCAGGCGGGCGCGGCGGCGTCCGCACGGATGGCGCCGTGCGGGCAGGCGCGGCGGCAGTCGCCGCAGCGGATGCACTCGGCGCTGTTGGGCGTCTGCCAGACCGGGATATCCAGCTTGCAGGCACGCCGGCAGGCGCCGCACTGCGTGCATTTGTCCGCGTCGACGCGGAAGCGGTAGAGCGCGACCGGGTTGAACAGCCCGTAAACCGCGCCGAGCGGGCACAGGTAACGGCAGAACGGCCGGTAAACGGCCACGCTCAACAGCAGCAGCGCGGCAAGGATGGCTGCCTTCCAGGTGAACAACCAGCCGAGCGCGGCGCGCAGCGGCGGGTTGGACGCAACCAGCGGGATGCCCGCAAACAGCGTGCCCGACGGGCAGATGTATTTGCAAAACCACGGCTGCCCCTGCCCGACGATGTCGAGCACGGTCAGCGGCAGCACAATGACAAACCCTGCGAGGATGACGTATTTCAGCCATTTGAGCACGCGGTCGCCCGGCAGGCGGCGCAGCTTTTTCGGGAACGGGATTTTGTGCAGCAGGTCCTGCACCAGCCCGAACGGGCACAGCCAGCCGCACACCAGCCGTCCGAACAGCGCGCCGAACAGCAGCAGGAAGCCGAGCACATAGGCCGGGAACTTGCCCGCGCGGCTGGTGAGGACGGCCTGCAGCGAGCCGATCGGGCATGCGCCCAGCGCGCCCGGGCAGGAATAGCAGTTCAGGCCGGGCACGCAGATCAGCTTGCCCTGCCCCTTGTAGATCGTGCCCTGCAAGAATCCGGCGGCGTAGCCGTTGGTCAGCGCGGCAAACACAAGCTGCACCGCCGTGCGCAGGTGCGTGCGCAGCTTACCCAAGGCCGATGCACTCCATGCAGATGTTGACCGCCTTGCGGAACACCGTCTCGTGCTGGCCGTGCGTCACGCCCCACGCAAGGCACAATACAGCTGCGGCGCACAGCAGCAGCGATATGCGGTTGCGGCGGATAAAGCTCATCCCTGCACCTCCGCGAGCATCGCGTCGATCGTCTCGACCCACTTGTCCCGGCTCTGCGCGCTGATGACCGCCGAGCCGACCTGCGCGCCCGTGCTGTCGACAAAGAAGGTGGTCGGCACATACTGGATCTGCGCGAGCACACCCAGCAGGTCGTCCGAGGGCAGCAGGTGCGGATACGCCGCGCCGGTCTCGGCGACGATATCACGCGCGGTCTGCACCTGCGTATCGTTAAGCGAGCCGTCGGTATCCAGCACGTCGGACACCAGCCCGACGATCTGCACGCCCTTGTCCTTATATTCCTGCGCCAGCGCGCCGAGGTCGGGCATCTCGCTGATGCACGGGCCGCAGAACGTCGCCCAGACGTTGACCATCGTCAGGTCGTAGCCCTCCAGCATGCTTTGGTCGACCGCGTTGCCGTCCAGATCGGTCGCGGCAAAGCTGCTGAGCACGCCGGACGAGGCGCTGTCGCCCTGCGTGCCGCTTCCGTCCGCCGTCGGTTCGAGCGTGCCGCCGTCCGCGGCCGTCTGCCCGCAGCCGCCCAGCGCCAGCATGCCGCACAGCAGCGCGCCGGATAACAGATAGTGGAATTTTCTCACGCGCCGTCCCTCCAAACCTTGATTTTTTTATTATACGGGCAAGCAATCCGGTCTGTCAACCTCAAACCCTTGCCGGATGTGAAAAAGAATGGTGTGAAATTACATCAAATTTGTCAAAACGACTTGTTGACAGGGCGCTCCCCGGTGTACAATACTACCAGACGGCCGATCGTGGCGCATCCGGCGGCGCGCGGCCTGCCATTCCACAACACAAAGGAGGCACCCCACATGGCGGTATCCCGCGAAACCGTGCTGTTCTACCAGCCCGCGGACGGCACGCAGGGCGCGCTGCTCAAGCCCATCCTTGCGCGCATGGGCGTGCGCATCAAAAACATCGCGCCCGACGCGGTCGGGCAGACGGTCGGCTGCCTGCTGGGCCGCAAGGGCTTTGACGCACGCGAAAACCCGGAAGCGCCCGTGCTGGCGCAGCCCATGCTGGTCATGGACGGCTTTACCGATAAGCGGCTGGAGATCCTGCTGCGCGAAATGCGCGGCGCGGGCGTTTCCATCCCGTACAAGGCGGTCGTGACCGAAAACAACCTCGGCTGGCTGTTCCACCAGCTGTATGACGAGCTGGCCGCCGAGCACGCGGCCATGCAGGCCGAATAGCCGTTTGCATTTGGCGCAAAACGGTTATCATAACCGATATTCCGGCGCGCATGCCGCCGGACAGAACGAAAAAAGGAGCGGAAAACAATGGCAGTTCTCACCATTACCAAGGAAAATTTTGAAAGCGAAGTGCTGCAATCGGACAAGCCGGTGCTGCTGGACTTCTGGGCCGTGTGGTGCGGCCCGTGCCGCGCGGTGTCGCCGGTGGTGGACGAGATCGCGGACGAGCGGGACGACATCAAGGTCGGCAAGGTCAACGTCGACGAACAGGGCGAGCTGGCGCAGCAGTTCGGCGTCATGAGCATCCCGACGCTGGTCGTGATGAAAAACGGCGCGGTCGCCAACAAGGCCGTCGGCGCGATGCCCAAGGACGAAATCCTCGCGCTGCTCTGAGCGCGTGCCGCAAAAAGCCCTCCGACTACTGTCGGAGGGCTTGAGGCTGTCGAAAAACATAGTTTTCGACAGCCTCTCGATCGGAACCACGCTTCCGATCGAATCAAATGTATCAAAAAATCGGGCAAAGCTCGCTTTTTTGATGCCGCTCACAGAGCGGCTGAACAATGCGCGCTGCGGCGCGAGGACTTTATCGACAGACTGAAGCCCTCCGACTACTGTCGGAGGGCTTCAGTCCGTCTGTGCCCGGCTTTGCGTGCCGGGCGCGCCGGAGCCTTGCGCCGCTTTGGGCGCATCCGCGGTAAAGCCGCGGAACTCAGTCGCCGATGCCCAGCTCCTGCCGCGAAACGACCTGAATGCCGTTCTGCGCGAGCAGCGAGGTAAACTTCTCGTCGTCGGACACGCGGAACACCATGTACGCATTGCCCTCCTTGTGGGTAAAGAGCGAGTACATGTACTCGATGTCGATATCGCCCGCCGCGATCAGCTGGAGAACCGGCGCAAGGCCGCCCGGCTGGTCGGGCACCATGACGGCCGTGACCGGCGTCTTGGACAGGATGAAGCCCTGCTCGAGCAGGATGGACGTGGCCTTCTGCGGCTGGTCGACGATCAGGCGCAGCACGCCGTAGTCTGAGGTCTCGGCGATCGAGATGGCGCGCATGTCGATGCTGTTGTCGGCCAGGATCTTGGTGATCTCAGCCAGCTGGCCGGTACGGTTTTCCAGAAAAACAGAGATCTGATAAACAGTCATGGTGACGCCTCCTTAAATCTTGCGCTTATCGATGACGCGGACGGCCTTGCCCTCGCTGCGGGCGATGGTCTTGGGCGCGACCAGACGCACCTTGGCGTAAATGCCCAGCATGGCCTTGAGCGCGGAAACCAGATGCTTTTCCATCTCGGTGATCTTGCCGAGGTTGTCCGAGAAGTTCTCGGGCGTCATCTCGACCATGACCTCGAGTGTGTCGGTGTTGTTGACGCGGTCGACGATCAGCTGGTAATTGGCCTGATAGCCCTGCGCAATCAGCACGGTCTCGATCTGGGACGGGAATACGTTGACGCCCTTGATGATCAGCATGTCGTCGCTGCGGCCGCGCGGCTTGCACATCTTGACATGGGTGCGGCCGCACGGGCACTTCTCGCGGGTCAGCACGCAGATGTCGCGCGTGCGGTAGCGCAGCAGCGGGAAGGCTTCCTTGGTGATCGAGGTGAACACCAGCTCGCCCTGCGTGCCCTCGGGCAGCACCTCGCCCGTCTCGGGGTCGATGATCTCGGCGATGAAGTGATCCTCGTTGATGTGCATGCCGGACTGTGCCGAGCACTCGAAGCTGACGCCCGGGCCGGACAGCTCGGTCAGGCCGTAGATATCATACGCCTTGATGCCCAGCGTGTTCTGGATATCCTGCCGCATTTCCTCACTCCACGCTTCCGCGCCGAAGATACCGGCCTTGAGCGGGATATCGTCCGGGCCCATGCCCATTTCCTTCATCGACTCGCCGAGGTAGGCGGCGTAGGACGGCGTGCAGCACAGGATGGTCGCGCTCAAATCCTTGATGAACATGATCTGGCGCTCGGTGTTGCCCGACGAGGTCGGGATGGTCAGGCAGCCGACCTTGTGGCTGCCGCCGTTGAGGCCGGGGCCGCCGGTGAACAGGCCGTAACCATAGGACACCTGGCAGACGTCCTCATTGGTGCCGCCCGCCGCGACGATCGCGCGCGCGCAGCAGTCCTCCCACAGGTCGAGGTCGTGCTGGGTGTAGAAGGCGACGACGCGCTTGCCGGTCGTGCCCGAGGTCGACTGGATGCGCACGCAGTCCTTGAGCGGACGCGCGACCAGACCGTAGGGATAGGCTTCGCGCAGGTCGTCCTTGGTGACGAAGGGCAGCTTGTGCAGGTCGTCGACGCTTTGGATATCGTCCGGCGTCAGACCCTTTTCCTCCATCTTCTTGCGGTAGTAGGGCACGTTGTCCCACACGTTGCGCACCTGCTTGACCAGGCGCTCGTTCTGCCATGCCAGGATCTGCTCCCGGCTGGCGCACTCGATTTCAGGCTGATAAT
>NZ_CALWUN010000081.1 GCF_944384735.1 uncultured Agathobaculum sp. | reverse complement strand
TGGGAGCAGGCACAGGGCGCGTCGGACGATAAGGCGCGCGCTGCGTTTTTCGTCCACATCGGCATCGCCACGACCGGCGAGTGCCTGCTGCTGGACGGCGTGGAGGATGACGCATGAAAAGCATTCTGAGATTCCTGCCCGATGCCCTTGCCGCGTGCGGCGCGGTGTGCATCGTGGTGGCGCTGTGGTTTGAGGGCTTGTCCTCGACGCTCGAGGGCTGGAATCAGGAGCTGCAGAACGCCATGGGCGAGGGCTACAACGAGGGCAAAAAGATCGGCATGTCCGACCAGATCGACTGGCTCGAGGGCGAAGCCGGGCAAAAAATGATGGAGCTAAATGAGCAGATGGGTCGTTTCAAGGCCGATGCGGAAAATCTCCAGCAGGGCATTTATCAGGATGTGTTCAACGGTATGTTTACCGGTGAGATGCCCGCGGATATGGATGCCAAAATCGCCGCGCAGGTCGAAGACCTGCACCAGCGATACATGAACGCTATGGCGACCATCGAAAGCTCTGCGTCATCGGATGCGGAAGTATTTGCGGCACGGACGGACTTGGGAACGCTCAAGGGCGAGGCTGAAACACTGGCCTATAACACCTATATGGATTCTGATGCAGCCGATGCCATGACCGCCGCCAATATCGCTTTGGCTGACGGTATCGCTGCAAGTGCCGGAGGGGCATATGAAAATGCAGGATATCTGCTTGGGCAGGAGCTGACCAAGGGCATCAGTTCGGCGATCAATGCTTATGTGCCGGACACGATCACCGTGCCGGTGGTGTATCAGAGTATGTGCACCAGCGTCGGCATTGCTGCTGTGGCTGCCGCCCGTACAGCTACCGGCGTGTCCACCGGCTCGCACCTGACCGGCGCGACCTCGCCCTACCGCGCCATCGGCGAAAACCGCGTGCCGCGCGACAACACGCTCTATCTGCTGCACGAGGGCGAGCGCGTGCTGACCGCGCGCGAGGCGCGGGCGCAGGATCAGGGCGGTACGGGCGGCGTCGTCATCAACCTGGGCGGGACGTACCACGTCCGGCAGGACAGCGATATTTCGGCGATCGCCGAGGCGGTCGCGGCGCGCATATTAGCCGCGCGGCGCATCGTGCGCACATAAAAAGCCGCCCCGAAGGGCGGCTCGTAGACAAAGAACGACAGCGTATGCTATAATCAGGGCGGACGCTGTTACATATAGCGGTCAGGCACTCCCTTTGAAGGGGGTGATGCTTTATGAGACAATTCGCAAGAATTGTAATATGGGCACTTCTGTTGCTACATATTTTGCTTGTAAAAGCGCGTTGACCGCTCGGCTGGCCCCGAACGGTCAACATTTATGATTGACTAAACTCTGGGTCTGACTGCTGTAACAGCGTCCCTTTGTATATTCATTATAGCGCGTGCGCCCCGTCTTTGTCAAGTTGGCAGAGACGGGGTGCTTTGGTTTTCAGGAAAGGGGGGGACGCCCTATGCCCATCATCAGCGGGGGGATTATCGGCGGCATTGTTGGCGGCATGGTCGGCAATATCGTGTCTCAGCAGGTGCAGGCACACCGCAGCGGCAAGCGACGCATTATCTTTGTAAACCTCGTGACCGGGCAGGAGGTCGTGCTGCCGGTGACCCCCAAGGAATATGTGATCGATCGCGGCGTGAACATCGAGACGGTGAACCTGACCGGCTTCGGGGACGTACATCTTGCGGGCGACCGCACGCTGTTCACCGAGCGGCTGGAGTTCATGCTGCCCGTGCAGGATTACCCGTTCAACGACGCGACCGCCGTGCTTGACCCGTTCCATTATATCGACTTTTTCGAGCTGACGGGCGACAACAAGCAGGTGTGCCGCTTCATCGTGTCGGACAGCCAGACCCAGTGCGAGGTGCTGCTGGAAAACCTGCAATACCGCCAGCAGGAGGGCGTGGGCGACTACTACTGCGTGCTGACCATGCGGCGGCACCGGCAGCCGAATCCGGTGCGGCTGGTGGGCGACGAGGGCACGTCCTCCGGACAGGCCGCGGCGGTGTCCACGCCCGCCCGCGCGACCCAAACGCCCGCGCAGACCGCGGTGCAGAACCACATGGTGCAGCCGGGGGACACGCTTTCCGGCATCTGCCGTAAGTATTACGGCAACGCGGGTCTGTACCCCAAGCTCGCCGTCTATAACGGCATCCAAAACCCTGACCTGATTTACGACGGGAGCGTTTTGAAGATCCCGCCCGCGTCGGCGCTGTAAAGGGGGCGGACGAATGGAGCAATACCAATATGTACACCCGTGGGTGCATGTGCGCAACGACGAGGGCGAGTGGGACGTGTCGCACATGTTCCGGCGTATCACATGGTCGGGCGACGTGGACACCGTGTGCCGCGCACTCGAGCTGGAGATGATCGTCTCGGCAACCGACCCGCGCCTGCCCTATGTTTATCTGCCGCTCGGCGGCGGCATTTCGATGGGCATTGGGGATGATACGCTGTTCATCGGCGTGGTGGTCAGCAAGGACAAGTCAACCGACGCGTCCACGATGTCGGTCACCTGCTATGACTTCGGGTTTTACCTTAAAAACAGCAAGGCGAGCCGCAAATACACGGGCGAGACGCCCGAAACCATCACGCGGCAGCTGTGCAGCACTTACGGTGTGCCGGTCGGGTCGCTCGCGCAGACCGGCGTCGCCATCCGGCGCAAGTTTTCGGCCACCGAAATCTACCGCATCATCGACACGGCCTATACGCTCGCGAGCCGGGAAACCGGCAAGCAGTATCTGCTGCGCTTTTCCGGGCGGCAGCTCAATGTGATCGAGCGCACGGTGACGCCGCAGTCGGTTATTTTGCAACAAGGCACGAATTTGCAGACCGCATCCTACGGCGAGAGCATCGAGACCATGAAAAACCGCGTCATCATCGTGGACAGTGAGGGCAATACCCTGCGGTCGATCTCGGACGACGCGGCGGTGCGCAAATACGGCCTGCTGGCCGACGTGCTGACGCAGTCGGACGGCGAGGACGCGGAAGCGGAGGCACGGGACATTCTCAAGGAAAACGGCGTGGAGCGGCGTGCCAGTGTGACCTGCCTTGGTCACACCAAACTCATCACCGGCAACACCATTTACATCGCTGAGCCATACACCGGCCTTGCCAACACCTGCTGGATCGATGAGGATACGCACGTCTGGCAAAACGGGGTGTACACCTGCCGCCTGACGCTGAATTTCCGAAACGAGATGCGCGAGAGCGAGAGCGGAAGCGAGGTGGACGCATGAGCCAAGTAGCGGAATTGGCGCGTGCGCTGGACAGTCCGGGCGCAGCCACGTCCGGCACGGGTATGAAGCTGCTGTTCGGCCATGTGACAAAGGACATCCAGCACGACGGCGAAGTTGCTGTACAAGCGGACGATCTGCCGCTGACCGAGGACGATCTGGGCTTTGCTGCGGGACTGCGGCAGGGCGTGGAGCGCGGCGACCGCGTGCTGCTGCTGCGCTCGGCGGACCGGCAGCACTACGATGTGCTGCTGACGATGGAAGGAGGGTAACCCATGGCCGAGGAGAGCATTTTCCCGTATTTGCAGCCGACGGCAGCCGCCCCGGCGGCCGGACTGCCCGTGCTGCGCGAATGCGCATGGGATTTTGCAAACGATGTGCCGATCCTGCGGCGGGGCGTGCCGGTCGTGGTCGAGCGGGCGGAGGCGGTTGCAGTGTGGGCGTGGAACGCGCTGCACACCGAGCGGTTTCTCTGGCCGTGCTTTTCCGCAAACTACGGCAGCGAGATTTATACGCTGATCGGGCAGGGCTATCAGCCCGAGACCAAGCGCGCCGAGGTGCAGCGCTACATTGAGGAATGTCTGCTCGCCTGCCCATATATCACCGCGGTGACCGGCATGACGGTTACCGGGGCGGGCGACCGGCTGATCGTCAGCTTTACCATCCGGAGCGTATACGGTGACTTGGATATGGAGGTGGAAACCGATGCCGGATAAAACCAAAACGCTGCAAACGCAGCTGGACGCGCTCAAAACAACCCTGCTTGCGCAGGACTTTGACAGCCTGACGCCCGAGGGTATCCAAGACATACTGCGTGCCTTTATCGAGGACGAGCTGGGGTTGTACACGGGCGAGGGCGGCCTGCTGCAAATCATCCTTGCGCCCGGCGCCTATGTGTTCTGGGAAGGCTTGCAGGCGCTGCGTGCGCAGGTGCCGATCTCGTTCGTGGACGAGACGAGCGGGCGCTTCATCGACAAGGACGCGGCGGCCTACGGCATCATGCGCAAGCCGGGCACGGTGGCAAGCGTGCTGCTGACCTTCACCGGTTCGGCTGGTGCGGCCATCCCGGCGGGCACGCGGTGCGTCACGCAGGAAGGGCTGGGCTTTTTAACCGACGAAGCGCTCACGCTGGACGAGACCGGCAGCGGCACGGTCACGGCGACGGCGGACGCGGTCGGCACGGCGTACAACGTACCCGCGGGCGCGATCGTCAGCACGCAGCAGGCGGTCAGCGGCGTAACCGGCCTTGTCAACGGCGAGGATGCCGCAGGCGGCACCGATCCAGAGACGGACGCTGCGCTCTTTGCCCGGCTGGATGCCTATAAAAAGACGCCGCCGACCTCGGGCAATGAGCGGCACTATCACCAGTGGGCGCTCGAGGTCAACGGCGTGGGCGCGGCGTCGGTCATCCGCTGCTGGGACGGGCCGGGCACGGTCAAGGTCATCATCGCGGATATGGCGCTGCAGCCGGTTACCGAGGAGCTGCGCGCCGAAGTCGCGGCCTATATCGAAACGCAGCGCCCGGTCACCGCCGAGGTGACGGTCGTGGGCGCGGCGGGCGTGCCGGTTGATGTCAGTGTGACGGTGTCCACTGATGGAACCGTGTCCAAATTGAACACCCAGCAGGAACTTACCGAGCGGCTGGCCGAATACCTCGGCGAGATCGCGTTCACGGACGGCGCGGCGGTGGTGTACAACCGCGTGCTGGCGCTGGTGATGGGCTTGCCCGGCGTGACCGACTGCACAGACCTTACCATCAACGGCGGTACGGTCAACCTGCCGCTGGCGAAGGACGAGATCCCGCTGCTCGGCACCGTGACGGTCAGCGGCATTGCGGAGGGGGCGGCGGACGATGGCGCGTAAGCTGGCCGACCTGCTGCCCGAGCGGTACCTCGCCAGCCCGGAGGTGGGCGCGGCAGCGGGCATCCTCTGGGTGCTGGGCGAAACGTTCCGCGCGCGGGCGCTCGACTGGCTGACGCAGCTCACCATCGACACCGCGACGTGGGGCATCGTCTACTGGGAGCGGGAATACGGCGTCACGCCGCGCATCACCGACACGCTGGACGACCGGCGCAGCCGGGTCAAGGCCAAGATGCGCGCACCGCAGACAACCACGCGGGCAATGCTGGCAAATGTCGCCGCGGCTTACGCGGCAGGCGCGGTGTCCTCCGTGGAGGAATTCCCGCGCGAACACCGCGTGCAGTTCCTGTTTGACTCGTCCGGCGCGTTTCCGACGGCGCTGGACGCGATGACCGCATCGCTGCGCGAGGTCATCCCGGCGCATGTGGCGTTCACGGTGGCGGTCAAGCTGCTGCGCGAGGCGCAGGCAGGCGTTTACACAGCGGCAGCGGCGAGCCGCCGCACGGTGTACGCGGACGTCGAAGTGGTGCTGTTCCGCCGGCAGGCGGAAGCTGCGCAGCATACCGCGCTGACCGGCACGAAAAACAGGACTTACACGGAAATCGAGGTGAGATAAATGAGCGACAACCCTGTAAAATGGACATCCGCCGGGCTGACCCCGGCGGGCAACGCGCTGCAGGCGGCGCTGCTGGGCACGGGCGACGGCCTGACCTTCACGCGCGCGGCGGCGGCGGACGCGGCGGGCGTCGAGCGGCTGGATTTGGCATTGCAGGGCTCCCGCGTGGTGACCGGCCCCAAGTGCCGCGTGCCGGTGCTGCTGAGCAACACCGGCGTGGCCGAGTCGTTCACC
>NZ_CALWUN010000080.1 GCF_944384735.1 uncultured Agathobaculum sp. | reverse complement strand
CACCGAGAAGAACATGCTCGAGGACGGCGTGACCAACGGCATCCACAAGGGCAAGGTCATCCAGGTCGATTACGCGGCCATCGGCGCGGCGTACGGCTGCAAGACCTACACCGTCAAGACCATGGACGAGCTCAAGGCTGCCATCGAGGACGCCAAGAAGCAGACCGTTTCCACCGTTATCGACATGAAGGTGCTGCCCAAGACCATGTCCAAGGGCTATGAGAACTGGTGGCGCGTCGGCGTGGCCGAGGTTTCGACCAAGCCGGAAGTGCAGGCTGCCCGCAAGGCGATCGAGGATCACCTGTACGAAGCCCGTCACTATTGATACCGCGCAGCGGCATCGCATCAAATGGGCAAAAGCCCTCCCCGTACCGGGGAGGGCTTTTTTGATGTCTGCGCGGCGCCCCGCCAAAAAGAAAAAGCACCGGGGGGTCCGGTGCTTGCATGGATAGGGCCGTTATTCGAAGCGCAGCCGCACATTTTCCTGCCGGCAGAGCTCGACATATTCGCGGGGCGGTTCGCGGTCGGTGATAAAGGCGGTCAGGTCCTTCAGGTGGCAGAAGGTGACGATCGCCTCCTTGCCGATTTTGGACGAGTCCACCATGCCGAAGATCATGTCCGCGCGCTGTACCACCGCGCGCTTGATTTCGGCTTCGAGGAAGGTGGTGTTGGTCATGCCCGCGGTCAGCGACACACCGGTCGCGCCCATGAACGCCTTGTTGATGCGCATGGCGGACAGGGATTCGATGGTCGACAGGCCGACGAACGAGTCGGTCGTCGGGCTGTAAATGCCGCCGAGCGAGATGATGTTGAGGTTGTCATACTTGGCGGCCTCGCTGAGCGCGCCGAGCGAGTGGGTGATGATCGTGATGCGCTTTTTCGCCACAAGGAAGCGCAGCAGGCACAGCGTGGTCGTGCCCGAGTCGATGAAGATGGTGTCGCCGTCGGCGACCTCCTCGGCGGCCAGACGGCCGATGAGCGATTTGTCGATCGGGTTCAGGCCGGAGCGGATCGGGGTGGGCACCGCGCCCGACGGGACGGTGGCGGTCACGCCGCCGTACACCTTGGTGATGTGCCCGCGCACCTCCAGCTCGTTGAGGTCGCGGCGGATGGTGTTTTTGGAAACACCGAATACCTCGCACAGCTCATCTATGCTGACGGTTTCGCGCGAAATCACATATTGTTCAATTGAATTGAGACGGCTGACTTTCATCTTCCCCAGATCCCCAATCTTAACCCATAATTCTCGTCAGGACATTTTTCTCTATTTTATCAAAAAAAACGGAATATGTCTACATCGTCCCAAAATACGCAAAAAGCCGCCTTTGTAAACTTCCTGCGCGCCTGCAAGGTGCGGGGGCGTGAACGCAAACGATATTCCACAAGGTTTCCGACGGTTTCGCAGCGAAAAAATATTTCTGCGGCAAAAGGGGATGGTGAAATGATGGCAACATCTGTTCCGGGCGGGTACAAATATGCAGGTGCGGCGGACGCCGCAGAGATACTCATGAAAGATTGAAAAAGTATCCAAGACATAACCAACAAAATACAAGAAAACGGCATGTCTTTTTTATGGAATATTACGATGGATACAAAACGAACGACCGAATTTTTGTGAGCAAGTGTGTGAATTTTGGTTGAAATTTGGGTAGTTTGGTGGTACACTGAAATCAACCTACAGCGGCACAGGCCGCTGGGGCCGGAACCTGTTCCGTTACGAGAAAATATTTTTGAATTAGGCAGGTGTATGCAATGCAGAAAGCAGAAAAGATGCAGGAGCTTCGCGTATTTGCGCAGGAAATCCGTTTGGAAACCCTGAAGACGATCGGCTCGCTCGGCTTCGGCCATGTGGGCGGCTCGATGTCGATCATTGATGCGCTGGCTGTTCTGTACGGCGAGGTAATGAAGATCGACCCCAAGAACCCCCGCTGGGAAGACCGCGACTGGTGCGTGCTGTCCAAGGGCCATGCCGGCCCGGCGATGTATGCCACGCTCGGCCTGAAGGGCTTCTATCCGCTGGAGAACGCCTATACGCTCAACCAGCCGCACACCAATTTCCCGTCCCACACCGACCGCACCAAGACCCCCGGCGTCGACCTGACGACCGGCTCGCTCGGTCAGGGCATGTCCACCGCGACCGGCGCGGCGCTCGGCAACAAGATCGACGGCCGCGACAACCACGTTTTCGTATTCGTCGGCGACGGCGAGGCGGACGAGGGCCAGGTTTGGGAAGGCGCGCAGTTTGCGGTACATTACAAGCTGGACAACCTGATCTGCTTTGTGGACGATAACAAGTATCAGCTCGACGGCGCCTGCGAGAACGTGATGAAGCACGCCAAGGGCATTGGCGCCAAGTTTGCGGCGTTCGGCTGGAATGTGGTCGAGTGCGCCGACGGCAACGACGTTGAGCAGATCTACGACGCCATCCAGAACGCTTATGCCACCAAGGACGTACCGACCTGCATTGTCCTGAACACCGTCAAGGGCAAGGGCGCGACCTTTGCCGACGGCACGGGCGCGCACTCCTCTCAGCCGTCCAAGGAGCAGTGGGAAGAAGCCATTGCCTACGCTGAGAAGCAGCTCGCTGAGATCAAGGCACAGTAAGGGAGGGTACGAACATGAGCTTTACTTTGATTGGAAAACACGAAAAGGATCCCCGCGCCAACCGCGACGGTTACGTTTCCGCCATGCTCGAAATGATGGAGAAGGACCCGTCGGTCATGCACGTTGACTGCGACCTTGAAAACTGCATCAACACCGGCAAGCTGGCCAAGGCGTATCCGGCGCGCACGATCAACGCCGGTATCGCGGAAGCCAACGCCGTTGGCGTATCCGCCGGCCTGTGCGCGACGGGCAAGACCGTATTCGTCCATTCCTTCGGCTGCTTTGCTTCCCGCCGCGCGTTTGACCAGGCGTTCATGTCTGCGGCTTACGCCAAGCTGCCGGTGCACATCGTCGGTTCCGACCCCGGTGTCTGCGCGGCGTACAACGGCGGCACCCATATGCCGTTTGAGGACTGCGCCCTGTACCTGTCCATCCCGGACGCGGTTGTGGTCGACCCGGTCGACTATGCGCAGCTCTATTGCCTGACCAAGAAGCTGGCCGCTTCCGGCAAGTTCTCCTACATGCGCATGATCCGCAAGACCTTCACCACCGTTTACGGCGACGGCTCCGATTTCGAGATCGGCAAGGGCGTCACGATCAAGGACGGCAAGGATGTTGCCATCATCGCCTCCGGCATCATGGTCGATGAGGCGCTCAAGGCAGAGGAGCAGCTGGCGGCTGAGGGCATTTCGGCCAAGGTCATCGACATGTTCACCTGGAAGCCGCTCGACGAGCAGCTGATCATCGACTCCGCCAAGGCGTGCGGCGCGATCGTCACCGCCGAGAACCATCAGGTCAAGTGCGGCCTCGGCTCCGCAATTGCCAACGTCGTCATCCAGAACTGCCCGGTTCCGATGGAGATGGTCGGCGTAGAGGACCGCTTCGGCCAGGTCGGCGCGGAGGGCTTCCTGCGCGAGGAGTACGGCCTGACGGCTGCCCACATTGTAGAGGCTGCCAAGAAGGCGATCGCCCGCAAGTAATTTGCAGAAAACGGCCGGTTGGCCGCAAAACCAAAAGGGCGTGCGCGGCACGCCCTTTTGTCGCGCCTGCGGTGAGGAAATCCGGGAAATGCACATTGCCCCCTATGCAGGGGCGGGAATTTGCGGTAAAATAGGACGCAGAACAATAACGCGAAAGCGATGGAGGAAAGCAGCATGGATTTGAAAGAGCGCGCGCTCAAGGCGCATGAACAGTGGGGCGGCAAGATCGAGGTCGTCGCGCGGTGCGAGGTCAGCAGCAAGGAAGACCTGTCGGTCGCCTACACGCCGGGCGTGGCCGAGCCCTGCCTTGCCATCAAGGACGACCCCTCGCTCAGCTATACCTATACCCGCCGGCACAATCTGGTCGCGGTCATCACGGACGGCACGGCCATCCTCGGCCTGGGCGACATCGGCCCCATTGCCGGCATGCCGGTCATGGAAGGCAAGTGCGCGCTGTTCAAGGCGTTTGCCGACGTCGATGCGTTCCCGCTGTGCGTCGCGTCCAAGGACGTCGACGAGATCGTGCGCACCATCCAGCTGATCTCCGGCTCGTTCGGCGGCATCAATCTGGAGGATATCGCCGCGCCGCGCTGTTTTGAGATCGAGCGCCGCCTGAAAGAGGTCTGCAATATCCCGGTGTTCCATGATGACCAGCACGGCACGGCCGTGTGCTGCGGCGCGGCGCTCATCAACGCCTGCCGCCTGACCGGCCGCAAGGTCGAGGATATCAAGCTGGTCGTCAACGGCTGCGGCGCGGCCGCGATCGCGGTGACCAAGTTCCTGATGTTCCTCGGCATCCGCGACGTGACCATGGTCGAGCGCTTCGGCATCGTCTGCGAGGGTGACGAGCGCCTCAACCCTGCGCAGGCCGAGATGGCCAAGGTGACCAACCGCAACCACATGACCGGCACGCTGGCCGACGCCATCAAGGGCGCGGACGTGTTCTTCGGCATGTCGGCGCCGCAGGTGCTGACGGCCGAGATGGTCGCCACCATGGCGAAAGCCCCGATGGTCTTTGCCATGGCCAACCCGGTGCCCGAGATCTGGCCGGAGGACGCCAAGAAGGGCGGCGCGGCCGTCGTCGGCACCGGCCGGTCGGACTACCCCAACCAGATCAACAACGTGCTCGCCTTCCCGGGCATCTTCCGCGGCGCGCTCGACGTGCGCGCCAGCGACATCAACGAGGAGATGAAGCTCGCCGCCGCCAAGGCGATCGCCTACTGCGTGCCGGATGAGCAGTTGTCTGCTGAGAATATCATGCCGATGGCGTTCGACCCGCAGGTCATCCGCGCGGTCGCGGACGCGGTGGCGCAGGCCGCGCGCGACTCGGGCGTGGCGCGCATCTGACCCCGCGGCAAACCGCCGGAAGGGCGGCTTGCGTGCACGCGCACAGCGGTGCTGTGCAATTTGGTAAAAAGGTCATTTGCACAGCCATATTCTGTGCAAAAATGCGTTTGACTTTTGGTATATTGTTGAGTACAATAAGGATAGTAAAAGCGCATGCCAAGGCACGCGCAAGAGAGACGAAAATGGAGGGAATAACACATGTTAGATCCGAAGAAAGTAAAGCTGGGCATCTGCCCGATCGGTTGGTCCAACGATGATATGTGGGATCTGGGCGACGAGAACACGTTCCAGCAGTGCATTTCCGAGATGAAGCTCGCGGGCTTTGACGGCTGCGAAGTCGGCCACAAGTACCCGGAGGACAAGGAAGTCCTCAAGCACATGCTCGACGTGCGCAACATGACGATCGCGTCCAAGTGGTTCTCCTCTTTCCTGGTTGACAAGCCGTACGAAGAGGTCGAGGCTGAGTTCATCAAGGAGCTCGAGTACCTGTCCTACGTCGGCGCGACCGCGATCAACGTATCCGAGCAGTCCGGCTCCATCCAGGGCCAGCTGGACACCCCGGTCCTCGACATGGAGAACAAGCGTGTGCTGACCGACGAGGAATGGGCCCGCTTTACCGACGGCATGAACAAGCTGGGCAAGCTGTCCATGGAGAAGTACGGCATCCGCACCTGCTTCCATCACCACATGGGCACCGTGTGCCAGACGGTCGAGGAGACCACCCGCCTGATGGAGAACACCGACCCCAAGTATGTGTTCCTGTGCTTCGACACCGGCCACTTCACCTTCGCGGGCGAGGACCCGGTCAAGATGCTCGAGAAGTTTGCTGACCGTGTCGGCCATGTCCACCTGAAGAACATGCGCATGCCGCTGGTCGAGAAGGCACGTGCGGAGCACTGGTCCTTCCTGGACGCTGTCCGCGCGGGCGCGTTCACCGTACCGGGCGACCCGGACGGCTGCGTCGAGTTCGACAAGGTGTTCGACCTGCTCGACAAGGCGGGCTACACCGGCTGGATCATGGTCGAGGC
>NZ_CALWUN010000079.1 GCF_944384735.1 uncultured Agathobaculum sp. | reverse complement strand
TGGTTGAAGCGCTGCGTGCGCAGGTTGACCGGCCGCATCAGGCCGGGGTAGGTGCGGTTGAGCTCGTATTGCAGGCCGGTGACATAATTGAGGTTGTCGCGCCAGTCCGGGTGGGTCAGGCCACCGTCGTCCGTGCCGACGACGAACATCAGCTGCGCCATCTCCTCGCCGCCAATGGTGCACGAGGTTTTGTAGGGCTGGCCGTCGTCGGTCAGGATGGAGTCGCGGTGCAGGTCGATGACGACCTGGATGGAGGGATATTCGTCCAGCGCCTGCTCGATGGCGGCGAGCGAGCGGTCATACGAGCCGGAGTAGGCGGGGGAGTCGAAGATGTCGCGGATATGTACGGTTTCGATGCCGTTTTGCTCGAGGAGGCTTTGCAGCTCGTCGCCCACGCGCACGACGTTATAGCGTGTGTCGGTTGTGCGCTCGTTTTCGGTCGGGGTGTAGGGGAAGGCGGCGTCCGGTGTATAGCTTTCGCTGCCGTGCGTGTGCACAATCAGCACCTGCGGGCCGTCGCCGCTGACGTGGATGGCCGCGTCCGCGGCAAGGCAAGACGCCACGTCGACCTCGTAGGAGGTCTCGTTGTTGACCGTGATGGTCGCGGCTTTGTCGGCGGCGTCCAGCACGGGGTTGTCGTTGGGTTCGGCAAGCGGGATATAGGCGCTTTCCGCGAGCGGGTCGGCCGCGTCCTCATTGCGCGCTGCCGCCGCCGTGCGCGGCACATAGACCGCCGCCTGCGCGGCGGACAGGCCGAGCTCCAGCGAGACCGCGCGCAGCACAAAGCCGCTGCTGTCCGCCAGATGTGCGATCGCCTGCCGCGCCGCCTGTTCGCCGCCCACATGGGACAGGCCGAACAGCACGACGGCAAAGCACAGCATAACGGCGGCGGGCCGGCCGATGCCGCGCCGCCGCCGGACAGGCCTTCTGCGCCGTCCCATAGCCGCCACCTCCCTTGCGTTTGTTTCCATCATACGCCCGTCCCCGCGCCGGTATGACCGGAATGTGGTCAGGACAGGTAAAGGTCGATGTCGCTGACGGTCAGGTGTGGGTGCAGCGCCATGTTGACCGCGTAGCCGATGACGCGCGCGATGTCCGCGACCTCGCGGTCGATATCGCGCGTGGTGACCATGACGGGCAGGGAAAGGTCGTCGAGTGCCTCGCAGGCCGGGTTGCCCAGCTGCGCGGCGATCTCATGTGCGAGCGTCGCGCCGTCGACGACGGTCGGCACGCCGATGGCGATGACCGGCACGCCGAGCGTCTGCCGGTTGAGCGCCGCGCGCGCGTTGCCCACGCCTGCGCCCGGCGTGATGCCGGTGTCGGCCAGCTGGATGGTGCGCAGCAGGCGCGACAGCCGTCCGGCGGCCAGTGCGTCGACCGCCAGCACGGCGGCGGGTTTGACGCGGTCGAGCACGCCGCAGATGACCTCGCCGGTCTCGACGCCCGTCTGGCCGAGCACGCCGGGCGCGAGCGCGGACACCGGCCGCCACGAGGAGAACACGTCGGGCACCTGCTCGACCAGATGGCGCGTGGCGATCACATGGTCGGCCGCCTGCGGGCCGACCGCGTCGGGCGTGATCATGCGGTTGCCCAGACCGGCGACCAGCATCGGGCCGGATGCGGCGCTGTCTGGCAGCAGCTCGCGCAGCAGCGCGCACAGCGCGCGGCAGGCGCGGGGGAAGGCGTCCTCCTCGCGCCGCACGAGCGCGTCCAGCTCGAGCGTGACATACCGCCCGCGGGGCTTGCCGATCTCGCGTGCGGCGGCTTCGCCCAGAATGTCGACCTCATGCACCGAAAAGCCCTCGATCGTGCGCCCGGACTGCCTGACCTGCTGTAAATCGGCGGCGTGGGGCAGGTTTTCCACCGCTTCGACCGCCAGATCGGTTCGAAATGCCATTGCAACCACTCCTTTTCGCATATTTTGTGGTGCACCGCATTTTTTATACAGTTTCTTGGAAAAAAGGCTTGCATTTTGCGAAAAGGGATGGTAGAATAGAAACACTGACGAATAGAAAACGAAGGAGGTGTTTTCGGAATGCCCAACATCAAGTCTGCAAAGAAGCGTGTCAAGGTCAACGCTGTCAAGGCGATGAACAACCAGATGGCCAAGAGCGCGCTCAAGACCACGCTGAAGAAGTTCGATACGGCTGTTGCTGCCGGTGATAAGGCGGAAGCGACTGTTGCTTACACGACCGCTGTCAAGGCGGTAGATCAGGCGGCTGCCAAGCACCTCCTGCACAAGAACAACGCGGCCAACAAGAAGAGCAAGATGACGGTCAAGCTCAACGGCATGGCGTAAGTTCCCGTATAGCGTATAAAAAAATCCCCAAGGCTTTGCCTTGGGGATTTTTTTTTTGAATCTGTCGCTGGATTGCGACAGACGCTCGATCGGAACCACGCTTCCGATCGAGTTTGCCGCTGTCTGCGCGCGCCTTTCAGGCACACTTGCCAGCGGTTGGTATAAAAACCGGGATACATGCTCCCGGTTTTTATGGAAATGGCAACCTGTTGCCATTTCCGATAAGATACGCGCTGCGGCGCGGGGGTGCTGGGGGTTGCTTGCTTGCCACGGGGAGGGCATCCTATATCATTTAGAGATTTATCGAAATATCACTTGACTTTTGTGCTGCGCTGGGCTATCATTCAATTAGACAAAGGTCTAAATGAAAGGGGCGTGACGCCTATGGCGGTCTGGGTTGGCTTGGGTGCGCTTGCATTGCTGGTGGGCGCGGTTTTCTTACAGGCGCGGGCGCTGGCGCGGTGCCGGTTCTGGTGCCCGTCGTGCGGCGAACTGTTCGCGCTGCCATGGACAAAGCTGCTTTTCCGGCAGCACATCAACGAAGAATGGCGGCTGACCTGCCCGCACTGCGGGCAAAAGGGCTGGTGCCCGGCGCGCCGTCCGTACAGGGGAGGGGATAACCCGTGAGTTTCCAAAAGACGTTCAAAGCGCTGTCCGACCCCATCCGGCGGGACATCCTCGCGCTGCTGCGCGCGGGGCCGCTGCCGGCGGGCGAGATCGCGTCGCACTTCGACGTGTCGGGTGCGACGGTGTCGCACCATCTGTCCATCCTGCGGGACGCCGGGCTGGTGCTGGACGACAGGCAGGGCAAGTACATCTATTACGAGCTGAACATGTCCGTGGTCGACGAGATTTTGGAGTGGGTCACGGCGCTGAAAGGTGGGAACGACGATGAAAAAAATCAGTAAGGCGCAGATTGCGGTCTGGGTGCTGTCGCTGCTGCCGGTCGTGCTGACAGCGGCGGTGTACAGCCGCCTGCCGGCCGAGATCCCGATGCACTGGGAGCTGAACGGGCAGGTCAGCTATTCGGCCAAATGGCAGCTTTGGGTCGTGGCGGGCATGACGCCGCTGCTGGCGGTGTTGTTCTATTTTCTGCCGCGGCTTGACCCCAAGAAGCGCAACTATGAAAAATTTTCCGCCAGTTATGTTGGGTTCCAGGCGGTCATGATGCTGTTCATGCTGGCGATGACGGGCATCTGCGTGGTCGAGGCGCTGCGCCCCGGCACGGTGGACGTGGCGATGGTGGTCTGCCTGATCGTCAGCCTGCTGGTGGTATATCTGGGCAATGTCATGCCCAAATTCCGCATGAACTGGTTCTGCGGCATCAAAACGCCGTGGACGCTGTCGAGCGAGGCGGTCTGGACGCGCACGCACCGGGTGGCAGGGCGGCTGTTCTTCGCGGCGGGCGTGCTGGGCGTGATCGGGGCGTTTATCCCGAGCGATACGGCAAAGTTCGTTTTGCTGTTCGTGCCGCTCCTGCTGGCATCGCTCATCCCGACGGTGCTCAGCTACCGCTGGTACCGCGCCGAACAGCGCTGAACACGCATCCGGTCGGTTATCGCTGGAAAAGTGCGCAAAAACCGGGGAAAAGTCATACAGTAATTGGGATAACAAAGAGCCTGCGACAAATTTAGTCATCTTTTAACTTGCCTTATGGGCTGGGATGTGATATAATTCTGTAGTAATTTATGCATTGCGGGGCGAAACCGCCCCGCTGTCAACCATTACGGCAAGGAGAAGAAGATGACAAGAACGCGGAAACTGGCAGCGGTTGTGCTGCTGGCCGCTGCGACGTTTGCCAGCGCGCTGACTGCGGCGCTGGCGTTCGACAGCACGGAAACCTATGCGTATCTCCCCGATCATTCTGTCTATTTCTATGACGTTACAGAGAATTACGCATGGGCGCACCGGCAGGTCGATACCCTCGCGGTAGCGGGGGTCATCAAGGGCAGCGGCAACCACCTGTTTTATCCGGCCAATGCGATCACCCGTGCGGATTTTATCGTGATGCTGGACCGGGCCTTCGGCATGAGCGAGGCGCTTGACAGCGGCCAGATCGACAGCAAGGGTGTGTTTGTCGACGTGCCCGGCAACGCCTATTACAGCAAGTCGGTCACGGCGGCCAAGGCGTTCGGCGTGGCCACCGGCACGAGCGACAACCGCTTTTTGCCCCAGAATTACATGACGCGGCAGGACGCGATGGTGTTCCTCAAGCGCACGCTGGACTGCACGCACCTGTCGCTGCAGGCCGGTTCGCTCGCCGCCTTTTCGGACACCAGCAAGATTTCGTCCTACGCGACCGAGGCGGTCAGCGAGCTGGTCGGCGCCAAGGTGATCGGCGGCACGAACGGCAAGCTCAACCCCAAGGCCAACGTCACGCGCGCGGAGATGGCGGTCATGCTGTACCGCGCGACCCATCTGGAAAGCACCGGCACGGGCGCGGTCTATCAGGATAAGAGCAATGTGGTCAATGTGTGCATCGGCGCGCAGAGCTACTGCGACGTGGTGATCGAGAATTACGACAGCGCCACAAAGTACACCGGCCTGATGGGCTATACCTCGCTGCGGCAGAGCGGCGGCGTGACCTATATCACGCTGACGGGCAGCCGCAAGATCGACCAGACAGTGACCTATGCCGGCGGGCAGTTCACCTTCACCGATCCCAAAACCGGCCAGAGTACAACGCTGCCCGCGTCGGCCGGCTGCGTGGCGGTCGATGTGACCCAGCCGTACCACCAGATCAAGGAGCCGGTCAGCACCGGGTCAACGTATCTGCACGCCTACCCCTCGGTCGTCAACGGACAGGTGGCTGTGGTTTATTACAGCAAGCAGTGACCGGCGCGCAGGTGGGACGGCTGGTGTTGCGGCCGTGCAAAGAATTGTCAAAAAACCGTTTTTTTCCTTGACAGTACCGGCAGACGGTGCTACTCTATGGACAGGATATCAGGGCAACGCCGCGCCATGGGGCTTGCGGCGCTTTGCGGAAATGTTCCACCCGGATTTTGCTGCGTTTTCTGTGATAGATCGCGCAATGCTGCAAAACGTGTTCTATCCGGATGCCAAACGGACTCGCAAATCGTTTTTGCCGCCTTGTGCGGCGTTACCTTAGACGATTTTTCTGAGCTGCTTTTCACGGCCAGCAGCGAAGAGGGGGAACTGGCTATGAATCCAATTTTAGCAGCTGCGAGACATGCCTCCGCTTGGCTCGGGCGGACGCAGGCAAACAACGAACCAAAACCAGCGCCGCCGCAGACGGAGACACCGCAGGCCGCAATGCCGTCGGTGGAGACACCGCAGGCCGCAATGCCGTCGGTGGAGACACCGCAGACCGTAATCCCGTCGGCTGAGACAACGCCGATCGAACAGCATACGCTGGAGGAACTGCTCGCTGCCTGCGATGGCGCGGCGTGCGAGGTGCTGACGGAGGACAACTATCTGTTTTTCGCCGGGCATGTGGCGCAGCAGGATCCGGAGTTCAAACTGGTCACGATCGAGCCGCGCCGCAACAGCGAAGCGCCCCTGGGCGTGGAGCATGGCACCAAAGTCAAGGTGCAGGTGCGGGTGCGCGAATCGTGGGGCACGCTGGTCATGCTGTATGGCACGGTGTCGATGTGCGAAGAGGACCGGTGGAACATCTTTGTGAAAAACGCCGTCGCCTGTAACGAGTGCCGCCGGGCGTTCCGGCAGCGCGTCGAGGTGGAGGCGACCATCCTGTGGGGGCCGGGCTTCCGCTTCCGCGGCAAGTGCCAGCTGGAGGATATCAGTTTGGTGGGCGTTGCGCTGCACAGTCCGCTCAAGCTGGAGGTGGGGCGGCAGCTGATCCTGTCCATCCCGTATCTGACGCAGGAATACCGTTATCCGTATGAGCTTCCCTGCACGGTAGCGGCCTGCCGGAATCTGGCTGAACAAGGGCAGACGCCTTCGTGGCGGTACGGCTGCGCGTTTGACCCGTTGGATGAAGATTTGGAGAGCGTCCTGTACAAGGATATCATGATGCTGCAATTCAAGGGCAGGAACGGATAATCCGGCATACAGAATATAAAAAAACCTGTGGCAGTTCCCCGCCTCCTAATAAGAAAACATGGGAAAGTCCAGTAAAATCAATGTTTTCAGAGGCAAGGAACACGATGTGAAGTCAAAAAATCAAATACTGGCAGGATAAAGG
>NZ_CALWUN010000078.1 GCF_944384735.1 uncultured Agathobaculum sp. | reverse complement strand
ATAGATGGTGCCAAGACCGGAGACCAGTTCTTCCTTGGCGGGCGTTTTGCCGATGCCCTGCTTGCCGAGGTGGTGCAGCAGGTGGTCGAACGTCACGTTATACTGGACAAACCCATGCGTGTTCGGGTCCATGATCTCGGCTTTTTTGGCAATGCAGGGGGACAGGAAAGCAAACTTATCCGAAATGCCCATATATTTGCGCGCATAGATGGCTGCGCACAGCATCGGACTGTGTATCGGCATCAGCTTGGGCAGCAGCTCGGGGATGAAGTTCTCAATATACCGCACCACGGCCGGGCACGGCTGAGAGATGCCGCCCTGAAAATTGTTTTTCTGGATGTACTGGATGTAGGCCCAAGTGGTAATGTCCGCGCCGAACGCCACATTGATGACGCGCTTTGCGCCCATCTGCTGCAAGGTGCCGAGGATATATCGGTAGTTCTGCGGGTAATTGGCGATCAGCGCCGGCGCGTACAGGATGGAAATACTCTCCCCGCGGCGCAGGTCGGCCAGAAACCGTTCGGTATCGTCGTTATATTCGCGCGCATGGTGCTCACATACGTCCAGACAGGCGCCGCATGCGATGCACTTGGTCGGATCGACATGCACAAATTGTTTGCCCCCCTGTTCTACGACCGAGTTGGCGGTCAGAACCGGGCAGGCCGCGATACATCGGTTACAGCCGATGCAGTTGTCATTGGTAAAAACCAGACCATTGGTGTCGATATTCATGGTTTTCCTGCTTTCTGCTCTCATCCGGATTTTTGTACAGGGTGTGCAACTTTTGTTGAGCTTCGTCTTTCCATATTATACGACGGCTTGTGCAACTTGTAAAGGAGCATCCCTTTTATTTCTGGTGTTTTTGGGGAAAATCCCCGGAAACGGTGCGGTTTACCGGCTTCCGACGGGCGCGGCTCTTGTGCGTGACAAATCACAAAAAATGTGAAAATCTATCAAATGCCGCCCCCTCTCCCCAAACGGGGCGCAGGCATTGCATCCGCCCCTGTAACCTGCTATCCTGTTTTCAGAAAGAACAGCCGGCTGAAAACCTTACTGAGAAAGGGCGTGAAAATTGCTGCGCAACCCATCCCCGGCAGCATCCCACGGGGGGCGGAGGCCCCCGGCAAAATAAAAGAGAAAAGGGTGAAACCATACGCTATGATGCAGAAAATCCAAAAATTCGGCGGCGCGATGTTTACCCCGGTCCTGCTGTTCGCCTTTGCGGGCATTGTGGTCGGTATCGGCACGCTGTTCACGACCGAAGCGATCATGGGCGATCTGGCCAAGCCGGACAGCCTGTTCTACCAGTGCTGGAACGTCGTCCTGCAGGGCGGCTGGACGGTGTTCAACCAGCTTCCGTTGCTATTTGCAGTGGCTTTGCCAATCGGCATGGCAAAGAAGCAGAATGCGCGCTGCTGCATGGAGGCGCTTGTCCTCTATTTGACCTTCCACTACTTCCTGAGCACGATGCTCTCCCAGTGGGGCACAGCATTCGGCGTGGACTTTTCCGCTGAGGTCGGCGGCACGAGTGGCCTTGCGATGATCGCCAACATCAAGACGCTCGACATGGGCATGATCGGTGCGCTGGCCATTTCGGGCATTGTTATCTGGCTGCACAACAAGTTTTATGACACCGAATTGCCCGACTGGCTGGGTTCGTTCAACGGCTCCA
Organism: uncultured Agathobaculum sp.; assembly: GCF_944384735.1. GTDB lineage: Bacteria > Bacillota > Clostridia > Oscillospirales > Butyricicoccaceae > Agathobaculum. Next base: position 4,805 of record NZ_CALWUN010000078.1, on the reverse strand, counting down.
CCTTCGTATTCATGGTCGGCTTTTTCGTCATGATTCCGGTCGCGCTGATCTCGGCGCTCGTATGGCCGAAGGTGCAGCTTGGTATGCTGGCCTTTCAGGGATTCGTTAAGGGCGCGGGCGCGCTGGGCATCTGGATTTTCATCCTGCTCGAACGCCTGCTGATCCCGTTCGGCCTGCACCACATTCTGTACTCCCCGTTCTACTATGACAACGCGGTCGTTCCCGGCGGCCTGTACGCCTACTGGGCGACCCGCCTGCCCGAGATCGCGGCCTCGACCGCCTCGCTCAAGTCGCTGGTACCCGAAGCGGGTTTCACCGCAACCGGATTCTCCAAAATCTTCGGATGTCCCGGCATCGCGCTGGCCTTCTACGCAACCGCCCGTCCGGAAAAGAAAAAGAAGGTCATGGCGCTGCTCATCCCGATCACGCTCACCGCGATCTTCTGCGGCGTGACCGAGCCGATCGAATTCACCTTCCTGTTTATCGCTCCGCCGCTGTTCGTTGTGCACGCGATCCTCGCCGCGACTCTGTCGACCGTCATGTATCTGGCGGGTATCGTCGGCATCCACTCGGGCGGCGCGATCGAAATGGCTTCGCTCAACTGGATTCCTCTGATGGCTAACCACTGGCAGCAGTACCTGCTGATGCTGGTCATCGGCCTGGTGTTCACCGGCATCTGGTTTGTCGTATTCCGCTTCCTCATCCTCAAGTTCAACTTCCAGACCCCGGGCCGCGAGGCAGATGCGGACGAGATCAAGTTCTACTCCAAGCAGGAATACCGTGACAAGCAGGCCGCCGACAAGGGCGGCAAGGCTGGCAGCCGCGACGAGTTGGCAGCCAAGGTGCTCGAAGGTCTGGGCGGCGCGGACAACATCGTCGACCTGACCAACTGCGCGACCCGCCTGCGCGTCAATGTCAAGGACATCAATCTGGTCAAACCCGATACCTATTTCAAGTCCATCGGCGCGCACGGCGCGATGGTCAAGGGCAAATCCGTGCAGGTCATCATCGGCCTGTCGGTGCCCAAGGTGCGCGCCAACGTCGAAGCGCTGCTCGGCATGGAAGCAGCCGAAGAATCCTGATGTAACATAAGAAAGGAAGAACCGCCATGGCAAAAACCAAGCAGCTGAGCGCCCCCACCAAGCTGGACCGCTGGTTCCGCATCCTGCAGGTCGTGCTGTTCTGCATGCCCTTCGTTTACCTCGCCTACCTCCGCGTGGGCACGGGCGGCGCCTCGCTCGACGATCCGGGCGTGCTGTCCGGTAACCCGACCATGGCGGTCACCCTGCTGGCCGCCATGCTCCAGCCCTATGTCGGCTGGCTGCTGATGCTGTGCCAGCGCCGTCTGTCCGACGGCCGCGCAGCTTACGCCGTGGTCAATATGACCCTGCTGCTGATCGCCGAGCTGATGACCATGAGCTCGGTCGGCGTGGTCGGCCTCGGACTCATCCTATTCAAAACCGTCCGCACCTGCGGCGTGACGCCGTCGGCCGCATGGCGCGCCGCGGACAAGAAGCGCCTGTTCGCCGAGTGCGGCGGCAGCGTGCTGGTGCTGCTGCTCGCCGGGCTGTGCCTGTTCGCCACGATGCGTTTGGGCGCCCTGCCGCTGTAACACAGAAACCAACCTAACCACTTCATTTTTCATCGTTCTGCAAGGAGGAAAATAAAAAATGTCGAACAAGAAATATGCAGTAACCGTCGCCGGCGGCGGCTCGACCTTCACCCCGGGCATCGCGCTGATGCTGCTCGAAGAGCGCGACCGCTTCCCGATCCGCAAGATCATGTTCTATGACAACGACGCCGAGCGTCAGGAGATCGTCGCCAAGGCGTGTGAAATCTACCTGAAGGAGAACGCGCCCGACATCGAGTTCGGCTACACGACCGACCCCGAGACCGCCTTCACCGACATCGACTTCGTGCTGGCGCACATCCGCGTGGGCAAGTACGCGATGCGTGAGAAGGACGAGAAAATCCCGCTCAAGTACGGTGTGGTCGGCCAGGAGACCTGCGGCCCCGGCGGCATCGCCTACGGCATGCGCTCGATCGGCGGCGTCATCGAGATCCTCGACTACATGGAGAAGTACAGCCCGAACGCGTGGATGCTCAACTACTCCAACCCGGCGGCCATCGTCGCTGAGGCGACCCGCCGCCTGCGCCCGAACTCCAAGATCCTGAACATCTGCGACATGCCGATCGATCTGGAGGAGAAAATGGCCAACATGGTCGGCCTGAAGAGCCGCAAGGAGATGCAGGTCGGCTACTACGGCCTGAACCACTTCGGCTGGTGGCACAAGATCTATGACAAGGACGGCAACGACCTGATGCCTGCCATCAAGGAGCATGTCGCGGCCAACGGCTTTGCCGATGCCCTGTCCATGACCAACCAGCACGTCGACGACAGCTGGGCTGCGACCTTCCAGAAGGCGCGCGACGTGTACGCCGTCGACCCGACCACCATCCCGAACACCTATCTGAAATACTACCTGTTCCCGGATTACGTCGTCGAGCACTCCGACCCGAACTACACCCGCGCCAACGAGGTCATGGAAGGCCGCGAAAAGCATGTTTTCGGCATCTGCCGCGATATCATCGCCAAGGGCACGGCCAAGGACGGCGGCTTCGAGGCCGACGCGCACGCGACCTACATCGTCGACCTGGCCTGCGCGATCGCCGAGAACACCCGCGAGCGTTTCCTGCTGATCGTGCCGAACGAGGGCGCCGTCGAGAACTTCGACCGCACCGCCATGGTCGAGATCCCCTGCATCGTCGGCTCCAACGGCTACGAGCGCATCTGCCAGGGCGCGATCCCGCAGTTCCAGAAGGGCCTGATGGAGCAGCAGGTCAGCGTCGAGAAGCTGGCTGTCGAGGCGTGGATTGAGGGCAGCTACCAGAAGCTGTGGCAGGCGCTGACGCTGTCCAAGACCGTGCCGAGCGCGCGGGTTGCCAAGCTCATTCTGGACGATTTGATCGAGGCCAACAAGGGTTACTGGCCCGAGCTGAAATAAGCCGCCCATTCCTTCATTTTCCCCATACAAAGCCGCGTGGAAACCGTTGTTTTTCACGCGGCTTTGCACATGCGGCTGGACAAAACGGCCTGCGTCCGATATACTGTTGATAACCACAGGAGGACGGAGGTGACGCCGTGACGCTCGACGAGCTGTTCAACGCCAACCGGTCGCAGCTGGGCGAAAACGACCTGTATATTTGGGAGTATATTGCCGCGCACCGGCGCGAGTGCGCTTCGCTGTCGATCGAGGCGCTCGGCCGACGCTGCAATGTGTCGCGCACGACCATCCTGCGCTTTGCGCGCAAGCTCGGGCTGCATGGCTTCAGCGAGCTCAAGGTGCTGCTGCGCATGGAGGACGGGCCGCCGCAGGCGCTGCCCGACTATATCGAGCAGACCTGTGCGGTTTATGCCGACATGATCGCCGAGATCCGTGCCAAGGACTGCACCGCGCTGTTCCGCCGCATCGACGAGGCGGAAAACCTCTATGTGTTTTCGTCCGGCATGCTGCAGGACGCGGTCGCGCGCGAGCTGTGCCGCGCGTTCCTCGCCTGCGACAAGTGGTTTTACACCATCCATGCCGGCACCGAGGCCGACGTGCTGCTGCACAACGTGACCGAACGCGATCTGGTCATCATCCTGTCGGTGTCGGGCGAGTCGCCGCAGGTATTGCAGCTGGCGCGTGCGTTGCGCGTGCGCGGCATCCCGGCCGTGTCCATCACCCGCAGGCGGGACAATACGCTGGCACAGCTCTGTCCGATGCGGCTGTATGTCGGCACGGTGGAGATGGAGATGAATGTTTTAGGGACGCAGTACCAGTCTACCACCTCGTTTTTCATTTTGGTTGAGCTGCTGTTCCTCAAGTATATGGCCTATCGGAACGGAGGCGGCTATGAGGCTGGAAGACCTGATCGAGCAGAATTACCATAAGCTCAGCGCGAACGAACTGTATATCTGGGACTATATCCGCAAGCACCCGGAGGATTGCCGGACGATCTCGATCGACCAGCTCGCCGCTGCCTGTAACATTTCGCACACCACCATCCTGCGCTTTGCCAAAAAGTTGGGACTGAAAGGCTTCAGCGAGCTCAAGGTCGTGCTCAAATGGCAGCAGCCGTCGGCAAGCGGCGGCTTTCCGCCGGATACGATTGCGCGCACCGCGCAGGACTACCGGCAGACGCTCGAATACATCAGCAGCGTGGAGCTCAGCGACCTGTTTTCGCTGATCGACGGCGCAGGCAAAACCTATGTCTACGGTTCGGGCAGCGTGCAGCAGCTGGCCGCCTGCGACCTCAAGCAGAAATTCTTCACTGCCAACAAGCTTCTGCATGTCATTGAGGGCGAGGAGGAAATGCGCAAGCTGGCCGAGCGCGTTGGGGAAAACGATCTGGTCATCCTGATCTCGTTGTCGGGCGATAACGCCTTTGTCAATCAGGCGGCAGAAGCCGTCAAGCGGCACGGCGGGGTCGTCGCGTCGATCTGCCGCATCCAATCCAACCGGCTGATCTACCTCAGCGACATCAACATCCCGTTTTTCACCCATCCGATCGATCTGGGCGGCGCCATGGAATATTGGCCGAGCAACCTGCTGTTCCTCATCAACGAGTTTCTCATCCTGCGCTATCTGCAATATCATCACGCCAATCGCTGGTAAGCGCGACAGCGGGAGGTATGGGATAAGACAAGGCCGGCCGTCTGCCAGTGGCAGACGGTCGGCCTTTTTGTATAAAGAAAACCACTCGCTAGGCGAGGGGTTCAAAAAAGCCTAAGGCGATGAAAATGATAAAAAAACTCCCTTTGC
>NZ_CALWUN010000077.1 GCF_944384735.1 uncultured Agathobaculum sp. | reverse complement strand
ACCCTCTTTCCCTTGGTGTGAGCTCGAAGCCCGGGGCGCACAGCGCCCCTACTTCCCACCGGGACCGCTGCGAAAGAAAAACGAGGGGCCGAAGCGGAGGGCGACCCGCGCAGATGGTATTGCCTCTTACCCCCGGAAAGGTGGGTGCACCCTGTCGGGGGCGAGTGCCGAGGCGGGTTCTGGGGTGCGTGCCGGAAACGCTGTTCTGATCCTGCGGACTGGGTGGCAGCCGCAAACAGGTACTTCACTTTTACGCGCGCAGCGCGTCCTGAAGGAAACGGGGTGATTCGCAAGAGGGGAGAAACCTTTGGTGTCTCCCCTCTTGTGCGCCCGCCGCGCAGGCGAACGTTCCCGCCGCCCGCAGGCGGCGAAATCCCCCTGCCGATGGGCAGGCATCCGGCAAGGATGTACTGCGCAGCCGCACCGTTCCCTTCGGCAAGGGAAACATCCCGGCAGCGATGCGCTGCACCGCGGCGGCAGCCGACGCTTCCTTTGCTTTGGGAAAGCACCACCCTGCGGCGGGAAGCCGCATCACTGCTATGAAAGGTTGTGACAGAATGACCGGACGCATCCACTCCATCCAATCGCTCGGTGCGGTCGACGGGCCGGGCGTGCGCTGCGTGGTTTTTATGCAGGGCTGCCCGCTGCGCTGTATCTACTGCCACAACCCGGACACATGGGACACGGCGGGCGGCGAGCAAACCGACGTGGACGAACTCGTGCGCCGTGTGCTGCGCTTCCAGCCCTATTGGAAAAACGGTGGTGGCGTGACCGTCTCGGGCGGCGAGCCGTTGCTGCAAGCCGCTTTCGTCGAGGCGTTTTTCCGCAGGCTGCATGAGCATGGTGTGCACACCGCGCTGGATACCTCGGGCACGGGCTGCTCGCCGGCTGCGGCCGAGCGCGTGCTGCGGTATACCGACCTCGTGCTGTGCGACCTGAAATTCCTGACGGCGGGCGACTACCGCCGCTACTGCCGCGCCGAGCTGTCGCAGGTCGAAGGCTTTTTGCAGATGACCGCGATGAAGGGCGTCCCGCTTTGGGTGCGGCACGTCGTTGTGCCCGGCCTGACCGACAGCGTCGAGCACCTGCGGCTGGTCAAAGCGCACGCCGAGCGTTATCCCAACCTGCAAAAGATCGAATTTTTGCCCTTCCACAAGCTGTGCATCGAAAAGTACGACCGCATGGGAGTGGACTTCCCGCTGCGCGACACGCCCGCGATGAACGAGGCGTGGCTCAAGCATCTGCTGGAACGGCTGTGAAGGCAAACGGAAAGGACGTGCGGCAGCACGTCCTTTCCGTTTGTCCGCGGCGCGTCAGCCATGCCCCTTTTCCGGCCGCATGCCGCAGTAGTGCACCTCATACCGCCGCATGCAGTCTGCGATCGCCGCGACCGCCTGCGCGCGGTCGAGCGTGTCCGAGGTCGTGGTCTGCTTGTGTTCCAGCCCTTTGTAGACCTCGAAAAAATGCGTGATCTCGTCGCCGTAATGCGGCGGCAGCTGGCTGATATCGGTGTAGAAATTCCATGTCGGGTCCTCGCACGGGATGGCGATGACCTTGTCGTCGATCTCGTCCTCGTCCATCATGCGCATCACGCCGATCGGGTAGCAGTCCACCTCGACCAGCGGGTCGAGCGCCTCGGAGCACAGCACCAGCACATCGAGCGGGTCGCCGTCGTCGGCGTAAGTACGCGGGATAAAGCCGTAATTGGCCGGGTAGTGCGTCGAGGTGTACAGAATGCGGTCGAGCCGCAGCAGGCCGGTGTGCTTGTCCAGTTCATATTTCTTTTTGCTGCCCGCCGGGATCTCGATCACTGCGGTAAACCGCTCGGGTGTGATGCAGCGTGGGTCGATGTCGTGCCAGATGTTTCTCATGCCATATGCTCCTTTCAGGGGATTATCCACAGTATAACAGGCTGCGCATGCCGGCGCAAGACCGCGGTGCGCGCAAAAAATTCGCGGGTTTTACATGCTTTTTACAAAAAACGGATTGTCCCGCCACAAAATTGCAGTATAATAATAGTATACTGACCGAACCTCCGGCCATTTGACCGAGGCCGGGGCAAACAGGGGGATAACCGGTATGACACAGGCAATCTGGGAGCAGGGCTATACGCAGAACCGCGAGCTGTCATGGCTGCAATTCAACGCGCGTGTGCTGGCCGAAGCCGAGGATGAAAACGTGCCGCTTTTGGAGCGGTGCAAGTTCCTTGCCATCTTCACCAGCAATCTGGACGAATTTTTCATGATCCGTGTGGGCAGCCTGTGCGACATGGCGGCGGTCGACAAGGACCATGTGGACAACAAGTCCGGCCTGACGGCCAAGGAGCAGCTGCGGCGCATCTATGCAGCGGTCGCTCCGCTGTATGAGCGGCGCGACGCCGCCTATGCCGACGTGCGCGCGCGCCTGCGCGCCGAGGGGCTGCACCGTCTGGCGATCGCTGATCTGGAGCCCGCCGAACAGAAATACATCAAGCAATACTTCAAGAACGTGGTCGCGCCCGTACTCAGCCCGCAGATCGTTGACGCGCACCACCCGTTCCCGCACCTCGAAGGCAAGGTGCTGCACATCGCCGCGCTGCTCGGCCATAAGAAGAACGAGCGGCTTGGCCTGCTGCCTGTGCCCGCCTCGCTGCCCGCGCTGGTCTACCTGCCCGGGGATACCGTGCGCTATGTGCCGATCGAGGAGATTTTGCTCGAATATGTCGGGCATGTGTTCGAGATGTACGACGTGCTGGAAAAGACCGTGTTCTGTGTTACGCGCAACGCGGACATCAACCCGGACGACGAGACCTTCGGTGCGGAGGAGGGCGACTTCCGCACAAAAATGGAAAAGCTGCTGCGCCGCCGCCGCCGCATGGCGGTCGTGCGCGTCGAGCTGAACCGCCCGATCAGCGACCATTTCACCGAGTATTTCCGCAAGCGCTTTGATGTGTCCGACGCGCAGATCTTCCTGTCGCGGCAGGCGCCGCTCAAGATGAGCTATGCGTTTTCACTGGGCGACCGCCTGCCCGAGCAGCAGCGCGCCGCGCTGTCCGACGCGCCGTTCACGCCTCAGCAGCCCGCCATGCTGCCCGCGGGGCAGAGCCTGCTCAAAGCCGCGCTCCGGCGCGATATCCTGCTTTCCTACCCGTACGAGTCGATGGAGCCGTTTTTGCAGATGATCCGCGAGGCGGCAAACGACCCGGCGGTGCTGTCCATCCGCATCACGATCTACCGTCTGGCCCGCAAGGCCAAGCTGGTCGAGTACCTGTGCGCCGCCGCCGAAAACGGCAAGGACGTGACCGCGCTCATCGAGCTGCGTGCCCGCTTTGACGAACAGAACAACATCGACTGGTCGGAGCGCATGGAGGAGGCCGGGTGCAAGATCATCTACGGCTTTGAGGATTATAAGGTGCACTCCAAGATCTGCCTGATCACCCGGCAGGAGCGCGGCGTCGTGCGCCACATCACGCAGGTCGGCACGGGCAACTACAACGAAAAAACCGCCACGCAGTATACTGACGTGTCGCTCATCACCTCGGACGAGTCGATCGGCCAGGACGCGGGCGCGTTCTTCAACAACATGGCGATGGCCAACCTCGAAGGGCATTACGACCGCCTGCTGGTTGCGCCGCACAGCCTGAAAAACAACATCCTCGCGCGTATGGACGAGCAGATCGCCCGCGGCACCGAGGGCTACATGCTGCTCAAGTTCAATTCGCTGACCGATATCGACATCATCCAGAAGCTGCGCGACGCCTCCTGCGCGGGCGTGCGCATTGAGATGATCGTGCGCGGCATCTGCTGCCTACTGCCCGGCATTGAGGGGCATACCGAGAACATCACGGTCACCAGCATCGTCGGCCGTTTCCTCGAGCATTCGCGCATCTTCGTGTTCGGCCGCGGCGCCGAGCAAAAGGTCTACATCTCCTCGGCCGACATGATGACGCGCAACACCGAGCGCCGCGTCGAGATCGCCTGCCCGATCGACAGCCCCGAGGTGCGCGCACGGCTGATGGATATCCTCTATGCCATGCAGCACGACACGGTCAAGGCGCGCGTGCTGCAGCCGGACGGCAGCTACCAGAAAAAGCCGCCCGTGTCCGACCCGGTCTGCGCGCAGGACCTGCTCATGCAGCAGGCGGTCAACCAGGCGCGCGAGCAGGCCACGCGTCCCGCCCCGCCCGAGCCGGGCTGGCGCCGTCTGATCGGACGGTTTCTGCACCGCTGAACCCAAACCCGACAGCCTCAGAATGGCGGCTTGCCGCCATTCTGAGGCTGTCGATAAATTCCCGCGCCGCAGCGCGCATTGTTCAGCCGCTCTGTGAGCGGCATCAAAAAAGCGAGCTTTGCCCGCTTTTTTGATACAACTGATTCGATCGGAAGCGTGGTTCCGATCGAGAGACTGTCGAAAACTATGTTTTTCGACAGTCTCAGATAGGGGGTATTGGATACCCCCTATCAGGCTTGCCGCCATTCTTTTTTGCGCGGAGGGATTGTGCTATTTTGGTAGGTGTGCTATACTTTGGGGATACCGCCGGCGTCGGCCGGGCGGCGATTTTTCCGGCAGGGGGCATACCGGACGTGCAGAACGTACTATATTATTTCGCCGCGGTCAGCGTCATCGGCGCGGTCGTGTGTATTTACGACAAGCTGGCCGCCCCGCGCGGCTGGCGGCGCGTGCCCGAGCGCACGCTCTTTTTCTGGGCGCTGGTCGGCGGTGGGCCGGGCGTGTACCTGACCATGCTGCTCATCCGCCACAAGACGCTGCACCGCAGCTTCATGTGGGGCATTCCGGCGATTATGATATTGCAGATCGCAATATTGGCTGGCATATATAACATTTTGTATTCGAGGGGATTGTTATGACCAAAGCCTTGATCCGGCTTTTCATCCGCGACGCGGACAAAACACGGGACGCGCGCGTGCGCGAGCGGTACGGCGTGCTGTCCGGCGCGGTCGGCATTGCGTGCAACGTGTTCCTGTTCGCGCTCAAGCTCACGATTGGCCTGCTGACCGGCTCGATCTCGATCGCGGCGGACGCGTTCAACAACCTGTCAGACGGGCTTTCCTGCCTGATCTCGATCGTCGGCTTCAAGGTGGCAGGCAAGGCGCCCGACGCCAAGCACCCGTTCGGCTACGGCCGCACCGAGTACATCGCCGGGCTGATCGTCGCGTTCATCATCGTGCTGGTCGGCTTTGAGTTCCTTAAAACCTCGGCAGACCGCATCATCCATCCCGAACCGGTCGCGTTTTCCGGCGTGCTGCTGGCCATCCTTGCGGTGTCCATGCTGGTGAAATTGTGGATGGGTGCGTTCAACTCGTATATCGGCCGGCAGATCGAGTCGCCCGTGCTGCTTGCGGCCGGTCAGGACAGCCGCAACGATGTGATCACGACGCTGGTCGTCGTGCTCGGCATGGTCGCGGGGCGTTTTACCACGCTGCCGGTGGACGGGTATGTCGGCGTACTGGTCGCGCTGTTCATCCTGTGGGCGGGCATCGGCATTGTGCGCGACACAGTCGCGCCGCTGCTGGGCGAGGCCGCCGACCCCGAGGTCGCGCATAATATTGCTGAGATCGTGCGCGAAAGCGAGTACATTGTCGGCGTGCACGACCTGATCGTACATAACTACGGCGCAGGCCGCTCGCTGGCTTCGCTGCACGCCGAGGTGCCGAGCGATTCGGACTTTGTCGCCGTGCACGAGGTGATCGACGAAGCGGAAAAGCGCGTCTGGCAGCGCACCGGCGTGTATCTTGTCATCCATATGGATCCGATCGACGTCAACAACGAGCATGTCGCTGCGCTGCGCGCGCAGGTGGACGGCGTGCTGCGCGATATCGACGAGGGGCTTTCCATGCATGATTTCCGCGTGGTCGACGGCGCGCGGCAGATCAACCTGATTTTCGACGTGGTCGTGCCGTACAGCTATGGCGAGAGTGACAAGCGCGAGCTGCTGATGCAGATTTACGACCGGCTCAAGGCGATCGATACGCGGTATAATCCGGTCGTGACGCTCGACCACCAGATGTAACAAAAACCGGCCTGACCCGCACGGGGCGGCCGGGGCACATCCAAGGAGGGAAAAGGTTCCGTATGGCGGGACTTTTTCCCTCTTTGGCGTCCAAGGCATAGCTTGCGGCGCGGGGCGCGGGCATGATACAATAGGGGCAGCAATGCACTATACGGAAAAACCGCGCCCGCTGTGTCGGGCTGCTGTGAAATGGAGGAATCTGCTATGCTGTTGATCCGGAACGGCCGGGTGCTCGACCCCTATACCGATACCGACGCACCGCGCGACGTGCTCATCGGGGACGACGGTGTGATCGCCGGCGTGCGGGAGCACCTCGACGCGCCCGCGGGCTGCGAGGTGTATGACGCGGCGGGGCTGACCGTGTCGCCCGGTTTTGTCGATGGACATGTCCACTTCCGCGACCCCGGCCAGACCCAGAAGGAGGACGTGCTGACCGGCGCGGCAGCGGCCGCAGCGGGCGGCTACGCGACTGTCATCTGCATGGCCAACACCATCCCGACCTGCGACACGCCCGAGATCATCCGCTATGTGATGGACAAGGCAAAGGACTGCCCGGTCGAGGTGCTGCAAGCGGGCGCGGTCACCAAGGGGCTGAAAGGGCAGGAGCTGACTGACTTCGCCGCGCTGGCTGCGGCGGGCGCGCCCTGCCTGACCGACGACGGCGTCAACCTGACCTCGGCGGGGCTGTGCCGCGCGGCGATGGAGCAGGCCGCGGCGCAGGGCATCCTGCTGTCTTTCCAGGCGGGGCGGCCGCCGCCCGCGCTGCCCCCGG
>NZ_CALWUN010000076.1 GCF_944384735.1 uncultured Agathobaculum sp. | reverse complement strand
CCAAGTCAAGCTTTCTCGTTGTTTAATTTACAAGGTGCAATTTCCTTTGCCGGAAACCCAGCATCAGGGCGCTTCACGAAGAGTTTTCAGAACCTTTCAGGACTCTTCACCACTCTCGGTGACAGCTTATTCAGTATAGCAGGTTCAAAGCAGTTTGTCAAGAACTTTTTTCATTTCTTTCCATTCTTTTTCGACCCGCGCCGCTCCCTCTCGGAAGCAGCTTATTTATTTTACCAGACCCGCATCCATTTGTCAAGAACTTTTTTCATTCGACATTTGGCAGCGTTTTGGCATGTCCCTCGTTCGAGTGACTTGATTAGTATACGCCATCAAGCCGCATTTGTCAACCCTATTTTTCAATTTTCCGCAATGCCGGCAAACGCTTGTGATTTTGTCGCCCGTCTGCTATAATATACATGCTATTTTATTGCAAAAGGAGGGGTCGGCTTGCCCATCAAGATAGCCGACAGTCTGCCTGCGCGCGCCGTGCTGGAAAGCGAAAACATCTTCGTTATGACCGAGCACCGCGCCACCACGCAGGATATCCGGCCGCTGCGCATCGCGCTGCTCAACCTGATGCCGCTCAAGATCGTCACCGAGACGCAGATCCTGCGCTGCCTGTCCAACACGCCGATCCAGATCGAGGTCGACCTGATCCAGACCAAGAGCTACCATTCCAAAAACACGCCGGAGGACCACCTGCTGACGTTCTACAAAACCTTTGACGACATCTGCACCCAGAAGTACGACGGCTTCATCATTACAGGCGCGCCGGTGGAAAACCTGCCGTTTGAGGAGGTCGAGTACTGGGACGAGCTGACCGGCATCATGGACTGGAGCAAAAGCCATGTCCACTCCACGCTGCACATCTGCTGGGGCGCGCAGGCCGGCCTGTACCACCACTACGGCATCCCCAAATACCCGCTGCCCCAAAAGATGTCGGGCATTTTCCGCCACCACGTCCTGTCCCCCAAGGAGCCGCTGCTGCGCGGCTTTGACGATATCTTTTCTGCGCCGCACTCGCGCCACACCGAGGTGCGCGCCGAGGATATCCGCCGGGACGACCGGCTGCGCCTGCTGGCCGAGTCCCACGAGGCGGGCGTTTACATTGTCGAGGCGATGAACGGGCGGCAAATCTTCGTGCTCGGGCACGGCGAATACGACTCGGACACGCTCAAGCTGGAATACGAGCGCGATATGGCCAAGGGGCTCAACCCCGAGGTGCCCCGGCATTACTTCAAGGGCGACGACCCGGATAACGAAATCCTGGTCACCTGGAAGGCGCACGCCCACCTGTTTTACACCAACTGGGTCAACTACTATGTGTACCAGACCACGCCCTACTATCTCGATAAAATGTGACAAAAAAGGAACGGCCTTGCAGGCCGTTCCTTTTGCTTTATTCTTCGATCGTCACCAGATGGCACAGCGTCATCAGGCTGTCGGACAGGTGGACATTCTCCACCGGCACGCCCAGCCCGCCCAGATGCAGGTCCTCTCCCGTGAAGTTCCACAGGCCGCGGATGCCCTGGCTGACGACCGCCTGCGCGATCTCGGGCGCATTGGCGCGCGGGATGGTCAGCACGGCCACGTCCGGCTTGTGCGCGGCAATAAAGGATGGCAGGTCGTCGCTGCTGCGCACCGAATGGCCGCCAAATTCCTTGCCCTTGAGCTCCGGGTTGGAGTCGAACGCGCACAGCAGCTTGAAGCCGCTGGCGGCAAAATCGAAATTCTTGAGCAGCGCGCGGCCCAGATTGCCCGCGCCGATCAGGATGGCGGTGCGCCCGGCGCGCAGGCCGAGGATCGAGCCGAGCTCCTCCATCAGCTTGTCGATGTTATAGCCGTAGCCCTGCTGGCCGAAGCCGCCGAAGCAGTTGAAGTCCTGCCGGATCTGTGAAGCGGTCAACCCCATGCGCTCGGCCAGCGAGCGCGAGGAAATGCGCTGCACACCCTCTGCCTTGAGTTCGCAGATGTTCCGGTAATAGCGCGGCAGCCGCTGAATGACCGCCTTGGAAACCTCTTGCTTACGTTCCACAGGACCTCCCCTTCCCTTGTTATCCCTTGCGGTTACAGCGTTTTGATCGTATCGAGCACGTAATCGGTAAATTGCTGCGCCGTCGCGCCGGTGGCGCGGCCGTTGACGACCACCTTCTTCTCCTCGAACATGCAGATATCGAGCGCACGGTCGAGCTTTTTGGCCAGTTCGACCTCACCGATATGCTCGAGCAGCATGACCGACGCACGCAGCACGGAGGACGGGTCGGCGTACTGGGCGCGCCCCTCCTGCACCATGCGCGGTGCCGAGCCGTGGATAGCCTCGAACATCGCGTAACGCTTGCCGATGTTGGCCGAGCCGGCCGTGCCCACGCCGCCCTGAATCTCAGCGGCCTCGTCGGTGATGATATCGCCGTACAGGTTGGGCAGCACGACGACCTTGAAATCACGGCGGCGCTTGTCGTCCAGCAGCTTTGCCGTCATGATGTCGATATACCAATCGTCGAACTCGACCTCGGGGTATTCCTTGGCGACCTTCTGGCAGGTGTCGAGGAACTTGCCGTCGGTCGTCTTGATGATGTTGGCCTTGGTCACGCACGAGACGCGGTTCTTGCCGGTCTTTTTCGCGTAGTCAAACGCCAGCCGCGCGATGCGCTCGCAGCCCTGCGAGGTCGCAACGGTAAAGTCGAGGAACAGGTCGTCCGCGATCTGCATGCCCTGCGAGCCGACGGCGTAGCCGCCCTCGGTGTTCTCGCGGTAGAACGTCCAGTCGATGCCCAGCTCAGGCACCTTGACCGGGCGCACATTGGCAAACAGGTCGAGCGCCTTGCGCATGGCCACGTTGGCCGACTCGACGTTCGGCCACGGGTCGCCCTTGCGCGGGGTCGTGGTCGGCCCCTTGAGGATGACGTGGCACTGTTTCAGCTGCTCCATCACATCGGGCGGGATGGCGCAGCCCAGCTCGGCGCGCCGCTCGATGGTCAGCCCGTCGATGACGCGGAACTCCACCCTGCCCGCCTTGACCTTGTCGGCCAGCAGCACCTCGAGCGCGTGCTGCGCCATGCCGGTGATCATCGGGCCGATGCCGTCGCCGCCGCACACGCCGATGATGAGCTTGTCGAGTTTGGCATAATCAATAAAGTCGTCCTGCGCCTTCATGTCGGCAATGCGCGCGAGCTGGCTCTCGACGACCGCCTCAAATTTCTCCAGAATCGCCTTGTCCAAGGACATGGTCACATCCTCCTATGTCATTGATATTATTTTAACAAAAGTTCTGCCACCTGTCAAGAAAAGCGGGCCGGCGGGGACGGCACCGCCCCCACTGACCGGTTTTTCCATCACTTGGCATGCTGCTTGGCATAGTTGAGCGTGCCGCCCGCGAGCAGCGCGCCGCGCTGGCGGTCGGACACGTCGCAGTCGGCCATAAACGTCTTGCCGCCGCAGACGACCGTCACCTGCCGGCCGTTTGCGATTTCCTCGCGCACGTTCGGCAGCGAAATCTCATCGAGCAGGCTGACCGCGTCGTAATCCGCCGGGTCGGCAAAGGTCAGCGGCAGGATGCCGGAGTTGACCAGATTGGCCTTGTGGATGCGCGCGAACGACTTGCACAGCACGGCCTTGACACCGAGGTACAGCGGCACGAGCGCCGCGTGCTCGCGCGACGAACCCTGACCGTAGTTCGCGCCGCCGACGATGATGCCGCCGCCCTGTCCCTTGCAGCGCGCCGGGAATTCGGGGTCGACGTTGATGAAGCAGTAGTTCGAGTAGTACGGCACGTTCGAGCGGTACGGCAGCAGCTTGGCGCCCGCGGGCAGGATGTGGTCGGTCGTGATGTTGTCCCCGGTTTTGAGCACGACCTTGCCCGTGTAGCTTTCTTCCAATTCCTTGCCCAGCGGGAACGGCTTGATGTTCGGGCCGCGCTGCACCTCGACCTCGTCCGGGTTTTCGGCCGGCAGCACGATCAGGTTATCGTTGATCGGGAAATGCCCGGGCATGGCGATCTCGGGCATATCGCCCAGCGTGCGCGGGTCGGTCAGCACGCCCGTCAGCGCGGACGCCGCCGCGACCTCGGGCGAGACCAGATAGATCTGCGCGTCCTGCGTGCCCGAGCGCCCCTCAAAGTTGCGGTTGAACGTGCGCAGCGATACGCCCGCGGACTCCGGCGACTGCCCCATGCCAATGCACGGGCCGCAGGCGCACTCAAGGATGCGCGCGCCCGCCGCAATGATGTCGGCCAGCGCGCCGTTCTCGGCGAGCATACCCAGCACCTGCTTGGAGCCGGGGCTGATGGTCAGCGACACGTCCGGGTGGACGGTCTTGCCCTTCAAAATGGCCGCAACCTTCATCATATCGTGGTAGGACGAGTTAGTGCACGAGCCGATGCAGCACTGGTTGACCTTGATCTGCCCGATCTCGGTGACCTTTTTCACGTTATCCGGCATGTGCGGCATGGCTGCCAGCGGCTCGAGCGCGGACAGGTCGACCGTGTACTCCTCGTCGTAAGCAGCGTCCGGGTCGGAGGAAAGCTCGACCCATACGTCGCCGCGCCCCTGCGCCTCGAGGAACTGGCGGGTCTTTTCGTCGGACGGGAAGACCGAGGTCGTCGCGCCCAGCTCGGCGCCCATGTTGGTGATGGTCGCGCGCTCGGGGACGGACAGGGTCTTTACGCCCTCACCCGCGTACTCGACGATCTTGCCGACGCCGCCCTTGACGGTCATCTGGCGCAGCACCTCAAGGATAACGTCCTTGGCAGACACCCACGGGGACAGCTTGCCGGTCAGCGTCACGCGCACCATCTTGGGGTACGGGATGTAGTACGCGCCGCCGCCCATCGCGACCGCAACGTCCAGACCGCCCGCGCCGAAGGCCAGCATGCCGATGCCGCCGCCGGTCGGGGTGTGGCTGTCCGAGCCGATGAGCGTCTTGCCCGGCGCGCCGAAGCGCTCAAGGTGCACCTGATGGCAGATGCCGTTGCCCGCCTTGGAATAGTAGATGCCGTGCTTTTTGGCGACCGAGCCGATGTACTTATGGTCGTCCGCGTTCTCAAAGCCGGATTGCAGCGTGTTGTGGTCGATGTAGGCGACCGAACGCTCGGTCTTGACTTGGCCGACACCCATCGCCTCAAACTGGAGGTAGGCCATCGTGCCGGTCGCGTCCTGCGTCAGCGTCTGGTCGATACGGAGGCCGATCTCCTGCCCCGGCGCCATCTCGCCGTCCACCAGATGCGCCTTCAGGATCTTCTGCGCAATTGTCATGCCCATTTTGTGTTTTTTTCTCTCCTTTATGTCCCGCACGCGCGGCGCTTTGCGCGCCCCGCGCCCCGCCCCGATGCAGGGACGGGCGGTTGCGGCTTCCACAGCCTTCTCCACGGCGCGCAAGGCACGCCGTGCCCAAAAACAAAACAGAAGTGGCCTTTGCAGCGCAAAAACCACTTCTATTCTACAACAACCCGCCCGTTTTGAAAAGCCCTTTTCGCCTATCGCTTTTGACAAATATTCTCCCCGATTTCCGCTGTGGCGAAAGCATTTTGCAGGGTCGTGCCGGTGTTGCCTGCAAGATACTCGAAGTACGCCTGACTGCCGATCATCGCGGCGTTGTCGCCGCACAGGTGCAGCGGCGGCAGGTACAGCTGCGTGTGCGTGCGCTTTGCCATATCGGCCAGCGCCGCGCGCAGGAACGAATTGGCCGCCACGCCCCCGGCGCACACCACGCGCCGCACGTGCGTTTCGCGCACGGTCTGCTCGAGGCGCGGCACGAGCGTGCGCACGACCGCCGCGCAGAACGAGGCCGCAAGGTCGTTCCTGTCGATCTCCTCGCCCTTCTGTTCGGCGTTGTGCGCGAGGTTGATGACCGCCGTTTTCAGCCCGGAGAACGAAAAGTCGAGCGGCGCGTCCTTGATGTGCGAATCGGGCAGCTTGTAGCGCGTGGGGTCGCCGCCCTGCGCCAGCTTGTCGATCTTGGGGCCGCCCGGATAGCCGACGCCCAGCACGCGCGCAACCTTGTCAAACGCCTCACCCGCCGCGTCGTCCCGCGTGCCGCCGAGGATGTCGAAATCCGTGTAGTCGCGCACCATGACGATCTCGCTGTGCCCGCCCGACGCGATCAGCGTCAAAAACGGCGGCTTGAGGTCGGGATAGGCCAGATAGGTCGCCGCGATGTGCCCGCGGATATGGTGCACCGGGATAAAGGGCTTGCCCAGCGCAAAGGCGAGCGACTTGCCGAAGTTCGCGCCGACCAGCAGCGCGCCGATAAGTCCGGGCGCGCAGGTCGCCGCGACCGCGTCGACGTCGTGCTTGTCCATCCCGGCGTCCGCGAGCGCCTGTTCGGTCACGCGCACGACCGCCTCCATGTGGCGGCGGGACGCGATCTCGGGCACGACGCCGCCGTACAGCGCGTGCGTTTCGACCTGCGTGTCGACCACGCTGGATAACATCTTCCGTCCGTCCTCGATGACAGCCGCCGCCGTCTCGTCGCAGGAGGACTCTATCGCTAAAATTCTCATGGGTCATGAACCACCTGTCAAAAAGGAATCCGCCGCCAGCCGGTCACCGCTGCAAATGCAGCGTCATCAGCACCGCGTCCTCGGCCGGCGCGGTATAAAAGTTTTTGCGCACGCCCGCGCGGACAAAGCCCGCGCCCTCATAGAGCGCCAGCGCGGGCGCGTTGGACGCGCGCACCTCGAGCGTGACGAACGCCAGCCCCTGCGCGCGTGCCTGCGCGGCCAGCGCGGCAATGAGCGCGCGGCCGACGCCCTGCCGCCGCGCCCCGGGCGACACCGCCACATTGGTGATGTAGCCCTCGTCCAGCACGGTCTGGCAGCCCACATAGCCGAC
>NZ_CALWUN010000075.1 GCF_944384735.1 uncultured Agathobaculum sp. | reverse complement strand
ACAGGCTCGATGCAGCCCTTCGGGCAGGCCTTGGCGCACATCTTGCAGTTCTTGCACTTGTCGTAGTCGATCTTGGCTACGCCGTCGACCACATGGATGGCGTCGAACTTACAGGTCTTTTCGCACATCTTGCAGCCGATGCAGCCGTTCGAGCAGACCTTCATGACCTCGGGACCCTTATCCTTGTTGACACAGTTGACGTGTACCTTCTTGGACTCGGGGATGAGGTTGATGAGCTTCTTCGGACAGGCCGCGACGCACTTGCCGCAGGCCACGCACTTGTCGGTGTCGACCTTAGCCACGCCGTCGACGATGTGGATGGCGTCAAACGCGCACGCCTTGACACACGAGCCCAGACCCATGCAGCCGTAGGCGCAGGCCTTGGGGCCGTTCGCCACGCGCAGCGCGGCCGCACAGTCCTGCAGGCCCTCGTACTTGGCCTTGTCGACCGCATTGCAGCCGCCGTTGCAGTAGACGTGCGCGACCTTGCGCTCGTCCGCCTCGACCGCAACGCCCATAACCGCCGCAATCTTTTCCGCTGCGGCAGCGCCGCCGACCGGGCAGCCGTTGACCGGCGCCTTGCCCTCTACGATGGCAGCCGCCAGGCCGTCGCAGCCCGGGTAGCCGCAGCCGCCGCAGTTGGCGCCCGGCAGGCACTCACGCACGAGCGGCACGCGCTCGTCGACCTCGACGGCGAACACCTTGGCCGCGATGCCCAGCAGGATGGCGAATACCACGCCCATGATGAACAGTACCGCGACCGCGGAGATGATATTTTGCATATCCATTTCTTATCTTTCCCCCTTGCTTACCAGATCGACAGGCCGGAGAAGCCCATGAAGGACATTGCGAGCAGCGCCGCCGAAACCAGCGCGATCGGGAAGCCTTCAAAGCACTTGGGGCACTTTGCCGTAGCGTCCAGACGCTCACGGATGGAGGCGAACAGCACGATCGCCAGCGTGTAGCCGACGCCGGCGCACACGCCGTACACCATCGAGCCGATGAACGAATAGCTGTTGTCAATGTTGGAGATGGCAGCGCCGAGCACCGCGCAGTTGGTGGTGATCAGCGGCAGGAAGATGCCGAGCGCAGAGTACAGCGCGGGCATCGCCTTTTTCATGAACATCTCAACGAACTGCACGAGCGTCGCGATAACGAGGATGAACGCGATGGTCTGCATGTAGTCCAGGCCGAGCGGGTCGAGGATAAAGTACCAGACCGCCCACGAAACGGCGCTCGCCAGCGCCATGACGAAGATAACCGCCATGCCCATGCCGATGGCCGTGTCGGTCTTCTTGGATACGCCGAAGAACGAGCAGCAGCCGAGGAACTGGACAAGGATGTAGTTGTTGACCAATACGGCCGCCACCGCAAGCGACAGCACCTCGGTCAGGCCCATGGCCTCAGGAAAATGGAAAACCATTTACTTGTCCTCCTTTCCAGACATGATCTTCTGGATGGCCGCAAAGATGAAGCCCATCATCAGGAAGCCGCCGGCCGGCAGGATCATCATGACCGCCGGGTTGGCGCTCAGGCCAGGGATGGCGAAGCCTTCCGCCGGGATAAAGCTCAGGAAGGGCAGCAGGGTGGACAGGCCGGAGAACAGCGTACCGGCGCCCAGCAGCTCGCGCAGGAAGCCCATCAGGACGAGCGCGAAGGTGAAGCCCAGACCCATGCACACGCCGTCGAGCGCGGACGGGATGACCTGATTCTTGGAAGCATACGCCTCGGCACGGCCGAGGATGATGCAGTTAACAACGATCAGCGGCAGGAACAGGCCGAGGGACGCCGCCAGCGACGGCACGAACGCCTGCAATGCCAAGTCGATCATGGTAACGAAGGTTGCGATGATGGTGATGAACGCCGCGATACGGATCTTATCCGGGATGAACTTACGCATGGCGGAGATAACGACGTTCGAGCAGATCAGCACGATCGTCGCCGCCACGCCCATGCCGAGGCCGTTGGAGAACGAGGTCGTCGTCGCCAGCGCGGGGCACAGGCCGATGGTCTGCATAAAGATCGGGTTGTCAAGGATGACGCCCGCCTTCAAACGATCAGAAAATTTCATGTTGGCTGTCCTCCTTTAACCCAGACTGGCGACGCAGTTTGCCGCCGTGTTGACGCCCAGCGTGACCGCGCGGGAGGTGATGGTCGCGCCGGTGATCGAGTTGATCGTGCCGCCGTCCTTGGTGACGGCAAGGCTGCCGTCGGCCGGCTGGCCGGCATACTGGCCGATCCAGTTGGCGTCGCTCTGCGCCTTGGCGCCAAGGCCCGGGGTCTCGCCGTGCGCCGTGACCTGCGCGCCCGCGACCGTGCCGTCCGCGTTGATACCGACGATCAGCGTCAGCGCGCCACCAAAGCCCTTCGGGTTGACCTCGACGCAGTAGCCGATGGTCTGGCCGCCGGCCTGCGCCTCATACACGCCCGAGATGACCGGCTGGTTCTTGTCGGCCGGGGCCGTCCAGTCCGCGGAGACCTCGACGTCGGCGAAGCTGTCCGCCTCAGGCAGGATGACGCTCATCGCCGCGTTGCGGGTCTCAATGGCGTTCTGCTCGATCTTGTCCTTGGTGATGCCGTTGATCACGCCCAGAAGCAGGGCACAAACAAAGGTGATCAGGCCCAGTACGACGACCAGCATCAGGATGCCGCCGCCCTTTTTGCTGCTATCCATATTACTGTGCCTCCTTCTTCACTTTGTCCAGCTCATAACCGAACTTGCGGGGATGGGTCGCCTTATCGATCGCCCAGACCAGCGTGTTCATAATGAGGATGGAATAGGATACGCCCTCCGGCAGGCCGCCGAAGTAACGGATGAACACGGTCAGCAGGCCGCAGCCCACGCCGAAGATGATCTGGCCCTTGGGGGTGACCGGGCTGGTGACGTAGTCGGTCGCCATAAAGATCGCGCCGAGCATCAGGCCGCCGGACAGCACCTGCGACAGCATCCACTGCACGCGAGACACGTCGCCCATCGGGAACAGGAAGGTAAGTACCGCAACGGTCAGGATGTACGCCGCCGGGATGTTGATGGTGATGACCTTGCGCCACAGCAGGTACACACCGCCCGCGATCAGCGCGAGCGCCGAGGTCTCACCGATGACGCCGCCGGTCTGACCGAGGAACATTTCCAGCAGGCTGACGCCCTCGGGCAGCGTGCCCGCCTTGAGGGACGCGAGCGGGGTGGCGGTCGAAATGGCGTCGGTCACGGTCACGGTGCCGAAGAGCGGCAGTGTGGCGTGCGGCACGGTCCAGGTGGTCATCAGGCCGGCCCAGGACGCCATCATGAACGCACGCGCGCCGAGCGCCGGGTTCATGAAGTTCTTGCCGATGCCGCCGAACAGCATCTTGACGATGATGATGCCGAACAGCGCACCCAGCACGACCATCCACCACGGGGCGGAAACCGGCACATTGAACGCGATCAGCATGCCGGTGACAAAGCAGGACAGGTCGCCCACCGTGTTCGGATGCTTTACGATTTTGTTATAAATGGTCTCGAACACGCCGCAGGCGACCATCGAAATGACGGTCAGCACGAGCGCGCGCGGGCCGAAGGTGTACACCGCAACGCACAGCGCGGGCAGCAGCGCCACCAGCACGTCGAGCATCAGGCTGCGGGTATCGTCATCCGCCTTGATATGGGGTGAGGAGGTGACGACGACTTTACTCAGATCATACATTTTCGTTTCCCCTCCTTACTTTTTCTCGGCCTCGGCCTTGGCCTTTTCGGCGTCGGCCTTGGCCTTCTCGGCCATGCGCTTGGCCTGAATCTTGCCCTTGGTCAGGCGGAACTGCGCGACCAGCGGGATGCGCGCCGGGCAGACATAGGCGCACGAACCGCACTCGATGCAGTCCATCACGCCGCACTCGAGCGCGTTGTCCAGGTCGTCCTTCTTGCCGTACAGGTTCATGTAGTTGGGCAGCAGGTGCATCGGGCAGGCGTTGATGCACTTGCCGCAACGGATGCAGGCCGGGTCGGCCACGCGCTTATCCTCGTCGCCGCAGAAGGCAAGGAACGCATTGGTGCCCTTGAAGATCGGGATCTCGAGGGAGAACTGCGCCACACCCATCATCGGGCCGCCCATCAGCAGCTTGTTCGGGGCTTCCTTGAAGCCGCCGCACGCGTCGATCAGCTTTTCGACCTGCGTGCCGATGCGCACCTCGAGGTTTTTCGGCTCGGCGATGGCCGAACCGGACACCGTGACGATACGGCGGACGACCGGCATGCCGGTGGTGAAGCGGCGGTAGACCGCGCCCGCGGTATCCACATTAAATACAGCGCAGCCCGCGTCGGCCGGCAGTTTGCCCGACGGCACCTCGCGGCCGGTGCAGGCGTTGATCAGCTGCTTTTCCGCGCCCTGCGGGTATTTGCACTTGAGCGGGTAGAGCTTGAGGCGCGGGTCGTCCGCGATCAGCTTTTCGATGCCGGGGAACGCGTCGGACTTGTTCTCCTCGACCGCGATGATCGCGTTCTGCACGCCCATGATGTCGGCCAGCATCTTCAGGCCGCCGATGACCTCCTCCGGCCGCTCGAGCAGCAGGCGGTGGTCGCTGGTTATGTACGGCTCGCACTCGGCCGCGTTGATGATCACTGTATCGCACTTGCCGATGCCCGACTGGATCTTGACGTGGGTCGGGAAGGTCGCGCCGCCGTGGCCGACGATACCGGCCGAGCGGATGCACTCGATGCGCTCCTCGTTGGTCATCGCGGCAAAGTCATACGGATGCACCGACTCATGCAGCCGGTCCTCGCCGTCGTTCTCGATCACGACCGAAAGCACCTTGCTGCCGTTCGGGTGCAGGCGCGGCTCGACCGCCTTGACCGTGCCCGACACGGTCGCGTGGACAGGCGCGCTGACAAAGCCGCCGGCTTCCGCGATGGGCTGTCCCAGATCCACGGTATCACCGACCGATACGATCGGCCTGGCCGGGGCGCCGATGTGCATGGAAACCGGCAGGATGACCTGTTCAGGCAGCGCCAGCTTCTCGATCGGCTTGGTGTTTGTCGCGGATTTATACCCGGGGTCGCTGTGCGTACCCGGGTGAATACCGCCACGGAACGAATACACCATGTTTTTCACCTCTCTGTTTTTTTGCGCAAGAAGGGCGGCGCCGGCGGGCGGCGCTGCCCCATCTTCGTAAGGGAAATATCAGGCTGTGGATGCGCACAGTCTTACAACGTAGATTATACTGTTTTTCCTACGGGATAAGCAAGACCAAAACGCAAAAAAATTCACCAAAATTTCAAAAAATAATGCACACATTGGTCAAATTATGGTCATATCTCGGATGCTTTTGTGAACAGCTTGGCCTATCGCCCTGCCAAAGACGCAAAACCGGCCGCCGCCCAACAGGGCGGCGGCCGGTCTGTTCAGTCCTTCCCTTCCGGCTTACGGCAATACATCTCGGTGTAGGCCGTTGCTGCCGGGTCGCCGCGCGGCGGCATATCCTGTGCCCACTGCGGCGCCGCGACCGCGGCTGAGTCAATATGCGCCGCGTCGTCGTACGCCGGGAACGGCTTGGGCTCGCGCGCAGGTGTGCGTTTGTCCTTCATGCTGCCACGCCCCCTTATACCGCTACGCGCTTGGCCATGAACTGCGCCGCGCTCTGGCACAGCTTGAGCGTCACCTCGGTCGCGGCCAGACTGTCATCCTCGGTGACATAAACCACGCATCCGCTGACATCGCCCTCGGCCAAAATCGGCACGGCCACGACCACATGGTAAGCGTCGTCGTCCGACACGGTCAGCGCTTCGCCTTCCTCCATGCCGCGCTCATAGACCGCGCGCTGCTCCATCAGTTGCTCCAGTCCTGCGGACAGGCGCTTTTCCATCAAATCCTTTTTCGCCCCGCCCGCCGCGGCGATCACCGCGTCGCGGTCGCAGATGGCGCAGCTGAGCCCCGCCGTGCGCGCCAGCGCTTCGGCCAGCTCCGCCGCGACCGTGCCCAGCTCCCCCATCGGGGAATACTTTTTGAAAATGACCTCGCCGTCGCGGTCAGTATAGATTTCCAGCGGGTCGCCCTCGCGGATACGCAGCGTGCGGCGGATCTCCTTCGGAATCACGACGCGACCAAGGTCATCAATGCGGCGTACAATACCGGTTGCCTTCATTGACGCGTTCCCTCCCATACACAATTTCTGGTTGTACAGGTAGTATGACAGGAATCCGCTGCATTATGCGGCGCATGTTTTGGCAATTTTTAACGCACAGATTTTAGCCCCGCGGCGCACAGGCCGTTACACGCGCGCCAGTGACGATGGCGCGCGGCGCGCCGGTCAGCGGCATACTGGTATACGGCGTGTTGATCCCCTTTGATTTATACTCTTTGTAAATGATCTCGCCATCCCAGTCGAGCAGCACGAGCCGTGCGAAATTGCCCGCAGCCACCGCGCGGCCGGTCAACCCATAGATATCCGCCGGCGACTTGCTCATGCGGTCGATCAGCTGCATCGGCGTCAGGCGGCCGGTTTTGACCAGATAGGTGTTGCAGACCGAAAACGCGGTCTCCAGCCCGGTGATACCGCTCGGCGCCTTGGCGAAGTCGCGCGCCTTTTCCTCGGCGGTGTGCGGCGCGTGGTCGGTCGCGATCATGTCGACCGTGCCGTCGGCCAGCGCGTCGATCAGCGCCTGCCGGTCGGCTTCGCGGCGCAGCGGCGGGTTCATGCGGGCGTAGGTGCCGTGTTTGCACACGTCGTCCTCGGTGAGGGACAGGTGGTGCGGCGTGACCTCGGCATAGATTTTCGCGCCCAGCGCCTTGCCCGCGCGGATGAGCGCAGCCGACTGCCCGCAGGACACATGCTGGAACACGACGCGCGCGCCCGTGTCGAGCGCGAGCGCGATGTCGCGCGCGATCATCGCGGTTTCGGCGACCGCCCGCGCGCCGGGCACGCCGAACTGCTCTGCCGCCGCCGAGCCGAAGTTGACGCCCGGGGACAGCACGAGCGACGGCTCCTCCTCGTGGAAGGACAGCAGGATGTCCTGCGCCGCCGCCTGCTCCATCGCCGCGCGGCAC
>NZ_CALWUN010000074.1 GCF_944384735.1 uncultured Agathobaculum sp. | reverse complement strand
AAATGCAGGAACTTTTCAGAGGCGTCAAGGCCGGGCGCAAGGCGCACCGCCTGGCAGAGCTTGTCAAAGAGATACACAAACAGCAGATACGGGAGGTTGGGGAGCAGCTTTTTCTTCCAGTCAACCGTCATAATTCCACACCCCGGTCTTTGGTCTTGACCTTCTCCCGCTGGCGGTGCTGGGCTTTGGACTGCTGCTTTGCCTGCTCCAGCGCCTTGCAGATGGAGGGCTTTTTCTCTTTCTCCAGGTTCTTTGCGGAGAACTCCCGGAAGGCCGCCGTGATAACATCTCCTACATGAAGAAATACCTTTGATTTCTCACCCCTTTCAATACAGTTTTCCGTATACTTGATGGAAAGTAAAAAACGCCATAGGATTTCCTATGGCGTTTGGGACAGGAAAAGGGTGCTGATATTTCACATCAGCACCCTTTGTCCTGCCAGTATTTGATTTTTTGACTTCACATCGTGTTCCTTGCCTCTGAAAACATTGATTTTACTGGACTCTCTCATGTTTTCTTATTAGGAGGCGGGGAACGCAACGCTCCTTTTTATTGCTTTTTGTCAGGCCGCCGGTGCGTCCGCGCCGCCCAGCAGGTCTTCATAGGTATCCAGATCGTCCGGCAGGGTGATCGTAACTGCATCGCCCAAGCCATTGATCGTGCAATCCATCGTCATGTCCATCGTCAGCGTCTCGCCCTCTGCCGATACGGACATCTGCATATCCAGATTCATGGTCTTGATCGCGCCATCCTCGATCGTAACCTCCGTCTTGATCTGACCCAAGTCGATATCCACGGCGATCTGATCCATGCCAATGCTCTGCATCACAGAACCGACCAGTGCGTTCATGCCGGACGAAGCATAGGTCACCGTCATCACGTCGCCGTCCTGCTCGATGGACTCGATCAGGCAAAGCGGCTCGGTCGACTGCAGGGCAGACAGATCGCCAAGCTGAGTCATCGCGTCGTCAAAGGACAGCGCCATCTTGACCTTCTCACCGCCGATGTCCATGTAGTAAACGCCGTTGGTGTAATAATAGGCAATCGTCTGATCCAGCGAAGTCTCTGCGCCCTCACCGGCCAGCGCTTCGCTCATCTGCAAATGGATATCACCAGTCATCGCCATGACGGACTGATCCATGTTTTCCATGTCGATATCGGACTTGATCTGCAACGGCATGGTCACATCCAGCATCTTTTCGCCGTCCATCGAGACGGTTGCTACAACGTCGGCAGACAGGTCGCTCTTGGTCGTGCCGCTCATCTGCTCGGAAGCCGCTACATAGCTGTCAAAACGATCGAACAGAGTCAGCATATCCTGCGCCGCCGCTTCGTCCACCGCGCCATCCGCAACCAGCTTTTCCAGCAGGACCGTATCCTCAGAGCCCTTTACCGCGGTGTTCAGCGCGGTCAGGCTCATGGCTGCCACATGGTCGCGTACAAAGTTCTCTGTATTGCAGTTTGCAATATCGACCAGACCGATCGACTCACCAAACGAAATCGCATCCGCATAGGTAAAGTCTGCGCCGTCCGTATCGCTGTAACCCAGCGCGCGCAGCAGGAAGGTGGTATACATCTGTGCCGAGCAATTCTCCAGCGGCTCAAACGTCGTCGCCGTTGCACCGGTGGTCAGACCGTTCTCGTACAGGTACTGTACATACGGCTGCTCCCAGCCCTCCAGATCGGTAAACGGTGCGGTGTACTCCAGCTCCTTGGCCTGCTGCTCCTTGCCCAGCAGACGGACCAGCATGGTCGCCGCTTCGGCGCGGGTCGGCGCGCGGTCCAGTTCAAAGCCCTCACCGGTACCTTGGAACAGGCCGAGCACCTTGAGCTGATCCGCACAGTGGTCATAGCTGGACGCGCCTGCCGTAACCAGCAAACCAGCCGCCAGCAGGACCGCTGCCAGAATCATTTTGCATTTTCCCTTCATGATAATGCCTCCTTTTTCATTGCGGCTGTCATCCGCCGCGGGTATGTCCCCATTCTACCATCTTGCTGCGGCAAAGTAAAGGCAAATCCCCACTGAATCACCATAAAAAAACATGCGCCGCCAGCCTGTGACCAAGCCGGTGCGCATGTTCCGCTCTTCTGTTGTCACATCCCAGCAGCGCGCGTTACTCTACCCGCAGCGCCTCGACCGCCGTTTCATCCGGCGTGACGTAAGCGGTCTGATAAACATGGTAGATCACCATGCCGGGCTTTGCCCCGGCCGGCTTTTTGACCTGCCGCACCGGCGTGTAATCGACCGGCACGCGCGAGGACTGCCGTGCCTTGGAGTGGTAAGCCGCGATCATCGCGGCCTCTGTCATCGCCTGATCGGTCGGCTCGCGGCCGTCGGTCACCAGAATGACGTGCGAGCCGTGGATTTTCTGCGTGTGGAACCAGATGTCGCTCTTGAACGCAGTCTTGAGCGTCAGCAGGTCGTTTTGCAGGTTATTCTTGCCTGCAAACACCTCAAAGCCATCACTCGTGCGATAATGGAAGGGCTTGGCCTGAACGGGCTTGGTACGCAGTTTTTTGTTGCGCGTCTGTTTGTTCGACAGCACGCCCGTCTGCGTCAGCTCCTCGCGCAGCTGGGACAGGTCGCGTTCGGTCTCAGCCTCACCCAGCGCGACCAGCACGCTTTCCAGATACTCGAGGTCTGCCCGGCCGCGCTCGATCTGCCCGGTCAGCATGACCTCGGCCGTCTTGGCCTTGTTGTACTGCTTGAAATACCGCTGTGCGTTCTGCTGGGGTGTCAGCCGCACATCGAGCGTGATCTCCACCTCGGGGCAATCCTCGGCGTAATAATCAACGACAGTGGCCTTGTTCATGCCCTTTTCCAGCTGGTAGAGGTTGGCCGTGATCAGGTCGCCCATACGTTTAAACTGCTCACGGTTGTGCGTCGCGTCCAGTTCCTTCTGCTGCGCGGCCAGCTTGCGCGCGAGCCGGTCGCGCGCGTTGACGACCGTCTTGTGCAGGTCGGCCGAGCGGCGCGCCATGCGCTCCGCCCTGCCCTTTTTCTCATAAAACGCCGCGAGCAGCGCGGAAAAGCTGTCCGCAGGCGAGACCGTCATCACGCCCTCGTACTGTGTGACTGGCAGGAATGTGAAGTCGAACACCGCGCCGTCCTCCGCCTTGCTCAGCAGAAACGGCCGCGCACGGCCTTCGCGCAAAAAGTCCATCAGGTCGTCAAACACCTGCCCCAGCTTTTCGCACTGCACGTCGCTCATCGCGTCGATGCGCGCAGCGGCGTCGCCCGTCGCGCGGTAGCTTAGCTCGCGGCACAACAGCGGCGAAAAGCCGAGCAGCTGACCGAGCAAAAACCGGTCGAGCGGCTGCCCACCGTCCGCCTGCCGCACGGCGGCCGCCAACCCCGCGCCCGACAGCTGGAAGGGGTCGTGCTTGTCCTGTGCGGGCGGCATCCGGTAAAACAGGCCGGGCAGCACCTGCCGCTTGCCCGACAGGTCGCCGTCGACGCGGCGCAGCGCGTCGAGGATACGGCCGTCGCCGTCGCACAGGATGACGTTGGAATGCTTGCCCATCAGCTCGCAGACCAGCTTTTTCTGACAGGGCACGCCCATCTCGTCGGTCGTGTCCAACTCGATGGTCAGCATGCGCTCGACCGCGGGCTGCGTGACCGCCGCAATCTTTGCGCCCTGCACATGCTTGCGCAGCAGCATGCAGAACATCGGCGGCGCGGCCGGGTTTTCCCGCGCCGCGTCGATGAAATGCACGCGTGCCGCACCCGCCGCAATCGACAGCAGCAGGCGTTTGGCGCCGCCCTGCCCGCGTGTTTGCAGCACGATCTCGTCGCGGTCGGGCTGATAGACCTTTTCCACGCGGCAGCCGGCAAGCGCCTGATTCAGTTCATTTGTCACTGCCCCAAGGCAGATGGCATCTAATGGCATAGTGAACCTTCCTTATACAAATTGGATGCAGTCGGCGTGCCGCTCGGACACCATCGTGCGCAACTGCGGGAACGCGCCGACGATTTTGTCGGCAAATACCGCCGCAATCGGGTTTTCAGTCGGGAAATGCCCGGCGTCGACCAGCGTCAGCCCGATCGACTGCGCGCGCTGCATCAGGTCATAGCTGCAGTCGCCGATGACAAACGCATCGGCGCCCTTGGCCTTGGCGTCGTCCATCATTTTGCCGCACGCGCCGCCGCCGACCGCCACGCGGCGGATCGGCTTGCCGCCATCGCAAAAGCGCGCACCGCCCGCATGCAGACATTCCTTAACATATACGGCAAACTCCCGCGGCTGCATTTCGCGCGGCAGGTCGCCTACACGGCCGAGCATACGGTTATCGCCACCTTCCATGTTGATCACACCCGTCAGAAACAGCGCGGACGCCAGCGCGTCGTTGACGCCGCCCCATGTGCTGTCCGCGTTGGTGTGCATGCAGATGATCGCGATATCGCGTTTGATCGCGGCGCGCAGCGCCCGGCCGGTCGCGTCGTCAGTCGTCACCCGATTGACCGAGGTGAAGATCGCCGGGTGGTGCGCGACCACCAGCTCCGCGCCGCGCGCGGCGGCCTCTTCGATCACCTGCTCGGTCACGTCGAGCGCACACATCACCGCCGTGACCGGCTGCGCGCGGTCGCCGCACAGCAGGCCGACATTATCCCAGTGCTCGGCCAGTTCCACCGGTGCAAACCCTTCTAAAAACGTCAAAATTTCCTGTACTGTCATTGCAAACCCTCCCATGCATCTTTGATCTGCTGCACCAAGCGGCGCTGCTCCTCCAGCCGCGCCGTGTCTATCGCATTAGCCTGCCCCATGCCGGACAGTGCGCGCGTTTCGCGCGTCAGCAGCCATTGCAGGTAATCCGCCGCGCCATCGGCACGCAGCAGCGCGGGCGAGACCGCGCACTGCCACAGCGGAACGTCCCGCTTTGCCGCGCCACCGCGCACGGACAGCACGACATAGCGCCGCCTGTCCTCGCGGCACAGCGTTTCGCGCCCGATCTCGTAGCCGTTGCGCCACAGCCACTGCCGCAGCTCGTACACCATCGTCATCGGCTGGAGCAGCAGCAGGTGCTGCCCTGCCGCGCACCACGGCGCGTCGGCCAGAATGTCCGCAATCGTCTGCCCGCCCATGCCGGCGATGCTGACCGTATCGCATTCATCCGGCTGCACGGCATCCAGCCCGGGCGCGAGCCGCAGCGACAGCGCAACGCCGTGCTCGGCCGCGTTGCGCGCCGCATGCGCAAGCGGCCCTTGCCCGATGTCCGATCCGATCGCCGACGCGACCCGCCCCGACAGCAGCAGCGAGACCGGCAGCTTGCCGTGATCGGTGCCGACATCGGCCAGACGCGCGCCCTGCGGCACCAATGCGGCGATGCAGGCCAGACGCGGCGTTAACACCATACTTTCTATCCCCATCACGCTTCCTTTCCGTCACCCGCCAGCCTTTTACAGCATATCCTGAAGGCAAGGAAATCACTCCCCTGCCCCGCAGCATTGCCATCCGTCAGCATAACTTTCACCCGTGTCACACCGCCCGCCCATGTTTTTATCCGTTGCGTATTGACAAGCAGCCTGTCAATTTGTTATATTGGTATAGTTATAGTCGTGCGTGCAGCTATGGACACAAACCAACCTATCCGGGTGTAGCGCAGTTGGTAGCGCGCTTGCTTTGGGAGCAAGATGCCGGGAGTTCGAGTCTCCCCACTCGGACCATGCCGGGGCAAAGTCTGCTTTGCCCCGGCTTTTTATTGCCCGTCAATATGCCACGCTGTCTTTTGGGACGGATTGATATTCGTCTTGCCGGACTTTGGTTCGGCTTTTTTATTTTTCACTCGACCCGCGTCCGCCCACAGACCGATGTGGTGCCCGCCCGTCTTGCACCCGGCCCAGCCGGGCGATGGGCGAACACCACATCTGCCTTGCACGCGGTTGCTTCCCGCGTGGACTTGTTCACGCTATGCCATGCCGCGGAGCAGCGCAGGCCGGTACCAGTTTACTTGAAATACTTGACGCCGTTTTCAAAAATCGGCTGATACTTCTCGCCATAGATATTGCGGCCAACGAACGGGCTGTAACGCTCGGTGTGCCCCATCTTGCCGAGCACGCGGCCATCCGGGCTGGTGATGCCCTCGATCGCGCACATCGAGCCGTTCGGGTTCCACGCGATGTCCATCGACGGCACGCCCGCAAGGTCGGTGTACTGGAAGGCGATCTGTCCGTTCTGCACGAGCCCGTCGATCACATGCTGCGGAGCGACAAAGCGACCCTCGCCGTGGGAAACGGCGATCGAATGCAGGTCGCCAACCTCGCACGAGGACAGCCACGGGGACTTGATGGACGCGACGCGCGTCGTCACATAGCGGCTCTGGTGGCGGCCGATCAGGTTGAAGGTCAGTGTCGGGTCGTCGCCGGTCATCTCGTCGCGGATCTCGCCGTAGGGCACAAGGCCGAGCTTGACGAGTGCCTGGAAGCCGTTGCAGATGCCGAGCATCAGGCCGTCGCGCTGGCGGAGCAGCTCATGGATGGCGTCCTTGATGCCGGGGCCGCGCAGGAACGAGGCGATGAACTTGCCCGAGCCGTCCGGCTCGTCGCCGCCCGAGAAGCCGCCCGGCACAATGACCATCTGGGCTTTGCGGATGGCGTTTTCAAGCTGCTCGGCGCTCTGCGCGAGTGCATCGGCCGAGTAGTTGCGCACGACGATGATCTCGGCCGCGCCGCCAGCGGTCTCGACCGCCTTGGCGGTGTCATATTCGCAGTTGGTGCCCGGGAACACCGGGATAACGGCCAAGGGCTTGGCCGACTTGACAGCCGGCGCCTTGGCGCTGCGCTCGGTGCAGGATACGGTGGTCAGGTGTGCGTCCTCGGCGGGCGCCTTGGTCGGGAACACGCTTTCCAGACGGCTCTCGAACGAATTTGTCAGCTCGGTGAGCGTGACCGACTCGCCCGCGACCGTGATCTTGCCGTCGTCCGTCGTGCGGCCGACCAACCAGTAGGCGGGCAGCTCCTCGGTCGCTTCGATCAGGATGCCGCCAAAGTTTTTAAGGTACAGCGCCTCGGTCGGGAACGACTCGTCAAACGCAAAGCCGATCTGGTTGCCGAGCGCCATCTTGCACACGCCCTCGGCGATGCCGCCGACCGACAGCGCCCACGCGGACACCGCCTTGCCGG
>NZ_CALWUN010000073.1 GCF_944384735.1 uncultured Agathobaculum sp. | reverse complement strand
AGCGGCTGAACAATGCGCGCTGCGGCGCGAGGACTTTATCGACAGACTGAAAGGCACCCGGTTGGGTGCCTTTTATTTGCACTTTGCGCGCACATTTGGTATAATATCCGTGAAGCGATTGCTTGGCGCCGCGGTGCGGCGGCCGTTCCGGCGGAAACGGGGCGGCAGGCCGCAGCGGCGTGGTTTTCACATAGAAATTTTGGACGAGGCGGAGGAAACGATGGATAAGATCAATGCTTGCATCGCGGCGCTGCGTGAGGCGGCGCCTGGAATAGAGGTCACGGAGCACGAGCCGATGTGCCGTCACACGACGTTTGCGATCGGCGGCCCGGCCGACCTGTTTGTCATGCCAAACACGCCTGCACAGCTGACGCAGGCGCTGCGGGTGATCCGTCAGTGCGGCCTGCCGCTGCTGCTGCTGGGCAATGGGTCGAATATGCTGGTGTCCGACGCGGGTTACCGCGGCGCGGTGGTCTGCACGACCGAGCTGGACGATGTGCATGCGACGGCGGACGGTCATCTGGTCGCGCAGGCAGGCGCGCTGCTGGCCCGCGTGGCCCGGCGCGCGCAGCGCGCCGGGCTGACCGGCGCGGAGTTTTCCGGCGGCATCCCGGGCAGCGTGGGCGGCGCGGTGTTTATGAATGCGGGCGCGTATGACGGCCAGATGGCCGGCATCGTGGAAAAGACCGAATATCTGGACGGCGAAGGCGAGCTGCACACGCTGGAAGGGGAGGAGCACTGCTTCGGCTACCGCCTGAGCGCGTTCCGCGCGCACCCGGACTGGACGGTCGTGCGCACGACGATGCGCCTGCAGCCGGGCGACCCGGCCGCGATTTTGGATAAGATGAATGACTTTGCGCAGCGGCGGCGCGATAAGCAGCCGCTCAACTTCCCGTCGGCAGGCTCGACCTTCAAGCGGCCGGAGGGCTATTTTGCCGGCCGCCTGATCGAGGACGTCGGGCTCAAGGGCGTATCGGTGGGCGCGGCGCAGGTGTCGGAAAAGCACGCGGGCTTTCTGATCAACCGCGGCGGCGCGACCTGCGACGATATGCTGCGGCTGATCGAGCTGGTACAGCAGCGCGTGCGCGAACAGTTTGGCGTAGAGCTCGAATGCGAGGTCCGCATCGTCCGCTGAGGCGGCAAGGAGATGGCATCAATGTATTTTTTAATTATTTCAGGCATGTCGGGCGCGGGCAAGAGCCGTGCGGTCGCAACGCTGGAGGATCTGGGCTACTACTGCGTGGATAACCTGCCCATCGCGCTGATCCCGCGCTTTGCCGAGATCTGCATGGCGGCGACCGAGCGGTACGAGCGCGTCGCGCTCGTGACTGACGTGCGCGCGGGCGGCGATTTCCAGCAGCTGTTCGATTCGCTCGACTCGATCAAGACCATGGGCTGCGATTACCGCATCCTGTTTTTGGATACGGACACGCCCACGCTCATCCGGCGCTACAAGGAAACGCGCCGCAAGCACCCGCTGATGGATCGCGGCGTGTCCATCACCGCCGCGATCGAAAAGGAGCGCGCGGTGCTGGCCGCGCTGCGCAACCGCGCGGATTTCATCGTCGACACGACCGGACTGTCGACCGCCGGCCTGCGCGAGCGTCTGATCGCGCTGTTCACCGGCACCGAGGGCGGCGGCGTATTCGAGGTGATCGTGCAGTCGTTCGGCTTCAAATACGGCATCCCGCCCGAGTCCGACCTTGTGTTCGACGTGCGCTTCCTGCCCAACCCGTATTACGAGATGAGCCTGCGCGAGAAGAATGGCACCGACCCGGATGTGCGCGACTATGTGTTCCAGGGCGGCACGGCGGACGCGCTGATGGGGCACCTGACCAGCATGATCGACTTCCTGCTGCCGCGCTATATGGCAGAGGGTAAGTCCAACGTGATCATCGGTATCGGCTGCACGGGCGGCAAGCACCGTTCGGTGGCGATCGCGGAGGCGCTGGGCGCGCATCTGCGCGGGCACGATTACGGCGTTATCACCATGCACCGCGATTATCAGCGCTGAGCGGGAAAGATAAGGGGAGACCATGTCTTTTTCAACCGAAGTGAAAAATGAGCTGTGCCGGGTATCGATGCAGCGTCCCTGCTGCACACGGGCGGAGGCCTATGGCGCGCTGCTGCATGCGACGGTGTTTTCCCACCGGGAGATCCGCCTGTCCACGGCCAACAGCAGGATCGCGCACCGCCTGCGCGCGCTGTTGCAGCGCGCGTTCTCGGTGGAGGGCGAACCGCAGCGGCAGGGCGGCAAGTACCAGCTGACGCTGACCGACGACACGCAGATCGGGCGCATTTTTGACGTGCTGGGCTACGACCGCAAAAGCCATGTCACCTACCACCTTAACCGCAACGAGCTGGATGAGGACTGCTGTCTGGCGGCCTTTTTGCGCGGGGCGTTCCTGATGGCGGGCACGGTCGCCGGGCCGGACAAAAAAAGCCATCTGGAACTGAAAAGCGGGCACCAGAGCCTTGCGGGCGAGGAGATGAGCCTGCTGCTCGACCTCGGGCTGTCGCCCAAGCGGGCCAGCCGCGCGGGCGGGAGCCTGCTGTACTTCAAGGACGGGGCGAGCGTGGAGGATTTGCTGACCCGCATCGGCGCGCCGCACGCGGCGATGGCGCTGATGGAGGCCAAGGTGCAGAAAAATGTGCGCAACGAGATCAACCGGCGGGTCAACTGCGAGACGGCCAACTTCGTCAAGACCGCGGACGCCGCCGCGCGGCAGGTCGCGGCCATCCGCCGGGTGCTGGACGCGCGCGGCATGGACGCCTTTCCCGAGGCAATGCGCGAGACCGTCCGGCTGCGGCTGGCGCACCCGACCGACACGCTGGCCGAGCTGGCGCAGCGCTTCGACCCGCCGATCTCCAAGCCGGGGCTCAGCCATAGATTAAAGAGAATTACGGAATTTGCGTCAAAGGAGGACTAAATGCCAGCGTTTGCCCATCTGCATGTGCACAGCGAATACAGCCTGCTCGACGGCGCGTGCCGCATTGAAGGTCTGGTCGACCGCGTGGCCGCGCTCGGCCAGACCGCCTGCGCGCTGACCGACCACGGCGTGATGTACGGCGTGATCGATTTTTACCGCGCCTGCAAGGCCAAGGGCATCCACCCGGTCATCGGGTGCGAGGTGTATGTCGCGCCGCACTCGCGCTTTGACCGCAGCTATGTGAACGGCGAATGGCACAGCCACCTGATCCTGCTGTGCGAAAACATGACCGGCTACCGCAACCTGATCCACATGGTGTCGCTTGGGTTTTCCGAGGGCTTCTATATGAAGCCGCGCATCGACATGGATCTGCTGCGGCAGCACAGCGAGGGATTGATCTGCCTGTCGGCCTGTCTGGCGGGCGCCATCCCGCGCGCGCTGGCCGACGGCGATATGGACGGCGCGTATGAGCTGTGCGAGCAGTTTTTGGAAATCTTCGACCGCGACCACTTCTATCTGGAGGTGCAGGATCACGGCATTGCGGTGCAGCAAAAGGTCAACGACGGCCTGTACCAGCTGGCCGATGAGCTAAAACTCGGTCTGGTGGCGACCAACGACGCGCACTACCTGACCCGCAAGGACGCGCGCATCCAGGATGTGCTGATGGCCATCCAGATGGGCAAGACGGTCGACGACCCGACGCGCATGAAGTTTGAGACCGAGGAGTTTTACATTAAGGACGCGGACGAAATGGCGGCGCTGTTCCCCGAGCATCCCGAGGCGCTGGAGAACACGGTCAAGATCGCTGGGCGCTGTCAGGTCGACTTTGAATTTGGAAAATACCACCTGCCGGAATTTGATGTGCCCGAGGGGTATAGCGCGCTGGAATACCTGCAAAAATTATGTGACGAGGGCTTTGCCGTGCGTTATCCCAAGGACGACGGCACGGTGCGCGCGCGCCTGCAATACGAGATCGACATGATCGCCCGCATGGGCTTTGTCGACTATTTCCTGATCGTATCCGACTTTATCGGCTACGCCAAGCGGCAGGGTATCCCGGTCGGGCCGGGGCGCGGCTCGGCGGCAGGCTCGATCGTGTCCTACTGCCTGGGCATCACCGACCTGGACCCGATCCACTATTCGCTGTACTTTGAACGGTTTTTGAACCCGGAGCGCGTGTCCATGCCGGATATCGACGTCGATTTCTGCTATGTGCGCCGCCCTGAGGTGATCGAGTACGTCACGCAGAAATACGGCAAGGACCGCGTCGCGCAGATCGTCACCTTTGGCACGATGGCCGCGCGCGGCGCCATCCGCGACGTCGGCCGTGCGCTCAACATCCCGTACAACGAGGTCGACGTGGTGGCCAAGCAGGTGCCCAACGAGCTGCATATCACGATCGACAAGGCGCTGGCGGTCAACCGTGAGCTCAAGCGGATGTATGAGGAGCAGCCGCAGGTGCGCGAGCTGATCGACACGGCGCGCGCGCTCGAGGGGGTGCCGCGCCATGCGTCGACGCACGCGGCGGGCGTGGTCATCACCAAGGACCCGGTCGATACCTATGTGCCGCTCGCGCGCAACGACGAGCAGATGGTCACCCAGTTCCCGATGACGACGCTCGAGGAGCTCGGCCTGCTCAAGATGGATTTCCTCGGCCTGCGCAACCTGACGGTCATCGCGGACGCGGAAAAGATGATCCGCCGCCGCATCCCCGCGTTTGATATCGAAAAGGTCGATATGAACGATAAGGCGACCTACGAAATGCTCGGCCGCGGCTCGACGATGGGCGTGTTCCAGCTGGAAAGCGCGGGCATCACCAACGTCGTCACCGGCCTGCAGCCGCAGTCGATCGAGGATATCACCGCGGTCGTCGCGCTGTACCGGCCGGGGCCGATGCAGTCCATCCCGCGCTATATCGAGTGCCGCCACCATCCGGAAAAGGTGACGTACAAGCATCCGCTGCTCGAGCCGATTTTGGGCGTCACCTACGGCTGTATGATCTATCAGGAACAGGTCATGCAGGTGTTCCAAAGCCTCGCGGGGTACTCGCTCGGCAAGGCGGACATGGTGCGCCGCGCGATGAGCAAAAAAAAGATGAAGGAACTGGAAAAGGAGCGCATCAACTTCATCCACGGCAATGAGGAGCTGGGGATCGACGGCGCGGTCAAGCGCGGCGTGCCGGAAAAGGTCGCGGCCAGCCTGTTCGACGAGATCATGGACTTCGCTAACTATGCGTTCAACAAGGCGCACGCCGTGTGCTATGCGGTCGTATCGTTCCGGACGGCCTACCTCAAGTGCCACCATCCGCGCGAATATATGGCCGCACTGCTGACCAGCGTGCTCGACTGGTCGGACAAGATTTCGGAATATATCGGGGCCACGCGCGAAATGGGCATCTCGGTGCTGCCGCCCGATGTCAACGAGTCGTTCGACGGGTTTTCGGTCGCCGGGCGGTCGATCCGCTTCGGGCTGGCCGCGGTCAAGGGCGTGGGGCGGTCGCTGATGAAGGCCATGGTCGCCGAACGCGAGACAGGCGGCCTGTTCTCCTCGTTCCAGGACTTCTGCGAGCGCATGTACGACCGTGAGCTCAACCGTCGCGCGCTGGAAAGCCTGATCAAGGCAGGCGCGTTCGATTCGATGGGCTACCGGCGCAGCCAGCTGATCCGCATCGCGGGCGCGGTGATGGACGCCATCGCCCAAAGCCGCAGGCGCAATATCGAGGGGCAGATGGACCTGTTCGGCATGGGCAACGAGGGCGTGCGGGATACGCAGATTTCGCTGCCGGATATCCCCGAGGTACCCATGCGCGAGCTGCTGGCGATGGAAAAGGAAACGACCGGGCTGTACCTGTCCGGTCATCCGATGGACGAGTACCGCGCGCTGGCGCGGCGCGCCGACGCGGCCTCCATCCGCCGGATCATCGACGACCTTTCGGGCGAAAGCACCGAGCCGGTGTACAAGGACGGCATGACCGTGCGGCTGGCCTGCGTCATCACGGCGGTGCGCCGCAAATCGACGCGCAACAACGCCATGATGGCCTATGTGACGGTCGAGGACGAGTCAGCGGCGATCGAGCTGGTCGTGTTCCCGCGCACCTTGCAGCAATACGGTGCCTATCTGACCGAGGACAGCGCGGTGCTGCTGACCGGCAGGATTGACGCGCGCGAAGACGAGGCGCCCAAGGTGCTGGTCAATGAAGCCCAGCCGCTGACCGACAGCGCGGTCGACAGCCTGCAGGCGCGCGAACATCCGCAGCAGTCGGTCTACACCGACGCGCAGGCGGCACGCCGGGCGCCGCAAAAGCTGTTCCTGCGCATTTCCAGCATGCAGGGCGACGAGTGGCCGCAGGTCAAGGCGGTGCTGCTGACCCAGCCGGGCGGCACGCCGGTCTACCTCTACCCGACCGATACCAAAAAGAAAACGCTGACGGCGCGGCGCTTCTGGTGCCAGCCAGATGTGCCGCTTTTGGAAAAATTACGCTTTCTCTTGGGCGAGAACGATGTTATAATACAGTAAAGGTTACTGGGAACACCCATATGTTACCAAGATACAGGGAGGGTCATTATGGACAAGCAGATTCGCAGAATTGGCGTGCTCACCAGCGGCGGCGACGCCCCCGGCATGAATGCATTCATCCGCGCGGTGGTGCGCACCGCGTCCGCCTTCGACATTTCGGTCCTGGGCATCCGGCGCGGGTACAGCGGCCTGATCAACGGCGATATTATCGAAATGGGCGCGCGCAGCGTCGACGGCATCATCCGCCGCGGCGGTACGATGCTGTACACCGCGCGCTGCAAGGAGATGATGACCGAGGAAGGCCTGCAAAAGGCGGCCGACACCTGCAAATACCTCGGCATCGACGGCCTGATCTGCTGCGGCGGCGACGGTACGTTCCGCGGCGCGCAGGCGCTGTCGCGCAAGGGCGTGCCGTGCATCGGCGTGCCGGGCACGATCGACAACGACATCGTGTGCACCGATTACACGATCGGTTTTGATACCGCGTGCAACACCGCTATTGAATGTATCGACAAGCTGCGCGACACCATGCAGTCGCACGAGCGCTGCTCGGTGGTCGAGGTCATGGGCCGCCGCGCGGGTCATCTGGCGCTGCACGTCGGCTGTGCGGTCGGCGCGACCGCCATCTGCCTGCCCGAGCGCAAGCTGGATTTCGACACCGATATCGTCGAGAAAATGCGCATCGGCCGCATCAAGGGGCGCAACCACCATATCATCATCGTGGCCGAGGGCTACGGCTCGGCGCAGGAGGTTGCCGACCAGAGCCATGAGTCCACCGGTAGCGACACGCGTGTGACCATTCTCGG
>NZ_CALWUN010000072.1 GCF_944384735.1 uncultured Agathobaculum sp. | reverse complement strand
ATGAAGGAGGCCGGCATCGGCTACGGCGCGATCAACCACCCGATCGACCGCGACCCGGTCTGCGGCTATACCGGCATCATCGGTGAGACCTGCCCGCGCTGCGGCCGTCACGAGGGCGAGGGCGTGCCGCTGTCCAAGCTGCAAAAGCTCGGCCTGTATAAGAATCTGAACAGCATGACGCTGGGTTACCACGGCGACCCTGCCGAGGAGGCCGACCGTCAGCCGAACACGTTAAAAGTCGTCAAGGATTGAGAAAGGAAGCGTTTATCATGAACGAAAAGCAAATGCAGGAGCAGTTGATCGGGGAAGGCGTGGGCTTTGAGCGCATCCGCCGCATCACGGGCTATCTGGTCGGCACACTCGACCGTTTCAATAACGCCAAGCGCGCCGAGGAGCACGACCGCGTCAAGCATGATGTTTCCTGCTGCTCGCTCGAGGACGCGCACACCGCGTGATGGAAGGCACGATCCGCATTGCGGGCACGGTCGGCGAGTCGATCGTCGACGGCCCCGGTATCCGGTATACGCTGTTCACGCAGGGCTGCCCGCACCACTGCCCGGGCTGCCACAACCCGCAGACGCATGATTTTGCGGGCGGCAGGGACATGGCGCTTGACACCCTGCTGGCAGATATGTGCCGCAGCCCGCTGGTGACAGGCGTCACCTTTTCGGGCGGCGAGCCGTTCTGCCAGCCAGAGCCTCTGTATTATCTTGCAGTCGGGCTGAAACAGAAGGGTAAGCACCTGATGGCTTACTCGGGCTATACGTTCGAGCAGCTGATGGAGCTGCCCGACCCGTTCGTCCAAAAGCTGCTCGGCCAGCTCGACCTGCTGGTCGACGGGCCGTATGTTGAGGCCGAGCGCAACATCGAGCTGCGCTTCCGCGGCAGCGCCAACCAGCGCGTGCTCGACGTACCGGCCTCGCTCGCGGCGGACGCGCCGGTCTGGGCGGAGCAATACCGATGAGCAAACAGAAAAGGGCTGCTGGGGCGGCCCTTTTTCCGTCCTGTGGGGACGGAGGGAAAGGAGAGGGAAGTACTATGCACGACGAATTGACTGCACAGGACATCGCCATGATGCAGAAGGAGCTCGACCATCGCAAGCTCGAGCTGATGCCCGAGCTGATCGAGGAGGTCAAGCGTACACGCGCCTTCGGCGACCTGAGCGAGAATTTCGAATACAAGGCGGCCAAGCAGGCGCAGAACCGCAACCGCAGCCGCATCCGTTATCTGGAACGCATGATCAAGTCGGCGCGCGTCATTGAAGACTGCGCGGCGGACGACGAGGTCGGCCTGTTCGACAAGGTCGAGCTGTACTTTGAGGAGGATGACGAGACCGAGGACATCCAGGTGGTCACGACTGTGCGGTGCGACCCCTTGCAGGGGCGCATCAGCCGGGAAGCGCCGCTCGGCAAAGCGGTGCTCGGCAAAAAGGTGGGCGACCGCGTCGCGGTCACGACCGAGGACGGCGACAGCTACACGGTCGTCATCCGTTCGATCTGCAAGCAGGAGGACGACGGCAGCGGGTCGATCTTATGAGCTATCGAAAAAAGCCGGCACAGCCGGCTTTGAGGCTGTCGAAAAACATAGTTTTCGACAGCCTCTCGATCGGAACCACGCTTCCGATCGAATTGAATGTATCAAAAAACCGGGCAAAGCTCGTTTTTTTGATGCCGCTCACAGAGCGGCTGAATTACGAGCGCTACAGCGCGAGAACTTTATCGATGAGCGGAAAGTCGGCACAGCCGGCTTTTTTTGATGCATGCGCTGCGCAGCCGTGCCGCTTGGGCAGGGGCGGCTCATGAACCGGGTAACTGTTCCTGACCGCACAGCAGGGTGAAATGGCTGCGCCGGGTTTGCAGCAGCCCTTCCTTCTGCATTTTGCTAAGCTCAGCAGACAGCGCGCTGCGGTCGACGTTCAGATAATCCGCCAGCTGCTGCCGGTCGAACGGGATGGTGAAGGTGCGGCTGCCGCAGCGCCGCGCCTGATAGGACAGGTAGGACAGCAGCCGTCCGCGGATGGACTTGGACGCGGTGTGGAAGATCTTGCGCGACAGGTTCAGGTTCTTCTGCGCGGACAGCGTCAGCAGGTTGCGGATGAACCGTTCATGGTGGGCGCAGGCATGCGGACAGACGCGGAGCACACGCGCGACCTCGAGAAACAGCACGCTGCACGGTTCGGCGGCAACCACGTCGACCAGCAGCGCTTCGCCCGTGCAGGCGTAGGTTTCGGCAAAAACCTGCCCCGGACGGACGCGGTCGAGCACGGCGGTGTTGCCCCACAGGTCGTCGCTCTGGATGAGCGCGCTGCCCGACAGCACCAGCCCCAGCGCGGCGGTCGTATCGCCGGTGGACAGGATGCGCGCGTGCCGCTCATAGGTGCGCCGCACCGCGCCCAGACAGTCCAGCATGGTCTGGGCTTCGCTGGATGAGATGCCTGCAAACAGCGGATTATCCGGTAAAATCATGCCGGTCAAAGAACATTCCTCCTATGTTGTTTTAACAACAGACGCTTTGCTTTGAGTATAGTATACTCCAACACAAAGGTCAACCATGCGCGGCAGGCCGCGCGGCCGGTAAGGAGGATTTTTTGATGGAACCGAAGATGTTTTGTTATCAGTGTCAGGAGACTGCGGGCTGCAAGGGCTGCACGCACGCGGGCGTGTGCGGCAAGACCGCAGACGTTGCCAACATGCAGGATCTGCTGGTCTATGTGACCCGCGGCCTGTCGGCCGTGACCACCCGCCTGCGCCAGCAGGGCGCGGCGGTGTCCAGCGATGTCAACCACCTGATCACACTCAACCTGTTTGTCACGATCACGAACGCGAATTTTGACAAGGACGCGATCGTCGCCCGCATTCGTGAGACGCTGGCCGTCAAGGCCGGCCTGCTCGCGCAGGTCAGCGACCCGGACAGCCTGCCCGCAGCCGCGCACTGGACGGCGGACGAAGCCGAGTTTGCGGCCAAGGCCGCGACCGTCGGCGCGCTGTCGACTGAGAACGAGGATATCCGCTCGCTGCGCGAGTTGATCACCTACGGTTTGAAAGGTTTGTCTGCCTATTCCAAGCACGCCAACGCCCTGCTGCGCGACGACGAGGAGGTCGACGCCTTTTTGCAGCGCGCGCTCGCGGCCACGCTGGACGACAGCCTGACGGCGGACGACCTGACCGCCCTCGCGCTCGAAACGGGCGCTTACGGCGTGCAGGGCATGGCGCTGCTCGACAAGGCCAACACCGAGGCATACGGCCACCCGGAGATTACCCGCGTCAACATCGGCGTCGGCACGCGCCCGGGCATTCTGGTGTCCGGCCACGACCTGCGCGACCTCGAGATGCTGCTCGAGCAGAGCAAGGACGCGGGCGTCGATATTTACACCCACTCCGAGATGCTGCCCGCGCAT
The DNA here is from genome assembly GCF_944384735.1 of uncultured Agathobaculum sp. GTDB lineage: Bacteria > Bacillota > Clostridia > Oscillospirales > Butyricicoccaceae > Agathobaculum. Next base: position 4,111 of record NZ_CALWUN010000072.1, on the reverse strand, counting down.
TACTATCCGGCGTTCAAGAAATACCCGCATTTTGTCGGCAATTACGGCAACGCGTGGTGGAAGCAGAAGGAGGAGTTCGCTTCTTTCCACGGCCCGATCCTGATGACGACCAACTGCATCGTGCCGCCCGCGCCGTCCTATCAGGACCGGCTGTACACGACCGGAGCGGCGGGCTATCCGGGCTGCGCGCATATTCCGGGCGAACCGGGGCAGCAGAAGGACTTCTCGGCGATCATCGCGCATGCCAAGCGCTGCGCGCCGCCCGAGGAGATCGAGCGCGGCGAGATCGTCGGCGGCTTTGCGCACAATCAGGTGCTCGCGCTGGCGGATAAGATCGTCGACGCGGTCAAGAGCGGTGCGATTGGCAGGTTCGTCGTCATGGCCGGCTGCGACGGCCGCGCCAAGTCCCGCAATTACTACACCGACTTTGCCAAGGCGCTGCCGCAGGATGCGGTCATCCTGACCGCGGGCTGCGCCAAGTATAAGTACAATAAGCTGAACCTGGGCGACATCGGCGGTATCCCGCGCGTGCTGGACGCCGGGCAGTGCAACGACTCCTACTCGCTGGCCGTCATTGCGCTCAAGCTCAAGGAGGTCTTTGGGCTGGATGACATCAACGACCTGCCGATCGTCTACAACATCGCGTGGTACGAGCAGAAGGCGGTCATTGTGCTGCTGGCGCTGCTGCATCTGGGCGTCAAGAACATCCACCTCGGGCCGACGCTGCCCGCCTTCCTCAGCCCGAACGTCGCCAAGGTGCTGGTCGATAACTTCGGCATCGCGGGCATCGGCACGGTCGAGGACGATATCCGCCTGTTCTTCGGCGGCAACGCATAACCCCCTGCACGGCAACAAACAAAAAGACCGGACGGTTTTCGTCCGGTCTTTGTCGTCCAGCCGGCGCTGGCATTGGGGAAGGAAGGTGTCAGTTTTGCGCCGCACGGTACAGTACGAGCGACTCATACGGCCGCAGGTGCAGCTTGGTCTGCACCGCCGCATCCGGGTAGTTGGACAGCAGACAGGCAAACCCGTCGAGGTCGACCGGGCAAGTCCAGTCCACTTCGGTGCGGTAGAAGTTATTGACAACGACCAGCTGCTCGCCGCCCAGTCGGCGGGTGTAGGCCAGCACCTGCGGGTGCTGCTGGTCGAGCGGGGCGAAGTCGCCATAGGCGATCACGTCGTACTGCTTGCGCAGCGCGATCAGCTTCTGGTAGTGCGCGAACACCGAGTCCGGGTCGCCGACCTGCGAGGCCGCGTTGATGCACGTGTGGTTGGGGTTGACGCTGATCCACGGCGTGCCCGTGGTGAAGCCGCCCTGCGCGCCCGCGTCCCACTGCATCGGGGTGCGCGCGTTGTCGCGCGAGTGTACGCGCAGGATGTCGTACACGCTGTCCTCATGCAGGCCGCGAGATCGCAGGATATGATAGTGGTTGATGCTCTCGACGTCCTGATACTGCTCGAGCGAGGTAAAGCCCGCGTTGGTCATGCCGATCTCCTCGCCCTGATAGACATAGGGCGTGCCGCGCAGGCAGTGCACGACCGTGCCCAGCATCTTGGCCGACGGCGCCCAGTACTCGCCCTCGTCGCCAAAGCGGGAGACCACGCGCGGCTGGTCGTGGTTGCACCAGAATACCGCGTTCCATGCGTTGTGGTCGCTCATGCCGGTCTGCCACGAGAACAGAATATTCTTGAGCTTTGCAAAGTCGAACGGTACCAGTACCCACTTCTCGTTGCCGACAAAGTCGACCTTAAGGTGGTGGAACGAGAACACCATGCTCAGCTCGCCCGTGTCCGCGCCCGCGTAGCGGTAGCAGTTTTCTATGCTCGTGCTGCTCATCTCGCCGACCGTGATGATCTCGGCGTCGGTGCCGAAGGTCGCGGCGCTCATTTCGTGCAGGAATTCGTGGATGCGCGGGCCGTCGGTGTAGAAGCGGCGGCCGTCGCCCTCGTAGTCGGACTCGTACGAGCCCTTGCTGATCAGGTTGACCACGTCAAAGCGGAAGCCTTTGACACCCTTGTCCATCCAGAAGCGCAGCACGTTCTGCAGTTCCTTGCGGACACGCGGGTTCTCCCAGTTGAGGTCGGCCTGTGTCGGGTCGAACAGGTGCAGGTACCACTTGCCCTTTTCGGGCACATACTGCCATGCGTTGCCGCCGAACTTGCTCTCCCAGTTGTTCGGGGGCGTGCCATCCGCGCCGCCCTCGCGCCAGATATAGAAGTCCTCGTATTCCTTGTCGCCTGCGAGCGCCTTCTGGAACCATTCGTGCTCGGTCGAGGTGTGGTTGAACACCATGTCGAGCATCAGGCGGATGCCGCGCTTGGCGGCCTCGTTGGACAGCGTCTCGAAGTCCGCCATCGTGCCGAACTGCGGGTCGACCGCACAGTAGTCCGCGACGTCGTAGCCGTTGTCACGCTGCGGGGAGGGGAAGAACGGGTTGAGCCAGATATAGTCGACGCCCAGCGTCTTGAGGTAGTCGAGCTTGGCGGTCACGCCGTTCAGGTCGCCCACGCCGTCGCTGTCCGTATCGAAGAACGACTTGAAATAGCACTGGTAAACCACGCTTTTGCGGAAATCATACATAGGGGGAACGCTCCTTTCGCGTCAGTTCAGTTCGGCTACCACAGTTTCGCCATGCTTTACGTCCAGACCGGCATGGAACTGCATATCGGTGTGGCCGGCCGGTTCGGTGACGATGAACACCGTCGTCTTGGGGTGGCCTGCCGCCGCGATCTTTTCGGGCGAGAAGGTGATGAGCTTGTCACCTGCCTTGACCTGATCGCCCTCATGGACGAACAGGGTAAAGCCGTCGCCCTTCATGTCGACCGTGTCGATGCCGATGTGGATGAGAAGCTCGGTGCCGTCGGTCAGCGCGAGGCCGCAGGCGTGGCGGCTGTCCTCCATGACGACCGAGACCTTGGCGTCCGCCGGGGCGTAGATGGTGTCGCCAGTCGGCTCAAAGGCCATGCCCTCGCCCATGATGCCCTGAGAAAACACGTTGTCCGGCACCTCGGAGAGCGGCAGGGTGCGGCCGTCGCAGACCGCCTTGAGGGTGACAGTCTCGGCCTTGGCCGGGGCTTCGACCGCCGCCGGGGCGGCAACCTCCGCCGCCGGGGCGACGGTGACAGACTCCATGACGCGCTCCTCCGGCGCCAGCTTGCGGCTGCCGACGATGAAGGTCAGCACAAACGGCACGACGATCGCCGCCGCCATGGCAAGAAGGAAGTTCATCCAGTATTCCGGATAGATAGACAGGATACCCGGCAGGCCGCCGACGCCGATGCTGATGGCGGTGACGCCCGTGCCGATCGAGATGACCGCGCCGCAGGCCGAACCGATCATGCCGCAGATGAGCGGGAAGCCGTATTTCATATTGACGCCGAACAGCGCCGGCTCGGTGACACCCAGATAGCAGGAGATGCACGCCGGGATGTTGACCTGCTGTGCGCGTTCATTGCGCTTCTGCAGGACGGACATGGCCAGAACCGCCGAGCCCTGCGCGATGTTGGACAGCGCGATCATCGGCCAGAGGTTGGTGCCGCCGTAGGTGTTGACCAGCTGCGAGTCGATCGCGTTGGTCATGTGGTGCAGGCCGGTCATAACGACGGGTGCGTACAGCAGGCCGAACAGAGCGGCAAAGATCAGCTTGAAGTTGCTCGCCAGACCCATGTTTACGATGTTTGCGATGAAGTCGCCGATCTTCCAGCCGATCGGGCCGACGATCGTGTGTGCGATCAGCACTGCCGGAACGAGCGCGCAGAACGGCACGACGACCATGCTGATGACCTCGGGACAGATCTTCTTAAAGAATTTCTCCAGATAGACAAGGACGAAGCCCGCCATGATCGCGGCGACGACCTGCCCCTGATAGCCGATCATCTGCACCTGCGCAAAGCCGAAGTCCCAAACCGGGATATCGGCCGCCGGGGTGGTCGCGACCGAGAAGCCGTTTAAGAGCTGCGGGGAGATCAGCGTCAGGCCGAGCACGATGCCGAGGATCTGGGTCGTGCCCATCTTCTTGGTGATCGACCAGGTAATGCCGACCGGCAGGAAGTGGAAGATGGCCTCGCCGATCAGCCACAGGAAGCTGTACATGCCCGCCCAGAACTGGGA
>NZ_CALWUN010000071.1 GCF_944384735.1 uncultured Agathobaculum sp. | reverse complement strand
AAAGGCGGTTTCTGCCGGAACCGCCTTTCGTATATAGGGGGCTTTTGAAGCCCCCTATACTTGCGTCAGCACAGCTTTGCGCCCGCTGCAATCTCCCCCGCGCCGCAGGCGCGCATACCATCGTGCCGCATTGCCGCCAGACGGCAATGCTCACCCCAAACGCCCCGCTTCGCCGGGCGTTTGGCACCCCGACCCAGCCGCCTTGGGCGGCGTCGTTCGGGTATCGAAAGGCGGTTTCTGCCGGAACCGCCTTTCGTATATAGGGGGCTTTTGAAGCCCCCTATACTTGCGTCAGCACAGCTTCGAGCCCGCTGCAATCGCATCATCGAGCATGAGCAGGTTGAGCTTGCCGTCCTTTTCGGCGGACAGCAGCATGCCGTTCGACTCCTGTCCCATCATCTTGCGCGGCGGCAGGTTGGTGACGGCGACGACCGTCTTGCCGACCAGCTCCTCGGCCTTGTAATACTTGGCGATGCCGGACAAAATCTGGCGCGGCGTGCCCGAGCCGTCGTCCAGCTGGAATTTCAGCAGCTTTTCGCTCTTCTTGACGTTCTCGCACGCGAGCACCTTGCACACGGTCATGTCGACCTTGCAGAAGTCGTCAAACGGGATATCGGGCAGGAAGGTGACGGCCGGCTTCTCCGGCTCCATCTGCGCCTTCTTCTCCTCCTCGATCTCGGCCAGCTTCTTCGGGATGTCGATGCGCTCGAACAGGATGGACGCCTCGCCCACGGCTGCGCCCGCGGTCATGCCGCCAAAGGCCGACAGGCTGTCCACACCCTTGTCCTCGGTGCCCAGCTGCGCGAAGATCTTGTCCGCCGTTTCGGGCAGGTAGGGGCGCAGCATGGTCGCCGCAAAGCGGATGGATTCGAGCAGGTTGTACAGCACCGTGCCCAGACGGCCGCGCTTGGCCTCGTCCTTGGCCAGCGCCCACGGCATGGTCTCGTCAATATACTTGTTCGAGCGGCGCAGCAGCGTGAACACTTCGTCGATCGCATCCGCGACGTGCAGGTCAGCCATGCGCTTTTCGACCGCCGCGGGCAGGCCGAGCGCGACGGTCTTGAGCTCGTCGTCGACCGGCTCGGCGTCTGCCGGGGCGGGCACGACGCCGCCGAAATATTTCTTGGTCATGGCGATCGTGCGGTTGACCAGATTGCCCAGCACGTTTGCAAGCTCGGAGTTGATGCGCTCGCAGATCAGCTCGTAGGAGATGATGCCGTCGTTCGCGAACGGCATTTCGTGCAGCACATAGTAGCGCACGGCGTCCACGCCAAACAGGCGAACCAGATCGTCCGCGTAAATGACGTTGCCAAGCGACTTGGACATCTTGCCCTCGCCCACGAGCAGCCACGGATGGCCGAACACCTGCTTGGGCAGCTCCTCGCCCAGCGCCATCAGGAAGATCGGCCAGTAGATCGTGTGGAAGCGGATGATGTCCTTGCCGATCAGGTGCACGTCGGCCGGCCAGAACTTCTTATAGTGCTCGTCGTGGTTGCCGTCCGGGTCGTAGCCGCAGAAGGTGATATAGTTGGTCAGCGCGTCCAGCCAGACGTAGACGACGTGGCCGGGATCAAAGTCGACCGGGATGCCCCACGAGAACGAGGTACGCGACACGCACAGGTCCTGCAGGCCGGGCTTTAAGAAATTGTTGACCATCTCGTTTTTGCGGCTCTCGGGCTGGATGAACTCCGGGTGCGCCTCGATATGCTGCATCAGACGGTCGGCGTACTTGCTCATGCGGAAGAAGTAGGCTTCCTCCTCCGCATCGACGACGGGGCGGCCGCAGTCCGGGCAGCAACCATCTTTCAGCTGGCTCTCCGTCCAGAAGGACTCGCAGGGCTTGCAGTACTTGCCCTTGTAGCTGCCCTTGTAGATATCGCCCTGATCGTACAGCTTCTTGAAAATTTTCTGCACTTTCTTCTCGTGCATCGGGTCGGTCGTGCGGACGAACTTGTCGTAGGTCGTGTTCATCAGGTCCCAGATGTCCTTGACCTGCGCCGCGACGTTGTCGACGTGCTGCTGCGGCGTGATGCCCGCGGCCTCGGCCTTTTCCTGAATCTTCTGGCCGTGCTCGTCGGTGCCGGTCTGGAAGTAGACGTCGTAGCCGGTCAGGCGCTTGTAGCGCGCAATGGCGTCGGCCAGCACGATCTCGTAGGTGTTGCCGATGTGCGGCTTGGCCGAGGTGTAAGCGATCGCCGTCGAGATATAATAGGGTTTCTTGTCCATGTTCTCTTTCTCCTTTACGTTCTCTCTATTGTTTGCAAATCATTGCGTTTTTACCAGTGCATACAGTTTGCTGTCCTGCAAAACGCCGTTTTTCACGACGCCCAGCCGCTTGACGCCCTCGCAGGCAAAGCCGTTCTTTTCCAGCACGCGGCAGGAAGCCCGGTTGCGGGCAAACGGCTCCGCCCAGATGCGCACGATGTCCCACGCGGCAAATCCTGCTTGGCACATCTGCCGCACCGCTTCGGTGGCGATGCCGCGCCCCCAGAACGCCCGGCCGAACCAATAGCCCAGCTCGGCGCTTTTGCGGCACACATCCGTGCCGCGCGCCAGCGAAACGCTGCCTGCGAGCTGCCCGTCCACCTCGGCCGCGCAGAACAGCGCGTCCGCCGGGTCGGCCGCCATGCAGAGCGACAGGAATGCCCGCGCGTCCTGCTCGGTATACGGGTGCGGGAATACGTCGCGCAGGTCGGCCGCAACGCCCTCGTCATCCGCAAGACGTGCCAGCGCCGGGATATCCGTTTCGCGCCACGGCCGCAGCAAAATTTCCATCAAAAAAGCCCTCCTCCCCGAATGCCTGTCATTCAAGGACGAGAGCGAACCGCTTCCGTGTTACCACCTTGCTTCACGCGCCCCTCACGGCGGCGCGCCTTCGCGGGTACTGCCATACCCTGATCCGATAACGGGAATCCCCCGCCGCAGCCTATGGCGGGCATGCCGCCGGTCGGTGCGGTGCTCCGAGGCCATGTTCCGCCGCGCCCTCCGCGCCCCGCTCGCACCACCCGGGACTCGCTTTGCCGTACCTCGCCGCGTACTTTCCTCTTCATCGCCGTTCTGCCGATATAACAGCCTTATTATAGCATCGCGCCCCAGCGCTGTCAAGTATGCGAAACGGCGGGAAAACCCGCCGCTTTGCATACAAATCAACCGGTTACAGCACGTTGCCGCCGTTTTGCCCCGGAGACGCATCCCCCGACGCCTGCGCGGACAGGTATTCGTACATGCCGAAAAACGACGTCATCTGATAGGCGTTGACAAACCCGCCCAGCAGCACCAGCAGGCAGAGCGCCGCCACGCAGCACAGCGCGAAGATCGCCACGCCCGTGCCGCCCTGCACCACGAACAGCCCGGCCAGTCCCAGGCCGACGCACAGGTAGGCCACGCCGGCGGTCAGCAGCAGCCAGCCGAGGAAGCTGAGCACAAACACGAACAGCCTGCCGAACTGCCCGCGGAACGCGGCCGAGGCCGCGCGCGTCGCGTCCCAGACGCCGCGCGTCTCATCGTCGCGCAGCAGCGCCCAGCCCGCCTGATAGGTCATCACCTTGACCTGCACCGGGATCAGCGCGAGCAAAAACAGCACATACAGGATGGTAAGCGGCACATCCACCGCAGCCGGGCTGCCTGCCACGGACGCGCCCACCGTGACCGCCACCGACAGCACCGTGTAGACGACCGCCGGGCCGACCGTCCACAGGAACGCGCGGAACGCCAGGCAGAACACCATCTTGATGCCTGTCCACGCCATGCGCAGCGAGGTGAACGGCTCGAGCAGCGTGCCCACATGCGGCTCGCCGCCGCGCTGCAAGGCGATGTAGAACCGCATCAGGCCGAAGGTCAACGGGCCGCTGACGGCCAACATGACCAGCACAATAACCCACATCATATTCATGCCCTGCATGAGCGCCATGGCCAGCCGGTATTCATCCGTCGTGCCCGACAGCACCAGCGCGATGGCGCGGCCGAACAGCACCGCGTACATCAGCAGCACCAGCAGCACGAACGGCAGCATGTACAGCAGCTGCACGCCGATACACCGCCCCAGGCTGTGCAGCACGCGCCCCTTGCAGGCGCGCTTGACCTGCCGCCGCGCCTGCGCGGTAAACGATTTTCCCATTTCCAGTCCCCCCTGTCAGGATTGCGCCGCGGCGTCCGCCGTGCCGCCGGTTTCCGTGTCCCCGGCCGCCGTGCCGTCGCCGGACGTGCCGCCGGCGGCCGCGTCGCCGCCGGTTTCCGTGCCGGTAGACGTATCCGGCGTGGTGGTCGTGGTCTGCGCCGCGCCGACGTACACCACCTTGTCACGCTTGACGTAGTTGGAGCTGTTGGCCAGCTCCTCGGTCGTCTCACCGTTCTCTGTGATGATCTTGTAGGTGCGCGTCGAGTAGCCGGTGATGCCCGTCGTTTCCACGCGGCTCTCGCCGGGCTTCATCGACGCGTCGGTTTTCTCGACCGTCTCGGGCGAATAGGTCGCCAGCACCTCGGTGCGCGTCTCGACCGTCTTATCCGTCGTCTTGGTGCCGAGGATGGTCATGATCATCTGGCCGTTTGTCTGCTCGGCGACGATCTTGATCGGATAATCGGTGTTGTTCTTGAACCGGAAGTCGAGGTTGCCGTAGTCGACCGTCGCGTCCTCGCCCAGCGGGGTGTAGGCGACGGTGAACGAATGGTTGTGCCGCTCGGTGACCTCGAGGTCGGCGCGCAGCACGGCCATGTACAGCGTCGAGGATGGCTGGCACACGCCGCCGCCGAACTCATCGACGACCTGCCCGTTGACATAGGCGCCCGCGGGCTTGTAGCCGCGCGCCTCGGTGCGCTCGCCGACGACCGTGTTGTAGGAAAATTCGTCGCCGGGGTTCAGGATCGTGCCGTTGATGGACGCCGACGCCAGCCGCACGTTGTTGGTGCGGGCGACGTTGCCCTCGTCCAGGTTGGTCGAGGTCTGCGCCAGCGTATCGCGGAACAGCACCTCTGCCAGCTGCTCGGCCGTCACCTTGGCGGGCGTGATGGTCGCGGGGATGGTGTAGCTCTCGGCCGAGCCGTCGCCGATGATGGCGCGCGCCTCCTCGATATCGAACTGCACGCCCGGCTTTTCCGGGATGATGGTCGTGCCGTCGGTCTTGTCGACCGTCGCGCCCGTACCCTCGCCGATGGCCTCGGCGGCGATCTTGTCGATGTCGATGGCCGGGATGTCGCTCAGCTCGGTCGAGACCTCATAGGGCTCGAAATCCATCAGCCGGATCTTTTCGTCCATCAGCTCGCGCACGGCCTTGGTGTCGAAATTGACGCCCGGCTTGCCCGCATGGATGATGATACAGTCTGTGCCGGCCTCCCACGTCGGCTCGACCGGCCCGGTCAGCGCCTCGGCGACGATGTCCTCGAGCGCCTGCTCGAGCCCGTCGTCGTCGACCTGCGCGGCGATCTGCGCCTCGTTCAGGCCGACCAGCGCGGTCGCCACATCCCACATGCGCTTGAGCGGGTTGCCCGTGCGCCCGACGGCAAAGGCGTTTGCCGCCGACTGCGCGCCGTCGACGCTTTCCAGCACGTCGCGCACCGGGATGTCGTAGGTGGTCTGGTAAATGGTCAGCGAGACCTTGGCGTCCTCATACAGCGCGCCGCTCTGCTCCATGATGCGGTCGGCCGCGGCCTGCTCTGTCATGCCGCCGACCGGGATCGTGCCCACCGTCACGCCCGGGAAAACCGACGGATAGGCATAGGTGAACACGCACAGCCCGGCCAGCAGCAGCCCCAGCAGCACCAGGATGACCTTGGCTGCCAGCGGCATGCGTCTGGCCTTCTTCGCCGCCTGCGCGGCCGTGGCGTTGCGGCGGCGTGCGGCCACATGCGTCCCTCCCCGTTGTTCCTTTGCGCGGATACCCAAACTGATCTTCTCCTTTTCCGCTATTGATGATATATGCAGCCCTGCCCGTTCTCATACAGGGCAGAAAAATACCGGACAACAAAAAGCGGCGTTCCTTCTTCTTCGACATGGTTCGCCACTATCTATTATAGCCTGCCGCGCCATCCGGCGCAACAACAATTCGGTAACAGCGCCATTCTTCCATATCTGTGCGGAAAAGCAGGAAAAGCACCGCTTTCGCGGTGCTTTCTGTCGCTTATACGTTAAACCGGAACAGCACGACGTCGCCGTCCTGCATGACGTACTCCTTGCCCTCCGAGCGGACAAGGCCCTTTTCGCGCGCGGCCGCCAGCGAGCCCAGCTCGATCAGGTCGCTGTACTGGATGACCTCGGCGCGGATAAAGCCGCGCTCAAAGTCGGTGTGGATCTTGCCCGCCGCCTGCGGCGCCTTGGTGCCCTTGGCGATCGTCCACGCGCGCACCTCCTGCTCGCCCGCGGTCAGGTAGCTCATCAGGCCGAGCAGGTCGTAGCAGACGCGGATGAGGCGGTCAAGGCCGGACTCGTGCAGGCCAAGCTCGGACAGGAACATCTCCTTTTCCTCGGCGTCCATGCCCGCGATGTCCTCCTCCAGCTTGGCGCAGATGGGCAGCACCATCGCGCCCTCGGCGTCCGCGATCTGCTGCACGGCGGCAAGGCGCTCGTTCTCGGCCTTGTCGCCGGTAAAGCCGGCCTCGTCCATGTTGGCCGCGTAGATCACCTTTTTGGCCGAGAGCAGGTCGCTCTCGCCGATGACGCGCTGCACGTCCTCGTTGTCGGCAAAGCCGTCGAACGTGCGGGCGGTCCTGCCCTCCTCGAGGTGCGCCTTGAGCTTTTCGAGGATGTCGACGTCGGCCAGCAGCTTTTTGTCCGCCTTGGCGGCCTTGCGCGTGCGCTCGAGACGGCGCTCGAGGTGCTCGATGTCGGCGAGGATCAGCTCAAGATTGATCGTCTCGATGTCGCGCGCCGGGTCGACCGAGCCTTCGACGTGCACGATGTTCTCGTTTTCAAAGCAGCGCACGACGTGGACGATCGCGTCCACCTCGCGGATGTGGGACAGGAACTTGTTGCCCAGCCCCTCGCCCTTGCTCGCGCCGCGCACCAGCCCCGCGATGTCGACAAACTCGACCACGGCGGGCGTGGTCTTTTTGGCGTGGTACAGCTCGGTCAGTGGCTGCAGGCGCTCGTCCGGCACGGCGACCATGCCGACGTTGGGGTCGATCGTACAGAAGGGGTAGTTGGCGCTCTCCGCGCCCGCCTGTGTGATGGCGTTGAACAGGGTGGACTTGCCCACGTTGGGCAGCCCCACGATTCCTAATTTCATATATCTCTACATCTCCTTAAAAAATGCTGTATTTACAAGGTTTTTCGCACTTTAGCGTTTTGGCTACTACGCCATTTTTACGCCATTTACGCATTGACTTGTATTGGGTTACATCAACATACGCTGCTGAGCTGAAATTGCTTGACCGCCTGATCTAGCGTTTCATCGGTCACATGGACATACCGATCCATTGTGGTTTTGATGCTGGCGTGTCCCAGCAGCTTTTGCAGCACTTTCGGCTGCATTCCGCTTTCAATCGCACGGGTTGCGTAGGTATGGCGCAGCGCGTGCATACAAAAGCGGTTGATCCCCGCTTCATCGCAAAGCTTATAGAGGTGGGTATCATAGGAACTGTTTTTTGCCGGTTCCCCTGTGCG
>NZ_CALWUN010000070.1 GCF_944384735.1 uncultured Agathobaculum sp. | reverse complement strand
TCCACATGCCTCGTCCGCGGGAACAGATCGAACGCCTGCGCTTTTTCCATCGCGTACCCCGCGCCGGTCAGCTCGCGCACGTCACGCGCGAGCGTGGCCGGGTCGCACGACACATACACGATCCGCGGCGGGCGCATTTGCAGCACCGCGTCGCGCGTGGGCGCATCCAGCCCCTTGCGCGGCGGGTCGACGACCAGCACGTCGGGCGCGACGCCGCGCGCAGCCAGCTGCCGCGCCGCCTGCCCCGCGTCGGCGCACAGGAATTCCACATTGTCCATGCCGTTGCGCTGCGCGTTCTGGCGCGCGTTTTCGACCGCCTCCGGCACGATTTCCACGCCAATGACGGTTTTGGCCCGTTCTGCCAGCGCCAGCGTGATCGTGCCCGCGCCGCAATACAGGTCGAGCACCGTCTCCTGCCCGGTCAGGCCGGCAAACGCGACGGCGCATTCGTACAACCGTTCAGCCTGCGCGTGGTTGACCTGATAAAACGCCTCGGGCGACAGCAGGAACGAGTGCCCGCACAGCCTGTCCTCCAACATGGGTTCGCCCCAAAGCACATCGGTGCGGTCGCCGAGGATGACGTTATCCCCCCGCTGGTTGTGGTTGATCAGGATGCCCGTCAGCGACGGCTCCGCCTGCCGCAGGCGGTGCACCAGCTCGGCCAGCGCAGGCATCTTGCGCGTCGCCGCGATGAGCGTCAGCTGGCTTTCACCGCTTTTCTCGCCCACGCGGACGTAAATATGCCGCACCGCCCCCCGTTTGGTCTGATAATCATAAGGCGGCACATCAAAATCACGCATCCATTGACGCACGATAGCCGCAATGCGGTCGGCGGTCTCCGACTGGATCAGGCACCGCCCGACCGGCACAATATCGTGGCTGCGCGGCCGGTAAAACCCGGTCACGACACGGCCGTCCGCGTCCCAGCCGACCGGGTACTGCGCCTTATTGCGGTAGTGCTCGGTCGTTGGCGCGCCCGTGATGCCCAAAAGCCGCGCGCCGTCCTGACCGCCGATGCGGGTGAGCGCGTCGCGTACCTTTTTCTCCTTCGCGCGCAGCTCCTCCGCGTAGGTGATATGCTGGAAGCAGCAGCCGCCGCACTTGTCCGCGACCGGGCAGGCCGGCTGGATGCGCGCGCCAGACGGCACGACCAGTTTTTCCAGCCGCCCGAACGCTACGCTTTTGGTCACCTTGGTGATGCGCACGTCGCACTGGTCGCCCACCGCCGTGCGCGGCACGAACACCGCGCGGCCGTCGACCTTGGCAAGGCCGATACCGTCCGCCGTGTAGTCAACGATCTGACAACGATAGATTTTATTCTTGACAAGCTCCATATGGCGGCGCTCCTTTTCCTATCTGTTGCCCTTATTATAGCATACCCGTGCCGCCCGCCGCAATTGCGAAGCGCGCCGCGCGGCAGACCGCCCGTCCCCGCACTTTTCTCAGTTTGCAGAGAAAATTTCCGCGCCGCATCGCGCATCGTTCAGCCTCTCTGCGAGCGACAGAAGAAAAGCGTCCATGCGGACGCTTTTCTTCCTTTTGTTCTGTTTTTCCGCAATATCCTGCCTTTTCTGCGTTTACGACGCGATAACCTCGCCCGCCATAGCGAACAGCTCGTCGGCGGTCATGCCGAGGTCAAAGCCATTGAGCGTATAGACCACGCCGTCCTGCTGCCAGCGCAGGAACTGGTAATCCTGCTCGGTGACCTCGCTTGCGCCGTAGCCGATCTGCAGCGTGCCCGCGTCGACCGCGGCCTGCTCCTCGGCGGTTGGCTGGTAGTCTGCCGGTACCGCTTTGTACAGGTTTTCCTTGTACTGCACGGTCACGCCGCCGACCTCGCGCACCTCGTCGTACTGCTCCGCAGCGTCCCCGGCCGCGCCGTCGTCCTGTGCCGCGCCCGTTCCCAAATTGATATGGACGCCGCCGCGCGTGTACTCGGCCTTGATGTCCGTCCACTCGCGCAGCACGTTGCCGTCTGCATCTTTCTCGCCGCCGTAGACATGCACGCCGCGGTCGAACGCAAAACCGTTCGAGAAGGCTTCCGGCAGCTTGGCGCCGTCGGTCAGTTCGGCCTGCGTCTCCGCGTAGTCCATGCGCTCGTTCGACCACGAACTGCCGAACGTGTACGCGGCGATGCCGTTCATGGCCACCGCGCCGGTGACCGCCACCGCCGCGACCAGCGCGACCGCCGCCAGCCGCTTGGCGAACGGGCGGCGCACCTTGCGCGGCGCTTCGCCGCTGTGCAGCGCAAAGTCGATGCGGGTTTTCAGCTTGTCCGGGGCCTCCAGCCCCTGCGCGCACTGGTGCAGCATATCCTGCACCTCACGATCCATCTTCATTTCATCCATGTGTCACAGCCTCCTCCGGCGTTCCCTCTTTTTCGGTCAGCGCCTGCCGCAGATGGCGGCGGGCGGAAAACAGGCGGGATTTGACCGTCCCCTCGGTCACGCCCAGCGTGCGGGCGATCTCCTTGACCGGCCGGTTGTCGAAATAATACAGCACCAGCACGGTGCGGCGCTTTTCGTCGAGCGCATACATCGCCTCGTACAGCCGCCGCTGCTCATCGGTGCGCAGCACGGCGGACAGCGCGCTCTCGCCCTCGCCGGTCTCGAAGAATTCCGCGACCGGCGTTTCGCGCCTTGCCTTGCGGCAGTATTTCCACGCCGCGCGCGTCAGCGTCCGGATCAGCCACGGACGGAACTTCGCCCCGTCGCGCAGCGACCCGATCGACCGCACGCAGGTGACAAAGGCCTCCTGCGCCAAGTCCTCGCCGTCCGCGCGGTTGCCGGTGATCAGGCAGGCAACGCGGTAGGCGTCGTCCTTGTAACGCGCATACAGTTCGTCGAACGCCTGCATGTCGCCCTGCTGCATCCGGCGGACGAGTTGTTCATCGGTCATACGTCTCGCTCCTTTGCGTTTTTGGTGCACCTGTCTATAAGAGCCGCTGGGCGGCGGTTTGGTTCACAACATCTGCAAAAAAATCCTGTGGATTTATTGTACAAAAGCCTGTTGCTTTGGCGGTTGCCTTTTGCGCCCCAGTCCCCTATACTGTTACTATACTCCAAACCGCACAGGGAGGGAAGCCCGATGGACAAGCAGGAATTTTTTACCGGACAGGTGTTCGACGCATGGCGCTGGTTCGGCGCACACATCAGAGAACAGTCGGTCATTTTTCGTGTTTTTGCGCCGAATGCCGTCAAAATCACGGTGACTGGCGCGTTTAACGGCTGGAAAGAGGACGAGCTGAAACAGGACGGCCGCAGCGGCTTCTGGGAACGTATCGTGCCGGACGCGCAGCCGGGACAGTTCTACAAGTACCGTATTTACACCCACGGCGGCACGGTCGTCGAGCACTGCGACCCCTACGGCTTCGCCATGGAGCTGCGCCCGGGCTGCTGCTCGGTCATCACCGACCCGGACGAGTATGCCTTCACCGACGCGGACTGGATGTCCGCGCGCACGGCCGCGCCCGACGCGCCGCTCAACATCTACGAGCTGCACCTCGGCTCGTGGCGGCGCAACCCCGCCGACGCGGAAAACGGCTGGTACCGCTACGACGAGATCGCCGACCTGCTCATCCCCTACCTGCAGGGGCACGGCTTCACGCACGTCGAGTTCCTGCCGCTGTCCGAGCACCCGTTCGACGGCTCATGGGGCTACCAGAACACCGGCTTTTTCGCGCCCACCGCGCGCTACGGTACGCCCGCGCAGCTCAAACAGCTGATCGACCGGCTGCACCACGCGGGCATCGGCGCGATCATGGACTTTGTCCCCGTCCACTTCGCGGTCGACAGCTACGGCCTTGCGCTGTTCGACGGCATGCCGCTCTATGAATACCCCCACCCCGACGTGGGCGAAAGTGAATGGGGCAGCTGCAACTTCATCCACTCGCGCCGCGAGGTGCGTTGCTTTTTGCAGTCCGCGGCCGACTACTGGCTCGACCAGTTCCACTTCGACGGCCTGCGCATGGACGCGGTAAGCCGCCTGATCTACTGGCAGGGCGACCCGGCGCGCGGCGTCAACGGCGACACGATGGCGTTCCTCAAAAATATGAACGCCGGGCTGAAAGCCCGCCACCCGTCCGCGCTGCTGATCGCCGAGGACTCGACCGCCTATCCGGGCGTGACGCGCCCGGTGTCCGAAGGTGGGCTGGGCTTCGACTACAAGTGGGACCTCGGCTGGATGCACGACACGCTCTCCTACATGCAGACCCCGCCGGACGGGCGCGCCGAACGGCGCGGCCAGCTGCTGTTCTCGATGGAATATTTCCCCAACGAGCACTATTTGCTGCCGCTGTCGCACGACGAGGTCGTGCACGGCAAGGCGGCCATCGCGCAGAAGATGTGGGGCGCCGACCTGACCGACAAATACGCGCAAGCGCGCGCGTTCTATCTCTACATGTTCGCACATCCGGGCAAGAAGCTCAATTTCATGGGCAACGAGCTTGGCCTGCGCGTCGAATGGAGCGAGGCCGCCGAGCTCGACTGGTCGTATGCCGACGGTATGTTCCACACGTTCTTCCGCGCGCTGTCGCAGACCTACCGCGACCACCCCGCGCTGCACGCGGACTACGCGCCGGACGCCTTCCGCTGGCTGGACGCGGACGGGGACGCGCCCTGCGTGTTCGCATGGGAGCGCCGCGGCGCGGGCGAGCGCCTGCTCGCGGTGTGCAACTTCGCGGACGAGCCGTATGCCTTCCCCCTCCCCTGCCCGGACTGCACCGTGCTGCTGCACACCGACTGGGAGCGCTTCGGCGGGCAGGCAAAAGAGAACGGGCGGTCATTTCTTGCAGATGGGGACGGGATTTCGCTGGAACTTGCGAAATTCAGCGCTGTTCTGCTGAAAATTGTCGAGGACTGATTTCACCGGACAACACAGCACCGCGCAGGGAGCCATGCGTCCCTGCGCGGTGTTTTGTCCCGCGTATCAAAGAAAGAGCCGCCTGACAAGGCGGCTCTTTTCATCCGCAGCTTTGCCGCGGTGCGTCCCCCTCGCGCAAACCGTACAGGTTTGCGCGAGGCCGTCAGTTGACCTTCGGGAACAGCTCCTGATCGATCACCGCATCCAGCGTCATGCCTGCGTAAGCGACCTGCGCGAGCCCGTCGATAAAGCGGCTGACCGCCGCCAGCAGCAGCGAAATATTATCCGCCACAAACGGGATGATCTTCTCGAGCGCGAGCGAGCCGTCGAGCAGCGTGTTATGCTTGAGGTAGATCTGCCCGCCCTGCTCGAACAGGCCGAACGCGCCGAGCGCGCAGAAATCGTTGCAATAGGTGCAGGCGCGGCGCAGCTGGTTGACGTTCGTATCCGGCGCGCCTTGGAACAGCGTGACAAAAAATTGCAGCAGGCCGCTGTCCTCGCTGGGCAGCTGCATCGGGATGAAGCACGCCTCGATCACCACGTCCTTGGCGACCTTGCCCTGCCGCATGGCCTCGCAGCGCAGCAGCGTGGGCGCGCCCTCCTGCCGCATGACCTCGGCGCGGAAGCCGTTCTGGTTGAGCACATCGGCCATGCAGCCGAGGATCTGCTCCTGTTGTTCGAGTTTCATGCCTTTTTCACCCCAATATCCGTGCGGTAATGCGCCTTTTCAAAGTGGATCTTCTTGACGTCGTCATACGCCTTGACGATCGCCTCGTCGAGCGTCGGCGCGGTCGCGGTCACGCCGAGCACGCGGCCGCCGCTCGTGACGAACGCGCCGTCCTTGACCGCCGTGCCCGCGTGGAACACAAACGAGCCGGTCACTTCGTCCAGACCGGTGATGACCTTGCCCTTTTCGTATGCCTTGGGGTAGCCGCCGGACGCCATGCACACGCAGCAGGCGGCGTTGTCCGCCCATTGGATGTCGATTTCATCGAGTTTTTCGTCAATGACCGCGTTGAAGATGTCAAACAGGTCGGTTTCCAGACGGGACAGCACGGCCTGCGTCTCCGGGTCGCCGAAGCGCGCGTTGTACTCGATCACCTTGGGGCCCTTGGGGGTCAGCATCAGGCCGAAGTACAGCACGCCCTTGAACGGGCGGCCTTCCTTGGCCATCGCCGCGACCGTCGGCTGAAAAATCGTCTCCATGCAGGTCTTGGCCACGTCCTCGGTGTAGAACCGCGAGGGCGAAAACGCGCCCATGCCGCCCGTGTTGGGACCCTCGTCGTGGTCGTAGGCGCGCTTATGGTCCTGCGCCGACGGCATGGTCTTGAGGTGTTTGCCGTCGACAAACGCCAGCACGGACACCTCAGGGCCGGTCAGGTACTCCTCGATGACGACGCGCGCGCCCGCGCCGCCGAACGCGCCGCCGTCGATCGCGTCCTTGACGGCCGCGATGGCGTCGTCCTCGGTCATGGCGACGGTCACACCCTTGCCGAGCGCCAGACCGTCTGCCTTGACGACGATCGGCGCGCCCTGTTCCTTGATATAGGCAATGGCGTCCGCCGAGTTTTCAAACACCGCGTAATTTGCCGTCGGGATGCCGTATTTCTTCATCAGTTCCTTGGCAAAGGACTTGGAGCCCTCGATGACCGCCGCGTTTTTGCGCGGGCCAAAGGCGCGGATGCCCGCTTCTTCCAGCGCATCGACCATGCCGAGCGCCAGCGGGTCGTCCGGCGCGACCATCACGAGGTCGGGCTGGTTTGCCTTGGCAAAGGCCACCACGCCGTCAATATCGGTCGCCTTGATGCCGACGCATTCAGCCTCCTGCGCGATGCCGCCGTTGCCGGGCGCGCACCAGATGTGGTCGACCTTGGGGCTTTTCTTCAGCGTATGGACGATGGCGTGCTCACGGCCGCCGCCGCCGATCACCAATACTTTCATGGATTTTCTCCCTCCGTACGGATGTATTCTCTCTGCGCGCGGAATGTGTCCGCCAGCAGCGCGATGTAGCCGACCACGGTCAGCGTGTTGACCACGGTCACGGTCAGCGCCAGCGCGTAGTCGTTGAGCCAGCCGGGCGCCATGAGCAGCGTCAGGATAAAGCCCGCGCTCCACACGACGAAAACCGCCCACTCGGCCAGCGCGCCGCGTCCCGCCGCGCGCATCTGCTCCCGATAAGCCAGCAGCAGCATGCAGCCGGTCAGCAGCAGCGGCACGAGCGCGGCATATTGCAGCGCCATGCACAACAGGCCGGGCGGCAGCACCGGCGTGCCGCCCAGCAGCTCCAACCCGATGCACACGTCCGCCGCGATGGACGCGCGCAGAAACCAGCGCGAGACGCGCTGCAGCGACAGCGCGCCCGCCGAAATCAGCGCATAGGATACGATTTTCAGCATCCAGTTGTCCGGCAGCACCAGACCGAGCAGCAGGCCGCCCGCAATCGCCAGATAGGCATAGTAGCCCCGGATCAGCTTCATCAGTGGTGGAACAGGCGCATGCCGGTGAACGCCATGACGATGCCGTATTTGTTGGCGGTTTCGATGACATTATCGTCGCGGATCGAGCCGCCCGGCTGCACGATATAGGCAACGCCCGACTTGCGCGCGCGCTCAACGTTGTCACCAAACGGGAAGAACGCATCCGAGCCGACGGTCACGCCGGTGTTTTTGGCGATCCACGCCTTCTTTTCCTCGGCGGTCAGCACCTCGGGGCGTACCTTGAAGGTGTTCTGCCAGACGCCGTCCGCCAGCACGTCCTCGTACTCATCCGAGATATAGACGTCGATCGCGTTGTCGCGGTCGGGGCGGCGGATGCCGTCGACAAACTGCAGGCCGAGCACCTTGGGGTGCTGGCGCAGGAACCAGTTGTCCGCCTTGCTGCCCGCAAGGCGCGTGCAGTGGATGCGGCTCTGCTGGCCGGCGCCGACGCCGATGGTCATGCCGTCCTTGACATAGCAGACCGAGTTGGACTGCGTGTACTTGAGCGTGATGAGCGACAAAATCATATCGTGCTTGGCGCCCTCGGGCAGTTCCTTGTTATCGGTGACGATGTTGGTCAGCAGGCTTTCGTTGATCTCATAGTCGTTGTAGCCCTGCTCGAAGCGGATGCCGAAAATGTCGCGCTGCTCGATCGGCTTCGGGACATAGTCCGGGTCGATCTGGACGACGTTGTAGCCGCCCTTGCGCT
>NZ_CALWUN010000069.1 GCF_944384735.1 uncultured Agathobaculum sp. | reverse complement strand
CCAACTGTACCTTTGAGGCAAGGAAAATGATTGCCTGTCAGTTTATCAAGTCTGTCTATGTGTACCGGGACTACACATTGGAAATTGAATTTAATGTGTCGTTTGAAGATTTCAAGACGTTAGAGACGCAGTGTGGGGGAACAGAGAACGAGGAAGTGGCCATCCATGTGACGGCATAAAAAAACAGACTTGCAAACGCAAGTCTGTTTTTGGTGGACCTGAAGAGATTCGAACTCTCGACCTCTCGGATGCGAACCGAACGCTCTCCCAGCTGAGCTACAGGCCCATGTTATGAAATTTTTGAAGATGTGAACCGCTTGGCGATCACAAGAGATACGCCTCAAAAAAGAGGGGCATATAAATGGCCCGTGTGGACTCCCAACTGAGCTACAGGCCCATATTTATAATAGATTCATGTAAAAGCAAGCAAAGCAAACGCTTATTATATGATTTCCGGCGTTTTCTTAACTGCCCTTGACAAGTAATTATTATACATGTAGAATAGTCTCATGTCAAGGGCTTTTTTCACAACTTGGCGAAAAAAAGCGTGCATCAGCCAGATGCGCCAAAAGGAGAATGCGAAAATGAAAAACAGCGAAAAAACAATGGAAAAGATCGTCGCCCTGTGCAAGGGTCGTGGCTTCGTGTATTCCGGCTCGGAGATTTACGGCGGCCTTGCCAACACATGGGACTACGGTCCGCTTGGCGTAGAGTTCAAGAATAATGTCAAGGCGGCGTGGCGCAAAAAGTTTGTGCAGGAGAGCCAGTACAACGTCGGTCTGGATTCTGCCATCCTGATGAACCCGACGACCTGGGTCGCTTCGGGTCATGTGGGCGGCTTTTCCGATCCGCTGATGGACTGCAAGGAGTGCAAGACCCGTCATCGTGCCGACCAGCTGATTGAGGACGCGACCGGCGAAAATCCGGCCGGCTGGACCAACGAGCAGATGAAGGCATATATCGACGAGCACCAGATCGCATGTCCGAACTGCGGCGGCCATAACTTCACCGATATCCGTCAGTTTAACCTGATGTTCAAGACTTATCAGGGCGTTACCGAGAACGCCAAGAATGAGATTTTCCTGCGCCCCGAAACCGCGCAGGGCATCTTTGTCAATTTCCAGAACATCCAGCGCACGACCCGCAAGAAGATCCCCTTCGGCGTTGGTCAGGTGGGCAAGTCCTTCCGCAATGAGATCACGCCGGGTAACTTCACCTTCCGCACCCGCGAGTTCGAGCAGATGGAGCTGGAGTTCTTCTGCAAGCCGGGCACCGACCTCGAGTGGTTTGCCTACTGGAAGGATTACTGCCACAACTGGCTGCTGTCACTCGGCATGAAGGACGAGAATCTGCGCTTGCGCGACCATGATCCGGAGGAGCTGTCGCACTACTCCAACGCGACCACCGATATCGAATTCCTGTTCCCGTTCGGCTGGGGCGAGTTGTGGGGCATTGCCGACCGCACCGACTTTGACCTGACCCAGCATCAGAATACTTCGGGCGTTTCGATGGAGTATTTCGATCAGGAAGCGAACGAGAAGTATATCCCGTATGTTATTGAGCCGTCGCTCGGCGCTGACCGCGTGGCGCTGGCCTTCCTGTGCGATGCGTATGACGAGGAAGTTGTCGGCCAGGACAAGAACGGCAAGGACGATGTCCGCACCGTGCTGCGCCTGCATCCGGCGCTCGCGCCGTTCAAGGCTGCTGTGCTGCCGCTGTCCAAAAAGCTGACGGAAAAGGCGATGCCGGTCTGGCAGGAGCTGGCCAAGCAGTTCTCGGTCGATTTTGACGACGCGGGTTCGATCGGCAAGCGCTATCGCCGCGAGGACGAGATCGGTACGCCGTACTGCGTCACGGTTGACTTTGAGACCGAGCAGGATGGCTGCGTGACCGTGCGCGACCGCGACACGATGGAGCAGGAGCGCATCAAGATCGAGGATGTGGCGGCATATCTGGCGGAAAAAGTCGCATTCTGATCTGTGTGCAGACGGAATGTCCATTCTTATACGTTGGAACGCGTGTAGCAAATCAACAAACAGGGCGCTGCGAAATCAAGCAGCGCCCTGTTTGCTGTGGTAGGGAAGAAACGGTTACGCGGGGCAGCCGTGCAGACGTTCATGTGACAGCCTGCGTATCAGCCTCTGTCTGCGTGGCAAGTTGGGTTTCAAGCCAGCGGGAGATATCGCCGAAGGCGTCCAGCCGGCCCAACTCGTTGAGCACTTCGTGGCGGGCGTCCTTGTAAAAGATGACCTCGATATTTTTGACGCCTGCGCCGCGGTACAGGTTGACGACGCGCCGGATGCCGTCGCCGTATTTGCCGACCGGGTCTTTATCCCCGGACAGGAACAGCAGCGGCAGCCGCCGCGGCGTGCGGCGGAACGTGTGCGAGGCGTTAGCCTTGGCCAGCAGGGTATATAGGTCGCGGAAGCCGGTCGCGGTAAAGATGAAGTTGCATTTCTCATCCGATTGATAAAGGGAAACGACGGTATCGTCCCGGCTGAGCCAGTCGAACACAGTGTGCGGCTGCTTGATCTTGCGGTTATAGCCCTTGAACGTCAGGCTGGATAGAAAACCGCTGCGGTAGGTCATGCCGCGGGAGCGCGCAATCGAATCGGCCAGCCGCGCAGCGCTGAACGCGGCCGGATGCGGCCCGGCGGTGCCGATCAGGATGCAGCCGGACAGCTTGTCGCCGTACTCGGTCAGATACAGCCGGGCGATGAGCGACCCCATGGAATGCCCCAGCAAAAAGTAAGGCAGGTCGGGGTAGCGGCGCTGCATCAGGTCGGTCAGCTGCTCGACATCCTGCACAAGATATTTCCAGCCGTCGCGCGTGGCGAAAAAACCAAGCTCCGAGCTGCGGGCGACCGATGCGCCATGCCCGATATGGTCATTGCCGCAGACAATAAAGCCCAGGCTGCAAAGGTACTTGGCGAACGCGGTGTAGCGGGAAAAATACTCGCACATGCCATGCGACAGCTGCACGATCCCGCGCACCTCGACCTCTTCAGGGACAAGGATGTAATAGGTGACGTTGGACACACCGTTGGCGCTTTTATAAATATTTTGCGTACACTTGATATTCATAAGCACACATCCGATCGTCGGGAAAAATTCTTGCTAATATCATACCACAAAAGCGGCGCATTGTGCACGATTTTTGAGCAAAATTAACAAAGCGTTTTCAAATACCCCAGCTTGTGCTGCAGGCGTGGACGTGGTATAATGGAACAAATTTGATGTGATGGGGTGGTAATGATGCCGTATATCGGTGTTTCTACGTCGAAAAAATTGTCGGACGAGCAGAAGGATGCGCTCAAGGCGGCGCTGGGCGAAAAAATCAGTGTGATCCCTGGGAAAAGTGAACAAGCGCTGATGGTGGACATCGCGGACGGTCACGCCATGTATTTTGCAGGGGAGAAGCGGGAACTGGCATTTGTGGACGTGCGATGCTTTGGTACGACCGAATTTGCCAACAAAAAAGCCTTTACCGAGGCGGCGTTTGCAGTCGTACAGCAGACGACCGGCCTGCCGGGGGACGGCATTTATCTGACTTACAGCGAGTTTGCCAACTGGGGCACCAAGGGCAGCATGAAGTGAAAAACGGCGCGCATCAATGCCGATGCGCGCCGTTTGTATTTGTCAGCAAGCGTCGTCCGCGGGCAGGCCGACCGCGCAGGCCAGCCGGTTGGCGACGGGCAGGAAGAATTGCAGGCCGGGACCGTACAGCGTCAGCGCAATCAGCGTGCCGACGCCCAGCGTACCGCCGAGCATAAAGCCAACGAGGATGCAGCCGAAGTCCCACAGCATGCGCGTCCAACGCAGCGCGAGCGGCAGACGGTCGTGCGCGATGACCGGCACAAGGTCGTTGGCGCACGCGCCCGCGTCCGACCGCACCGAAATACCAATACCGATCGAAACGATGATGCAGCCCAGCATGACCAACACCATCGTCAGCGCAAGCGGACGCTGCTGCGGCAGCAGCCGCCCAAACAGCAGGGCGTAAAAGTCCACCAGCGGGCCGAGACAGAACATGCAGAAAATCGTACCGGGATGGATCTGCCGCCGGTCGAAGACAAAGATACCGGCAAGGCAGAGCAGCATCAGCACCGTGCTGGCCTGTCCATAGCTCAGGCCGGTCTGGCGGGACACGCCCTGCACGAGGATCATAAAGGGGTCGGCGCCGACATCAAGCGCGACAAAAAGCTGGCTGCCGAATTCGGTCACCGCCACGCCGATGAGCAATACGAACAGGCGCTGCGGCAAAAGTGGAAAGTGCTTCATAACAGAGGTCGTCCTTTGCAATGGATTATGACTTGGTCGGCCGGTAGTCGTTGCGCCACGACACCGAGGACACCTTGTACGGGATTGCTTGATAGGACGAGGCGGTAATCTTTCTGGTGTCCAGATCGACGGTGAAGTTCTGCCGGAAGATCAAACAGTTTTTGTCCGACGGGTTGTTGTTGCCGCCGAACACGAGGTTGCCCAGCGAGTAGGCGATCTGCTTTCCCTTGTAGGTCTCCACCTCCTGCACGACATGCGGGTGGTGGCCGATCACAAGGTCTGCGCCCTTGTCGATACAATAGTGGGCGATGGCCTGCTGCGTGCTGTTGCTGCGGTAGGCGCGTTCCACGCCCCAATGGTAGTTGAATACGATCAGCTCCGCGCCGCGCTGCCGCAGGTTCTGGATGGCCTTGTCGATAAAATTGCGCTGCGCCGCATCATACGACCAGCCGACGTTGGAGGCAAAGCCGATGCGCACGCCTTTGACCGTGACGATTGGCAGATAATCGTAGCCGGATACCGCTACATAAGAGGAGAGGTAACGGATGGTATCGTCAAAACCGCGCTGCAAATAGTCCATCGAGTGGTTGTTGGCGACGGTCACAACGTCGATGCTGCCCGCCGTGAGGATGTTGACATACTCCGGGCGGCCTTTGAACACAAAGGTTTTGTTGGCATAGGCGGTGGAGGTGGTCAGCGTGCCCTCAAAGTTGACCATGGTCAGGTCGTCGTCAAAGAATTCCGGGATGCCGGAGAAAAAGTAAGCCGCGCCCTTGTTGTCATACATTTCGTCCAGCGAGCCGCTGTAGGCAAAGTTGTGACCGCGGCCGAGCGTACAGTCGCCGCCAAAGGTGAGCGCCAGCTGCACGGTATTGTAACCGGGGGCGTTGCGCCAGTCCGCCGCAACTGTGGTGACCGCGAGCGAGGACTGCATACGCCGCAGCGACAGGATGGCCTGTTCGACAGTGTAGGTATCCAGCGGTGAGAATTTACCCCCCGAGCCGCCCATGATGGCTTGGCCTGCGGTATCCGTCCGCCCGGAAATGTACTTGACCGATTGCACTGCCCAGCGTGGGATGGCATACGCATCCGAGAACTGCTGGGGCTGCTGATTTGCCTCGGAAAAACCGAGCACGCCCATGCAGCGCTGCATCATGGCGGCGGCTTCCGCACGGGAGATCGGGTCATTTGGCCGGAACAGGCCGTCGGTGCCGTTGACGATGCCCAGTCGTGCCGCAAGCTCGATATACACGCTTTGCGTGTCGCCAAAGCTGCCCGAGGAGACAAACGGCAGGCCGCCGTCAAGCGGGTCGCCCCACGCGGGTATGTCTTGGCCGGCGGGGGACTCAGGTTCATCAGCCGGGTCGTCCAACCCTTCGGCAGGGGAGTCCGGTTCGTCAGCAGGCGCGTCCGATCCGTTGGCAGGGGAGGACGCATCGTCCGGTATGCCGGTTTGCTCATCGGGCAAATCGGTGTCTGCCGCGGGGCTGTCGGTGCCGTCCGGTGGGGCTTGGTCATCCGTCGGCAGCGAACGGTCGTCCGGTACGGCAGGGGCGGCGTTGTCCGCTGGTTCGTCGGTATATTCTATGGATGTGTTTGCGCCGTCGGCAGAGGAGCCGGGCTCATCAAGTGCGGGGGCGCTTTGCTGCGGCGCATCCGCATCCTCTTGGGCAGAGTCTGCCTGCTCGGGAATGGTTGCGGGCGCTTCGAGCGGGTCGTCCGGTGTGCCTGTGTCGTCCCCGGCATTGTCAGTGGATTCGGCGGGCGTTTCCGGTTCGGTTTGTCCTTCCGGCTGTGCCGGGACGAGCGGTACAGCCTGCAGCGTGACGCCAAGCTGTGCGATCAGGTCGTCGATAGGCTGCTGACGCTCGTGCAGGATCAGGTCGACGGTCAGCCGTGCCAGTTCACCGCGGGTGATCGGACGGGTGTAGTCGGCTCCAAGGTCAAACGCTTCAGACACAGCGCCGGAGTTGTAGGCGCTTTGCACTTCGCCGGTCGCCCATGCACTCATTTGAATATGGGTGCTTTCCCACGCGGAAGCATGGATGCTGGTGAACAGCGCGGTCAGCAGCGCCGCTGCGCAAAGCTTTTTTTTCATCTTCTTCTCCCCCCTGTTTGCTGAAAACCATTAAGGTGTGCCTTCGGCCGGTTGCTGCGGCAATTGGGCGGCGAAAACGCGGTCGAGCGCGGGCCAGCTGCGCCGGAGCGAAACCGGGCGGCCGTCCTGTCCCATGAAACAGTGCTTGCTTTCGCCTTCGCAGCGCAGCGCACCGGTCTGTGCGTCCCGGATCTCGTAGCGCAATGTCATGCGTACACCGTTGTAGTCGACGATACGCGCCGCAATCGTGACGGTGTCGCCGAAACGGGCCATGGCTTTGTATTGGCAGTGCACTTCGAGTACCGGGCTGCCGAAGCCTTCGGATTCAATGCGGTCATAGCCGAAGCCGAGCCGCTCGAGCAGGTCGACACGGGCTTCCTCAAACCAGCGGATGTAGTTGGAGTGATGGACAATGCCCATGCCGTCGGTTTCGTAATACTGTACTTTGTGTTCATAAGGGGTCATGTTGGCTGTTCCTTTCCCAAAAAGAAAGCGCCCGGCAGGGCGCTTTGGCTGACCGCGCGGGTGCGCGGCCCCGATCAAAAGCGGTTGGCGGTTTTGTAATCTTATGGTATCACAAAACCGTGCTTTTGTCGAGCAGGGCGGACGTGATTTCAGATGCGCTGGCGGAACAGGCCGTGATGGTTGCAGTACCAGTACAGCATGCCGTGGCCGCGGATGAAGAAGCGCGCCTGCGCGTTGCCCTCCGGATAGAGCTTGACAAAGTTGAACCGGTCGCCCGTGACACAGGCGAGAAAGGAAATGTAATGCTCCTTGGTCATGGGATGGTCGACGGTGACATAATGCTCGTGTTCGATGACCTCGCATTGTGCAGCGTGGGCTGCATCCGGTTCTTCGGCCTCCAGCGGCGGCAGCGTCAGTCCGCAGCACGAGATTAAAGCCGTGCCGGTGCCGTGCAGGACGTTGCCGCAGATCGGGCAGACATACAGGCTGGAGCGCAGCAGGTTGGCGGCGCGGTTGGTGTTGATGACCTGCTCGCCGCTGAGCAGCTCGGGCAGGGATACCTGCAATACATTGGCCAACGGTTCGAGCAGGGAGATATCGGGAAATCCCTTGCCGGTCTCCCATTTGGAGACGGCCTTGTCGCTGACGCACAGCTTGTCGGCCAGCTGCGCCTGCGTCAGATGCTTGGCTTCCCGCAGACGTTTGATTACGGCGCCGGTGATATAGTGGTCCATGGGTTTCACTCCTTGTTGTGGTTGTGTGGATGGGTGGTATGCGGAAGGGGAAAGGGGATGCGGCCTGGATTTCACAGAAGGTCGGCCGACGGGGCAGGGCGGGGAGCGGGAGAAGAACCGCCCCCTTTCCTTCCAGAAGGATACCACGACGCGGCATCGTGTGCAACCTACGATGCGTAGAGTGCGGGAGGAATGGGGAAAACAGCCTTGCCAGCAGCAGAATGAACACATCCACCAGCGAAGCTGGTGGTTGTCACTATGCGGGCATAGCCCTTTGTTCCTCGCGGACGCGTGCAACGCGTAATACGGCCTGCCAGCTACGTAAGGACAATAAAACCGCACACCCGATGTGATATAATATATCATGAGAAAGGATGTTATCCATGGGACAAAAATACAGTGCAGAATACAAGTCGGACGTCATCAAACTGGCCGACGAAATCGGGGTAGGCGCGGCATGTCGGCAGCTCGGCCTGTCGAC
>NZ_CALWUN010000068.1 GCF_944384735.1 uncultured Agathobaculum sp. | reverse complement strand
ACTGGACCGACTGGTGCAACCGGTCCGACCGGCCCCGCAGGCACAGACGGCGCCGATGGTGCGACCGGTGCCACTGGCGCAACTGGCACTGCCGAGCCGGTGCAGTTGCTGGCAGCCTATTCGACCCCGGCCCAATCCGGTTCTGGGCAGACGCCGCTGGTGTTTGACCGCAATGGCACTTCCTATGGCTCGGCGGTCAGCCATACTGCCAATACGGCAAACTTTGCGATCAATCAGCCGGGTGTGTATACGCTGGCGTTCAGCGGCAGCTTTGCGCCATCCAGCACGGGGGCGAATTTCCCGCTTAATGTTACCACAGTGGCACAGCTTAATGGAACGGCTATTCCGGGCGCGTCGTCACAGCACACGTTTACGGAAAAGGGTGAGGTCGCCAATCAGGCGTTTACCGTCCCCTTTGCCGTGGCGTCCGTACCGGCAACGGTGCGGCTGGTTGCGACGGGTGGGAACTTCCTGTACAGTAACCTGTCCGCAGCGATCACCCGTAATGGCGCGATTCCGACATCTTAATAAACCACTGTATGTCCCGGCTGTGTGCTGCAGCCGGGGCATCGCTGTTCCTGAACAGAAATAGCGTAAGTGTCCGGTTCGGTGAATAGAAAGGGATAAGGGGGGAAGAATACCGTTCGACTTCCGGGGGAGAGTATGCTATACTGGAACTACTTTAATCCGGCCGCCGCAGGCAGGATGGGACAGGAAGGGGACCACCATGACGATCTTACAATGCGATTGCGGAAACGAGATCTATATTATGGATGAAACCGAAGCGACGGCGTGGCAGTGCGAAGCCTGCGGGCAGTGGTATGACTTTTTTGGCGTCAAGGTCGACCCGCCAGGGCAGCGTAAGGGCCAGCCGTCCCCGCACCTGATCAACTGGAGCGCGGGCGAGGAACTGTAAAAGGGAGAAATGCTATGAACAAGCAGAAGATCGCATTGCTGACTGACTCCTGCGCGGATATCCCGGCTTCGCTTATCCGGCGGTATGGGATCTTTGTCGTGCCGCTTAAGCTGCGCTTTTCGGATGGGGAGTATGCCGACGGTGTGGACATCACGCCGGATGAGGTGTACCGGCGGCTGCCGCACGAGATCCCCAAAACCACGCTGCCGGACGGCGCGGCGGTCGAAGCGGCGTTTGCGGCCATCCGTCAGCAGGGCTACGCCAGAGTGCTGGCGGTCTGCCTGTCGGGCGGGCTGAGCGGCACCTGCAATCTGGTGCGCGTCATCGGTGAGCAGACAGTCGGGCTGGAAACGGTGGTGCTGGATTCGCGCAGCGGTTCGCTCGGCATCGGCATGAGCGTCGTGCAGGCGGCGCGCTGGATCGAGCAGGGCTGGCAGTGGGACGAGCTGCTGCGCGCCATGCCCGCACTGCTGCGCGACACCAAGGTGTTTTTCTGCGTCGATACGCTGGAATACCTGCAAAAGGGCGGGCGTATCGGCAAAATCGCGGCTGTGGCGGGCACGCTGCTGCAGATCAAGCCCATCATCACCTTTACGCCCGAGGGCGAGCTGACCAGTGCGGCGAAGATACGTGGGCGCAAGGCCGCGATGGAAAAGATGGTGCAGATGGCGGCGGCACTGGTCCCGCGCAATATCCCGTTCCATCTGGCGGTGGCGCACGGCGGCGCGCCGGCAGAGCTGAAAACCATCCGCGCGCTGGCGCAGGCCAGCCTGCCCGACCATCTCTCGTGCATGGAAGGCGAAATCGACTGCACGCTGGGCGCGTATGTCGGGCCGCACCTGCTGGGCGTCGGGGTGCAGATGCTGCCCGACGCATTGCGCGCGGCAGGCAGAGAAAATTAACGGTACTGTAACTTTTTTACCTGTTGTTTGATGATATAATATAGCAACAGAAATACAATAGCAGACAGCAGGTAGGAAGGAATGAATCAATCATGAAGTATCAATCGGCGTACCGGCCCAGCTACCGGCGCCACCGTCATCGTCACCGCCGCCGCAACAGCCATTACGGTGTGCTGGTGGCGCTGATTCTGGTGGTGATCATCGCGGTGCCGGTGTCGTTCCGTGTGGTCAAAGCGGTGGCCGGCGCGGTTTTCGGTGGGGAAAGCCAGCTGGTGTACCAAATTGACAACGGCCGCGCCTATTCCGATGGCAAAGCGGTCGAACTGGACGGCGCCGTGCCGTTCAAGGACAACGGCGGCGCGGTGTTTGTGCCGGTCAAATCGCTGTGCGACCAGCTGGGCTTTGACCTGAGCTGGGAGGCCGACAGCCAGACGGCGGTGCTCGAGGACGGAAAAAACACCCTGCGCGTGCAGGTGGATAACAAAACCGCGCAGATCAACGGGGAGGACCGGACGTTGTCGGCCGCACCTGTGATGCGCGATGGGGTCACTTATGTGCCGGCGCAGGACGTGTGCGGCATGCTGCTCTGTCAGGTCAGCACGACGGACGCGGCGCACGGCGACCTGCTGGTCATCGTGCGCACCGACAAGGCGCTGGATGAGCAGGCGGTCGGCAAAATTACGGACGAAGCGCTGCAGGTGCTCGGGCCGTCGGAAGCGCAGCTGGATACCGGCAGCATGCTGATGCGCACGGATTCGGATAAGGTGCTCAACGGCGGGCAGGTGCAGCAGATGAAGACCGAACAGGAACGCCGCGGCGTGGCGGTCGTCGAGGCCGACGGGCTGCAGTATGTGCCGCTGGCCGAAGGCATGGCGGCGCTGGGCGGCACGGCCTCCTTTGACGGCAAGGACGAGTGGACGGTCGAGTATAACGGCATCCAGTCCACCGTGCGCGACGACGGCAGGACCGAAGTGGGCGGCGACCGCGTCAAGGGCAAGGAGATCCGCGCCTATCAGGACGGGGAAAGCGGCCGGTTCTATGTATCGGCGCAGCTGTTCGCCGCCCTGCTGGGCAAGACGTACACCGCGCTGGAGGACGGCGCGTTCGCGCTGGCGGACATGTCGCTGGACGGTCTGGACAGCCAGAAGGCATACCTCGCCGGCAAAACGTCCGGACTGACGCAGGCGGTCAGCGCCAATATCCCCGAGGCGGATGTTTACATCGCCCTGACCTTTGACGACGGCCCGACCGGCGCGCTGGACGGATATCCGTCCGGCCTGACGGCGTACCTGCTCGACGGCCTGAAGGAGCGCGGCGCGCATGCCACCTTCTTTATGGTGGGCGACCGCGTCAATATGTTCAGCGGCACGCTGCCGCGTCTGGTGTCCGAGGGGCACGAGCTGGGCAACCATACGATGACCCACCCGATGCAGCACCTGACCGGCCTGAGCGTCGACGGCATCCGGCAGGAGATCACCTCCGCCACCGCCACTATTGAGGAAAAGGCGAGGCAGGCGCCGACAGTGCTGCGCCCGGTCGGCGGCGGCGTCAACGCCGACGTCAAGGCGGTCGCCAAGGAGCTCGGCCTGCCGATCATCAACTGGAATGTCGACACGCAGGACTGGAGCAACCGGAATGCGCAGAGCGTCAAGGAAGCGATCATGAAAGCGGAGGACGGCTCGGTGGTGCTGATGCACGACCTGTACAAGACCACGGTCGAGGGCGTGCTGGCGGCGATCGACGAGCTGCAAAGCCGCACGGACAAGACCTATGCGTTTGTCACGGTTTCCGAACTGGCAGCGGTCAAGGGCATCACGCTCGAGCCGGGCGTGGTGTACAACGGGCTGACCGATAAGGTCGCCCAGCAGATCGCGGATGGCACCTACAAGCCGACCGAGTTTACTTGACCGGATATACAGGGAACAAGAGCCGCGGGCAATGCCCGCGGCTGAGGCTGTCGAAAAACACAGTTTTCGACAGCCTCTCGATCGGAACCACGCTTCCGATCGAATCAAATGTATCAAAAAAGCGGGCAAAGCTCGCTTTTTTGATACCGCTCACAGAGCGGCTGAACAATGCGCGCTGCGGCGCGAGGACTTTATCGACAGACTGAGCCGCGGGCAATGCCCGCGGCTCTTGTTATTCGATGGTATTGTCCGGGAAATATTTTTCGACGAACGGGATGTGCGCCACGCGGAAGGTGCGGCCGTCGAGATAGGCGAGCGCGCCCGCGTCCTGCGCAAAGCGGAAGGTGAGCGAATAGGCGTACAGCAGCTGGCCGGTCTCGCCGTAGGGGCGGTTTCGCTCGTTCGTGCCGTATTTGCCGTCGCCCAGCAGCGGGCAGCCGATGGACGCCATGTGCGCGCGGATCTGGTGGGTGCGGCCGGTCAGCAGCTCGCACTCGACCAGCGACAGCCCGCCGCGGCTGGCCAGCGTGCGGTAGCGCGTCCTGGCGGTTTTGGCGCCGGGCACGCGCGTCTGGTGCAGCGTGACCTGCTTGCGCTTTTCGTCCCGCCGCAGGAAGTTCTCGATCAGCCCTTCGGGCGGCTTGGGGCGGCCGTGCACGACGCACAGGTACCGCTTTTCCAGCTCGCGCCCCTTGATGCGCTCATTCAAGATACGCAGCGCCTCGGCGGTCTTGGCGCAGATGACGATACCGCCCGTGTTGCGGTCGATGCGGTTACACAGCGCGGGCGCGAACGAGGCTGCGTCGTCCGGGTCCCACGCGCCGGACTGGTAAAGGTAGGCCTGAATATGCGCGATCAGCGTGTTCCGGTCGCCGTGCTCGTCGGCATGGACGACCATGCCGGGCGCCTTGTCGGCCAGCAGGAGGTTTTCGTCCTCGTAGACGATGCTGACCTGCGGCCGGGCGATATGGCGGAACGCCTCGTCCTCGCGCGGCGCGTCGAAGTATTCGTCGTTCAGGTAGAGCTGCACGGCGTCGCCCTCGCACAGGCGGTAGGCTGCCTCGGTGCGCCTGCCGTTGACCTTGATGCGCTTGAGCCGCAGGTATTTGTGCATCATGCCGCCGGTGAGCCGCGGCACAGCCTTTTCGAGAAATTTGTTCAGCCGTTGCCCGCTGTCGTTTTTTGTGATATAATATTCTCTCAAGATGGTTTCCCTTTCCATAGCGCCGGTGTATGTCCTGCTTTCCAGTATACCGCATCCGCGCGCGAAAGGGAAGATGCCGCAGCGACGGAAAATGCGCGGATATCGGCGCATTTTTTGGTTGACAAAGCGGGAACGGGTGTAGTATACTATCTTAGTACCATGTGAGGTTGACATGAAGATTGATTTGAAAAAACTCTCCGCGCCGCAGACGTCGGTCCCGTTTTCCGAGACGATCGACCTGCGCGAAGAAACGCTTTACGGCGCGAAGCCCTTTCAAAGCCCGGTGCAGTGCAGCGGCGTGGTGTCGCGCGAAAGCGGTGTGCTGCGGCTCAAAGGGACGATCAAGACCATCTATTCCACCGCCTGTGCACGGTGCCTCAAGCCGCTCGATATCCTGCTGACGGCCGAGGTCGACACCGTGCTGTCGGACGACCCCGACGCGGAGGAAGAGGACGACCTTTTCGTGCTGACCGGTGACAGCGTGGATACGGCGGATGTGCTGGTGCCCGCCCTGATCCTGCAGGTGCAGATGACCTATCTGTGCCGGGAGGACTGCAAGGGCATTTGCCCGCACTGCGGCGCCGACCGCAATGAAGTCGACTGCGATTGCGAAAGCAGGCAGGTCGACCCGCGTTTTGCCGCGCTGCGCGCCCTGCTCGACCCCGAAGGGGACGGGCATAACTGAAGTTCGTAAATAAAAAATAAGTCGAAAGAGTAGGAGGTGTATCCACCATGGCAGTACCGAAGAGAAAGGTATCCAAAGCCCGCCGCGACAAGCGCCGCAATTCCCACTGGAAGCTGTCTTTGCCCGGCATGGCCAAGTGCCCGCACTGTGGCGAGATGAAGCTGGCGCACAGAATGTGCAAGGCCTGCGGCTATTACAACGGCCGTGAGGTTGTCGCCAAGGAAGCGTAAGGCAACAACAGAACAGAAAATGGAGAAGGCGGCAACGACTTCTCCATTTTTTTTACGAATTCCCTTGAACCGTGCAGGTGCAAGCGGGAATGTGGCCGCGCAGGGCGCGGCGTGCGCAAGGAGGGCGCAACGATATGGCGTCAAAAATCGTCAGTGTGGACGCGGGCAGCCCGGCGGCGCGCGCGGGGCTCAAAGCGGGGGAGACCCTGCTGCAAATCGACGGCGTCGCCATCCGCGACGTGCTCGACTATAAATTTTACAGCTATGATGCGGCGCTCACCCTACAGGTGATGGAGCCGGACGGCGAAACGCTGCGCGAGGTGCGCGTGCGCAAGCGCGAGGGCGAGCCGCTCGGCCTGAATTTCGAGCATTACCTGATGGATGGCATGAAGCAGTGCTCGAACAAGTGCGTGTTCTGTTTCATCGACCAGCTGCCGCGCGGCATGCGCAAGACGCTCTATGTCAAGGATGACGACGCGCGCATGTCCTTCCTGATGGGCAATTATATCTCGATGACCAACCTGTCCGAAGCCGACGTTGACCGCATCCTGCGCATGCACATCTCGCCGGTCAACATTTCGGTGCAGACGACCAACCCGGAGCTGCGCGTCAAGATGCTGCGCAACCCGCGCGCGGGCGAGGCGCTGAAAATCATGGACAAATTCGCCGCGGGTGGCATCACGATGAATTGCCAGCTGGTCGTGTGCAAGGGGCTCAACGACGGCGAAGAGCTGAAGCGCTCGCTGCGCGACCTCAAGGCGCTCTACCCGGCGGTCAACACGGTTTCGGTCGTGCCGTTCGGCATGACGCGCCACCGCGAAGGTCTCTATCCGCTCGAGCCGACCGACAAGGCGGCCGCCGAGGCCATCCTCGATATCGTCGAGCCGTTCGCGGAAGAGTGCCTGCGCGAGCTGGGCACGCGTCTGGTCTGGTGCGGGGACGAGTTGTACCTCAAGGCTGAGCGTCCGCTGCCGGATACCGAATACTACGAGGATTTCACGCAGTTTGAAAACGGCATCGGTATGCTGCCGTTGTTCATGGAGGAGTTCCGGCTGGCGCTGCCCGATTACGAAGGCCGTTCGGCGCGCTCGTTCACCATTGCGACCGGCGCGGCGGCTGCGCCGTCGATGGCGGTTTTGCTTGACGAAGCGGCCGCAAAATGCGATAATCTGAATGGAAAAGTCGTGAAAATCCGCAACGATTTCTTCGGCCACCGCGTCTCCGTCGCGGGACTGATCACCGGGCAGGACCTGATCGCGCAGCTCAAGGGGCGCGATCTGGGCGAGCGTGTGCTGATCTCGGCCAACATGCTGCGCGACGGCGGCGACGTTTTTCTGGACGACTATACCCCGCAGCAGGTGGCGGACGCGATCGGCGTGCCGCTCGTGCCGGTCGAGATCGACGGCGCCGACCTGCTGGCAAAGATTTTTGAAGACTGACACCCCCGAACGGATAAGGAGGGAACCGATATGCCAAAACCGATCGTTGCGATCGTCGGGCGGCCGAACGTCGGCAAGAGCCAGCTGTTTAACCGGCTGGCGGGAAAGCGCCTGTCGATCGTCGAGGACACGCCGGGCGTGACGCGCGACCGCCTGTACGCCGAAAGCGACTGGCGCGGCCGCGATTTCACCATCATCGACACCGGCGGCATCGAACCGAATAACGACAACGAGATCCTGCAGTTCATGCGCTATCAGGCCGAGACCGCGATCTCGCACGCTGACGTTATCATTTTCATCACCGACCTGCGCACCGGCATCACGGCCGCCGATCAGGACGTGGCCGCCATGCTGCTGCGCGCGGGCAAGCCGATCGTGCTGGCGGTCAACAAGTGTGACAAGCCAGGCCAGCCCGAGCCTGAGTTTTACGAGTTCTACAACCTCGGCTTGGGCGAGCCGTACGGCATTTCCGCGCTGCACGGCTACGGCATGGGCGAGCTGCTCGATGCGTGCTGGGAGCATTTCCCGCCCGCGGATGAGGACGGCGAGGACGGGGAACGCATCCGTGTCGCGCTGATCGGCAAGCCCAACGTCGGCAAGTCCAGCCTGCTCAACAAGGTGCTGGGCGAGGAGCGCGTCATTGTGTCCGACATGGCAGGCACGACGCGCGACAGCGTCGACGCCAATGTGGACAACGCGCACGGCAAGTTTACGTTCATCGACACCGCCGGCATCCGCCGCAAGAGCCGCGTCGAGGAAAAGATCGAGAAGTTCTCGGTCATGCGCTCGTTGCTGGCCGTCGAGCGCGCGGACGTGTGCGTCATTATGATCGACGCGACCGAGGGCGTGACCGAGCAGGACACCAAGGTCGCGGGCGAGGCGCACAACGCGGGCAAGGCCTGCATCATCGTGGTCAACAAGTGGGATCTGGTCGACAAGGACGGCTCGACCATGAAGGAGTATACGCTCCGCGTGCGCGAGGGGCTGGCCTATATGCCCTACGCGCCCGTGCTGTTCATTTCGGCGCAGACCGGGCAGCGCATCGACAAGCTGTTCCCGCTCATCCACGAGGTATATGAGCAGAACCACATGCGCATCCC
>NZ_CALWUN010000067.1 GCF_944384735.1 uncultured Agathobaculum sp. | reverse complement strand
TATTGATCTGCATGTTCTTTGCTCCTTTTCAGCGATGCTGCGACAAACGCCTTGAACAGCGGATGCGCGCGGTTGGGACGGGATTTGAACTCGGGGTGGAACTGCACGCCGATGTAGAACGGGTGGCCGGGGATCTCAACGGTCTCGACCAGCTCGCCCGTGGGCGAGGTGCCGGTAATGCGCATGCCCTTATTTTCGATCGCCTCGCGGAAATTGTTGTTGAACTCATAGCGGTGGCGATGGCGCTCGGAGATCATCTCCGCGCCGTAGGCCGACGCCATAATGGTATCCGGGCGGATCTTGCAGGGGTAGGCGCCCAGACGCATGGTGCCGCCCTTTTTGGAAATGCCCTGCTGGCTCTCCATCAGGTCGATGACCGGATGGGTGGAATCGGGGTCGAACTCGGAGGAATTGGCGTCCTCAAAGCCGAGCACGCTGCGCGCGTAGCTCATGACGGCGATCTGCATGCCGAGGCAGATGCCGAAGTAGGGGATGCCCTGCGTGCGGGCGTAATTGGCCGCGCAGATCATGCCCTCGACGCCGCGCGGGCCAAAGCCGCCGGGCAGGATAATGCCGTCGACCTCGCCGAGCAGCTTGTCCACGGTCGAGTCGTTGATCTCCTCGGAATCGACCCAGTCGATATCGACGAAGCATTCGTTTTCGTAACCGCCGTGCTGCAATGCTTCCGCGACAGACAGGTAGGCGTCGTGCAGCTTGACATATTTGCCGACCAGCGCGATCTTGACGTGATCCTTGCGGGAGGCGATGCGCTCAAGCATGGCGACCCACTCGCTCATATCGCCCTTGGGCGCGCCGATGGCCAGCTCGCGGCACACGATGTCGGACAGGTGGCTCTCCTCGAGCATCATGGGCGCCTGATAGAGCACGGGCAGCGTGCGGTTTTCAATGACGCAGTCGGGCTGTACGGTGCAGAACATGGCGATCTTGCGCTTGATCTCGTCGGTCATGGGCTGGTCGACGCGCGCGACGATGATGTCCGGGGAAATGCCCAGCCCGCGCAGTTCCTTGACCGAATGCTGGGTGGGCTTGCTCTTCGGCTCGTTCGAGCCGGAGATGAACGGCACGAGCGTGACGTGGATGAACAGGCAGTTGCGGCGGCCGACCTCGGTCGCGACCTGACGGATCGCCTCGAGGAACGGCTGGGACTCGATGTCGCCGGTCGTGCCGCCGATCTCGGTGATGACAACGTCTGCCGAGGTCTTTTTGCCGACCGAGTAGATGAACGACTTGATCTCGTTGGTGATGTGCGGGATGACCTGCACGGTCTCGCCCAGATATTCGCCTGCACGCTCCTTGTTGAGCACGTTCCAGTATACCTTGCCGGTGGTCAGATTGGAGAATTTGTTGAGATCCTCGTCGATGAAGCGTTCGTAGTGGCCGAGGTCGAGGTCGGTCTCCGCGCCGTCGTCGGTGACGTACACCTCGCCGTGCTGGAACGGGCTCATCGTGCCGGGGTCGACGTTGATATACGGGTCGAGCTTTTGCGCGGCGACCTTGAGGCCGCGGCTCTTGAGCAGGCGGCCGCGCGACGCGGCCGTGATGCCCTTGCCCAGACCGGAGACCACGCCGCCGGTTACAAAGATGTATTTTGTCATAACTCGATTTCCCCCTTAAATACGGTGGTGGCCGCGCCCGTCATGAACACGGTCTGGTCGGTGTACCGCACGGTCAGGTCGCCGCCGCGCAGGTGAACAGTGATATCCTCGTCCTTTTTGGCGCGCCCGGTCAACACAGCGGCGACGCCGACGGCGCAGGCGCCCGTGCCGCATGCCCAGGTCTCACCCGAGCCGCGCTCCCATACGCGCATTTTCAGACTGCTATCCGGAAGCACATTGACAAATTCGGTGTTGACGCGCTCGGGGAACAGGCTGTGGTGCTCAAACTTGGGGCCGATGCGTTCGAGATCCAGCCCGTCGATGTCCTCGTCGAGGAAGACGACGCAGTGCGGGTTGCCCATCGAGACGCAGGTGATATGGTACACCTTTTCGTCCACGACCAGCGGTGCGCCGATCGCGGTATCGCCCTCGAGGTCGACCGGGATGTCGGCGGGTTTCAGGATCGCCGCGCCCATGTCGACGCGGGCGGACTGCATCTTGCCATCCGTGACGGTCAGCTCGAGCGTCTTGACGCCGGAAAGCGTGTCGACTGTCACCGTCGTGCGGCCGTCTGTCATGCCGTTGTCATACAGGTATTTGCCGACACAGCGGATGCCGTTGCCGCACATCTTGCCCTCCGAACCGTCGGCGTTGAAAATGCGCATCTGCGCGTCGGCCTTGTCCGACGGGTTGATCAGGATGATGCCGTCGCCGCCGATGCCGAAGTGCGGCTCGCTGAGCTGCACGGACAACTTTTCCGGCTCGGGCACGGTCTGGTCGAAGCAATTGAAATAAATATAGTTGTTGCCGCAGCCGTGCATCTTGGTGAAGGACAGCTTCACGCGGGCTCCCTCCTTAAAGCAAACAAAAATGGTATATGAGCGGGCAAAAACGGGCCGGCGCTCATACACCACTTAGTATATCATAATTTCGGATGGATTGCGCTATCCAAATCAAAAAAAGCGAAAAAATTTGTCGCAGTGCGTCGGTGGGTTTTGGGCGGTATCGCACAAAAACGGTTCATCCGGGCAGGCCGCCGCGGATGATATCCTCGGCGACCGCGCGCTTAGTACAGCGACGCTGCATGGCCTGCCGCTCGATATAGGCGTGCGCATCCGGCTCGGTCATGCCGCAGCATTCGATCAGCAGGCACTTGGCGCGGTCGACCTGCCGGATGTCCTCGATGCGCTGCTGTAGGCGGCGGTTCTCGCGCCGCAGGCCGGTCAGGCGCGCCCGTGCGGCACGGGTCAGGCGCAGCGCCTGCAAAAACAGCGTGCGGGACAGCGGCTTGGGGATGACGAATACGCCGTCATCCTCGACCTTTTGGGCAACCTCGTCCGCGATCTCGGCCTTGGCCAGCAGGATGACACCTGCGGCTGTTTCGCAGGCAGTCTGCGCCAACTCATGACCAAACTCGTCGGGCAGCGGGCTGTTGATTAAAATCAAGTCGAAGTCCCCGTCGACCAGCGCGCGCCGCGCCTGCGCCCCGGAAAAGGCGGGCACAGCCTGCGCCTGCACGCCGCAGGAGGCGATGAACTGCGTGAGCATATCGTGTGATTTGGCGGTAGGGGTGACGATCAACATGCGTTCCAAACGGCGTTGCCCTCCTTTCCGCGTCAGGATGGGTGCGGGAGATCAGTAGCGCTCGAAGTAGAGCGCGCGCTCGGCCGCATAGCGGTCGTCCGCCTGCGCAATGCGGTCATGCTCGTCCTGCTTGACTGCAAAGAAGGCTTCGCGCATTTTTGCCGGCAGGCATCGTTCGATGAATCGGCTGTCCTGCGCGCAGCGGATGGCCTCGCACAGCGTGCCGGGCAAAGCAGGATACTGCGCGCGCACGTCCGCAGGCGCGGTGAACAGATCGTCGTCGCAGGCAGGGGCGAGCGGCAGCTGCCGCTCGATGCCGTCCAGCCCGGCGTGGATGAGCAGGGCAAATACCAGATACGGGTTGATGCAGCCGTCAAACGAGCGCACCTTCATGCGGTTGGCCAGCTTGCCGTGGGCCAGCGGCACCACGACGAGCGGTGCGCGGTTGCGGTGCGACCAGGTGATATGGCGTGGCGCTTCAAATTCGCCCAGACGCTGGAACGAATTGGTCAGCGGGTTGCCGAATACGGTCATTTCGGCCGCGTGGCGCAGCACGCCCGCGACAAAGCTGCGCCCCTGCTCGTTCTGGTCAAAGCCGGGATGGAACAGGTTTTGTCCGTCCTTGAACACCGACATGGACAGGTGCAGGCCGCTGCCCGGGATATGCGGCAGCGGCTTGGGCAGGAAGGAGGCGTACAGCCCGCTCGATGCCGCCATCGACTTGACGACCCACTTGAACGTGACGAAATTGTCTGCGGCCTCGAGTGCCTCGGCGTAGCGGAAGTCGATCTCGTGCTGGCCGGGGCCCTGCTCGTGATGCGAGGACTCGGGCTGGATATTCATTTCCTCGAGCGTCAGGCAGATTTGGCGGCGTACGTTTTCGCCCTTGTCGAGCGGGGCGACGTCAAAATACTCGCCGTGGTCGTGCGGGATGGTCGTCGGGCAGCCCTTTTCGTCCTGCTCGAACAGGTAAAACTCGCTGGCCGTGCCAAAGGTGATCGCGTAGCCGGCGTGCCGCGCGCGGCGCACGGCCTCGCGCAGCAGATAGCGGCCGTCGCCCTCGAAGGGCGTGCCGTCCGGGTAGCGGATGAAGCAGTAAAAGCGCACGACGCGTCCCTGACTGGGCCGCCACGGCAGCACGGACAGCGTCGCCGGGTCGGGGAACAGCAGCAGGTCGGAAACGTCGACATTCAAAAAGCCGCGCAGCGAGGAAGCGTTGAAATGGATGCCGTGTTCAAAGGCGCGCGTCAGCTCGGTCGGCATGATGGCGATGTTTTTCTGGTTGCCGAAGATGTCGCAAAAGGCCAGACGGATAAACTTGACGTCGTTCTCCTCGATGAATTGCAGCACCTCGTGCATGGTGGTGTCCATAAGAGCCGCGCTCCTCTCCAGATAATTAGGATATGCGCCGTTTGGCGCGTGTAGTCAGGCTTCGTAGGTGTAAAGCTGGTGGTAGCCCGCCTCCGGGTTGGGGGTCAGGACGAAGTACTGCTGCGCGAGCAGCGCATCGGGGTCGCCGCCGAAATAGCGGCAGTAGTCTTTGACATAGGGTGCGATGTGCCGGAGGTCGTCCTCAGACGCCGGGCTGACCAGCACCTGCGGCGGCAGACCCGCCGATGCCTGATCACATCTTAGCACAATTTTGCCGCCGTGCATACCGGTGCCGCAGAAATTTCCGGCAGGGTAGGCGCCGTCCTGCCCGATACCGAGCACCAGAATCAGGCCGCCCGCCTGATATTCGCCGAGGAACGAGCCTGCCTTGCCGCCGATGACGATGACGGGGAAGTGCTGTTCGTAGGCCTTCATGTGGATGCCGCCGCGATAGCCGCAGTCGCCCTCGATGAAAATGCGGCCGCCGCGCATGCCGTAGCCGCAGGCGTCGCCCACGCTGCCGTGCACGATGATCTCGCCCTCGTCCATCGTGTCGCCGACCGCCTCCTGCGCGTTGCCGAATACCTCGATGGTCGACCCGCGCAGGTACTGGCCGAGGCCGTTGCCCGGCGTGCCGTTTATCGTGATCGTGCGGCCGGACGAGCCGCATCCGAGATAGCGCTGCCCAATCACGTTTTCGATCGTGATCTCGCTGTCGTTCAGCGCGCGTACGCGCTCGTTGACCTGCTGGTAGTAGGTCAGGTTTGCCTGTACGGTCGTCATCAGTGTGCGCCTCCTAACTGTTTTGCGCGCTCGGCGCGCGAGAATGCCATCAGCTGCGGTTTTTCGCGGATGAGGTCAAAGTCGATCGTGTCGAGTGGCGTGCGCTCGCGGATGAGCGCGGTATAGATGCCCGCGCGGTCGACGTCGCCAATCAGGATAAAGCCGACCAGCCGGTTGTCCCGCGTGACCAGCAGTTTGTAGTTTTCGCCGCCCTGCTCGAGGTACTGTTCGCCATCGTACGAGCCGGCGGTGATCATGTGCAGCCCGAGGAAGCCCGAGGCGTTCATCGGAATGGCCTTGTCGAACGACGCCTTGCCGCCCGCCATCGCTTTGCCTGCGGTCTCGCCCTGCATATAGGCGTTTGGCAGGATGGCGAGGATGCGGTCGGTGTCCGCTGCAATGTCGTGCGATATCGTGCAGTCGCCCGCAGCGTAAATGCCGGGCACGGTGGTGGCCGATTGGCCGTCAGTCAGGATGCCGCGGTTTACCGCGCAGCCCGCGTCGGCGGACAGCTCGGTGTTCGGGCGCACACCGACTGCGACGACGAGGATATCGAAGTTTTCCGTGCCGCCGCTTTGCAGCGTCGCGGTCGTGCCGTCGAAGCGCGCGACACTGTCGCCGAGGATAAAGCGCACGCCCTTGCCCTCAAGATGCCGTTGGATGATGCTGGCGGGTACCTCGGTCAGCACGTTGGGCAGGATGCGCGGCGCCATGTCGATGACGGTAAGTTCACTGACCCGGTGGCAGATGCCCTCGGCGCACTTCAGGCCGATCAGACCCGCGCCGACGATGAGCACGCGCTTGTCGGTTGTGTCACCCAGCATGGTGTTCAGCCGCTTGGCGTCGTCAAGCGTCATAAAGCTGGTTTTTTGCGGCACGGTGTCCAGCCCCTCCATGGGCGGGACGAACGGCCGCGAGCCGGTGCAGATGCACAGCTTGTCATACGGGACGGTCTCGCCGCCCTCGAGCAGCACGGTTTTGGCTGCGGGGTCAATCTTGGTCACTGTGCGGCCGAGCATGGTTTTGACGCCGTTTTTCTCATAGAAATCCGCCGGGCGGTAGCGCAGCATCTTTTCCTCGGTCGTTTTGCCGAGCAGCAGGTAGGAGATGAGCGGACGGCCGTAGACCGGATAGATCTCATCTGAA
The DNA here is from genome assembly GCF_944384735.1 of uncultured Agathobaculum sp. GTDB lineage: Bacteria > Bacillota > Clostridia > Oscillospirales > Butyricicoccaceae > Agathobaculum. The sequence goes on along the minus strand of NZ_CALWUN010000067.1, from coordinate 2,098 downwards.
ATGACCGTGATCGCGCCGTCCGAGTCGACCGAGCGGATACCCTCGATCGTGCCGGCCGCGGCGGTGCCGTTGCCGATGATAACGTAATTCATGCCGGGTTCACCTCTCTTCGTAGACGATGGCCTTGTTCGGACAGCCCTGCACGCACATCGGCTGGCCGAACGCATTCTTGGCGCATAGCTCGCATTTCTGGATCGCGCCCTCGTTCGAGGTCGACAGCGCGCCGTACGGGCATGACAGGATACAGGTGTAGCAGCCGACGCACAGGTCGGAGTCGATCTGCACCGCGCCGTCGACGATGGACAGCGCGCCCGAGATGCAGCCCTTGACGCACAGCGGGTCGGTGCAGTGGCGGCAGTTGACCGCAAAGGAGATGTTGTCGCGCTCCTCGATGCGGATACGCGGCGCGATTTTGTGGTCTTTGAGCGCCTTGACCATCGAGGACTTGCCGGAGTTGGCGAAGGCGCAGTAATATTCGCACAAATGGCAGCCGAGGCACCATTTTTCGTTGACGTAAACTCGTTTCATCTGATGAATCCAAACCTTTCTTATCTGAAGATGGACAGACGCAGATTTTTGCGCGGCAGCGCGCAATCAATCGGATTTTGCATTGCAAAATCCATCAAAAGTGCGGGCTTTGCCCGTGGTTTTGATACAGAAGCGGAGAGCAGTGTGCCGATTGGCGCACTGGACGGAGCATTCGGATGCATCCGCGCAAAACGCGGTGCATTCCGCTCGCTCGAAAGCGTGCTTTCGAGCGAAGGTTACTCACCCGCGTGCTTGATGCCGAGGATGCTCAGCTCACGGTCAGTCAGGCCGATGCCGCGCAGCATCAGGCGGTTGCCGCGCAGCGCCTCGATCGAGTTGATGCCCATGCCGCCCATCATTTCCTTGAGCTCCTGGTCCCATGCGGTGACCAGATTGACCAGCCGTTGGGAGCCGATATCGGGATTGAGGCGCTTGACCAGATCGGGGCGCTGGGTCGCGATGCCCCAGTTGCACTTGCCGGTCTGGCAGGTGCGGCACAGGTGGCAGCCGAGCGCGAGCAGGGCTGAGGTGGCGATGTAGCATGCGTCCGCGCCGAGCGCAATGGCTTTTAAGAGGTCGGCCGAGTTGCGGATCGAGCCGCCGACGACCACGGAAACCTGATCGCGGATGCCCTCGTCACGCAGCCGCTGGTCGACGGCCGCGAGCGCCAGCTCGATCGGGATGCCGACGTTGTCGCGGATGCGGGTCGGGGCCGCGCCCGTGCCGCCGCGGTAGCCGTCGATGCAGATGACATCTGCGCCCGAGCGGGCGACACCGGAGGCGATTGCCGCGACGTTATGCACGGCCGCGATCTTGACCATGACCGGCTTTTTGTATTCGGTCGCCTCTTTCAGCGAGAACACCAGCTGCCGCAGGTCTTCGATCGAGTAGATATCGTGGTGCGGGGCAGGGGAGATGGCGTCCGTGCCCTCGGGGATCATGCGGGTCTTGGAGATGTCCGGGCCGACCTTGTGGCCGGGCAGGTGGCCGCCGATGCCGGGCTTTGCGCCCTGCCCCATTTTGATCTCGATGGCCGCGCCCGCTTCCAGATAGTCCTTGTGCACGCCGAAGCGGCCGGATGCGACCTGCACGATGGTGTGCGGGCCGTACTGGTAGAAGTCCTGATGCAGGCCGCCCTCGCCGGTATTATAATAGGTACCCAGCTCGACGGCTGCGCGAGCGAGCGAGGCGTGCGCGTTGTAGGAGATCGAGCCGTAGCTCATGGCCGAGAACATGACCGGCACCTTAAGCTCGAGCTGCGGGGACAGGTTGGGGATCAGGTTGCCGTCCGTGTCGCGCTCGATCTTGCCCGGCTTTTTGCCGAGGAAGGTGCGCGTCTCCATCGGCTCGCGCAGCGGGTCGATCGACGGGTTGGTGACCTGCGAGGCGTTGATGAGGATTTTGTCCCAGTAGATCGGGTAGGGTTCCGGGTTGCCCATCGAGGACAGCAGCACGCCGCCCGTGCCCGCCTGCCGGTAGACCTCGGAGATGGCCTTGCCCGTCCAATTGGCGTTTTCCTTGAAGGTGTGGTCGGTCTTGACGATCTTCAGGGCGCGCGTCGGGCAGAGCG
>NZ_CALWUN010000066.1 GCF_944384735.1 uncultured Agathobaculum sp. | reverse complement strand
CACCTGCTTGACCAGGCGCTCGTTCTGCCAGGCCAGGATCTGCTCCCGGCTGGCGCACTCGATCTCAGGCTGATAATAGCGTTCCATTGGCGTTTCTGTTCCTTTCCTGACCCGCCCGCGGGCGGGAGAATCTATGATGGGGAAAACGGTCAGCCGTTGCGCCCCAGCTGGAAGGCGCGGCGGTTGAGCTCGAGGAACTTGGCGGGCACGCTCTGCTCGAGCGCGGCCAGCCACTCCTCCTCGGTGAAATCAAAATGCTTGGACAGGTGGCCCATCAGCACGATGTTGACCGCCTTGGACGAACCCGCCTGCTCGGCGAGGGCGAGTGCGTCGAACGCGTCGACGTCGACGCCTGCGGCCTGCATCTTTTCGACAAGGCCGTCCGGATAGGCGGCTGCGCCCGTGATGACCGGCATCGGGTTGATCTTCTGGGTGTTGACGACGACCTTGCCGCCCTTTTTGAGGTATTCCGTCCAGCGGGCGGCCTCGAGCAGCTCGAAGGACACGATAAAGTCGGCCTCGCCCTTGTCGATGATGGGGGAGTAGACCTTGTCGCCGAAGCGGACGTAGGTGACGACGCTGCCGCCGCGCTGGCTCATGCCGTGTACCTCGGATACCTTGATGTCGTAGCCGCGCGTCAGCAGCAGGCGGCCGAGCAGCTTGGAGGCCAGCAGGCTGCCCTGCCCGCCGACGCCGACGATCATGATGTTTTTCGTTTGCATGTTCAGTCCTCCTTGGGCGCGTGCAGGGCGTCGAATTTGCACAGCTGCTCGCAGACGCCGCAGCCGGTGCACAGCGTATTGTCGATCTCGGCCTTGCCGCTGGTCATCGAGATGGCCGGGCAGCCGATCTTCATGCACATCTTGCAGCTCATGCACTTGGTCGCGTCGACCACGAGCGGCTTCTTGTGCTTGACGTATTTGAGCAGCGCGCACGGACGGCGGGCGATGATGACCGAAGGCTCGTCCGCTGCCAGCTCCTCCTTGACAGCCTTGTCGCAGGCGTCGAGGTCGTAGGGGTCGACCACGCGCACGCGACCAATGCCGACCGCGCGGCACAGGCTCTCGAGGTCGATCTTGGTGCAGGGGTCGCCCTTGAGGTTGAAGCCGGTCGTCGGGTTCTGCTGGTGGCCGGTCATGCCGGTGATCGAGTTGTCGAGAATGATAACGGTCGCGTTGGACTCGTTGTAGGCGATGTTGACCAGACCCGTGATGCCCGAGTGCATGAAGGTCGAGTCGCCGATGACGGCGACCGACTTGCCGGCGTCGCCGCCGCCCTTGAGGAAGCCGTGCAGGCCGGAGACCGACGCGCCCATGCAGATCGTCGAGTCGATCGCGGCGAGCGGGGGCACGGCGCCGAGCGTATAGCAGCCGATGTCGCCGAGCACGGTGATCTTGTTCTTGGCAAGCGTGTAGAACAGGCCGCGGTGCGGGCAGCCCGCGCACATGACCGGCGGACGGGCGGGGATGGCTTCGTCCAGCGCCTTGCCGGCCGGGACGGCCGCGCCCAGCTTGGCCGCGACGAGGTTCTGGCTCAGCTCGTCGATGCAGGGGAAGGCGTCCTTGCCCAGCGGGTCGAGGCCGAGGCTGCGGCAGTGCTCCTCGATGAAGCCGTCCAGCTCCTCAACGACGACCAGCTTGTCGACGCTTGCCGCAAAGTCGCGGATCTTCTGCACCGGCATCGGCCATGCCATGCCCAGCTTGAGCACGGGGTACTTGCCGCCGCAGACCTCCTTGACATACTGGTAGCTGGTCGACGAGGTGATAATGCCCATCGACTTGTCCGCGCCGTCCTCGATGCGGTTGACCTCGGCGGTCTCCGCCCATGCGGTCAGGTCGGCGGTGCGCTGCTCGACGACCGGGTGGCGGCGCTTGGCGTTGCCCGGCATCATGATGTACTTGGCGCCGTCCTTGACATAGGGCTTGGCGGACGTCTCCGGGCGCTCGCCCGGCTCGACGACGCTCTGCGAGTGCGACACGCGGGTGCACATCTTGAGCAGCACGGGCGTATCGTATTGCTCGGACAGCTCGAAGGCCAGCTTGGTGAAGGCGAGGGCTTCAGCCGAGTCCGCAGGCTCGAGCATGGGCACCTTGGACGCCTTGGCGTAGTGGCGGGAGTCCTGCTCGTTCTGGGACGAGTGCATGCCCGCGTCGTCGGCCACGCCGATGATCATGCCGCCGTTCACGCCCGTGTAGGACAGGGTGAACAGCGGGTCGGCCGCGACGTTCAGGCCGACGTGCTTCATGCCGCAGAAGCTGCGGCGGCCGGCGAGCGACGCGCCGAAGGCCGCTTCGGTCGCGACCTTTTCGTTGGGCGCCCACTCGGCGTAAATTTCGGGGTATTTGGCAGCGGCCTCGGTGATCTCGGTACTCGGCGTGCCGGGATAGCTGGAGACAAAGCTGCATCCGGCTTCGTACAGGCCGCGGGCAACGGCTTCGTTGCCCAGCATCAGCGTTTTCATGGGGTCATTCCTCCTGTGCAATAGGTTTTATGCGATCAGGCGCGGCGGAACGCCGCGTCTTGTCCCGCAAGGTTGCCAAAATGGTTTCGGTGCCCGCCGCCGGACCGGCGGGCGAAAGGGAGTGCGCCCAGTCAGGGCGCGACGTCGGTCTGCTCGCCGATCGAGTCCTTGACCTTGACCACGACCGTGCGCTCATAGCAGGAGAACACCTGCTCGACATGTTTGCTGTCGGGCGCCGGGGTCAGCAGGCTGACGACCGGCACGATGACCAGCCCCGCCAGCATGCAGAACGCGCCAGCGTTGATGGGCGACTGCAAAACCGTCGGGAACTTGGAGCCGACGAAGATGTTCGCCAGCATCACAACGGTCGAAAAGACGAAGCAGACGATGCAGGCGGCCTTCGAGGTGCGCTTCCAGTACAGGCCGTACAGGAAGGGCGCGAGGAACGCGCCCGCCAGCGCGCCCCAGCTGACGCCCATCAGCTGCGCGATGAAGGTAACGCTCGAGTGGTACTGAATCAGCGCCAGCACGACCGAGATCGCGATGAACACGACGATCAGCAGCCGCATGACCTGCACCTGCCGCTTTTCCTTCATGTCCTTGGCGAGCGTGTCCTTGATAAAGTCGAGCGTCAGCGTCGAGCTGGACGCGAGCACCAGCGAGGACAACGTGGACATCGAGGCGGAAAGCACCAGTATGACCACGACTGCAATCAGCAACGAACTCAACCCCTCGAGCATGGTCGGGATAATGAAGTCGTAGCCGTTCTGGGCGACCAGCTCGGGCGTGGAAAACAGCCGCCCGAAGCCGCCGAGGAAGTAGCAGCCGCCCGCGACGACAACGGCAAACAGCGTCGAGATAATCATGCCTTTGTCAATTGCCTTTTCACTGCGGATGGCGTAGAATTTCTGCACCATCTGCGGCAGGCCCCAAGTGCCAAGGCTGGTCAGCAGCACTACGCCCAACAGTCCGACCGGATCAGGGCCAAAGAAGGACGCGAACACGCCCGGGGTCGTGCTGGTCGCGGGGTCGGACACCCGCGCAAGGCCGTCCAGCGCGGCGAGGAAACCGCCCTGCCCCTTGAGCACCGCGCCGATGACCGCGCAGATGCCGACGATCATGATGATGCCCTGGATAAAGTCGTTGATGGCGGTCGCCATATAGCCGCCCGCGATGACGTATACACCGGTCAGCACGGCCATGACGACGACGCACACCGCGTAGTCGATATGGAAGGCCATGCCGAACAGGCGGCTCAGGCCGTTATAGAGCGATGCGGTATAAGGGATGAGGAAAATAAAGATGATGGCGGACGACGCCAGCTTCATGCCGCGGCTCTGGAAGCGGGCGGCAAAGAACTGCGGCATGGTCGCGGAGTTCAGGTGCTGGGTCATGACGCGGGTGCGGCGGCCGAGCACCGCCCACGCGAGCAGCGAGCCTAAAATCGCGTTGCCGATGCCTGCCCACGTTGCGGCGATGCCGTATTTCCAGCCGAACTGGCCGGCATAGCCGACAAAGACGACGGCCGAGAAGTAGCTCGTGCCGTAGGCGAAGGCGGTCAGCCACGGGCCGACCGAGCGGCCGCCGAGCACGAAGCCCGCGACGTTGTTGGCGTGGTGGCGGCAGCTCAGGCCGATGGCGATCATCACGCCAAAGAACAGGATCAGCAGGGACAGTTTAATCAGCAGATCGGACATGGGTGAATACCTCGTTTGCTTGTATTTCTCTTTTGCGGGGGTCAGTGCGTGGTCTGCTCCTCGACCAGACGGGCGCCACAGTACTTTTCACGCAGCACCGGCTTTTCGATCTTGCCGGTCGGGTTGCGCGGGATGCGGTCGAAGATCACCTTGCGCGGGCGCTTGTAGCGCGGCAGGTCGCTGCAGAACCGGTTGATCTCGTCCTCGGTGCAGGTCTCGCCCTCGGCGACCTCGATGATGGCGGCTGCGATCTCACCCAGACGCGGGTCGGGCAGGCCGATGACGGCGACGTCGTGAATCTTGGGGTTGTGGCGCAGGAAGTCCTCGATCTGGACGGGGTACAGGTTCTCACCGCCCGAGATGATAACGTCCTTCTTGCGGTCGACCAGATAGATAAAGCCGTCCTCGTCGGTGCGCGCCATGTCGCCCGTATAGAGCCAGCCGTCCTTGAGGACTTCTGCGGTCGCTTCGGGGTTCTTGTAGTAGCAGACCATGACGCCCGGGCCGTGGACGATCAGCTCGCCGACCTCGCCGGACTTTACGTCGTTGCCCTGCTCGTCGACGATGCGCGCCTGCCACTGGTAGCCCGGCTTGCCGATCGCGCCGACCTTGTCGACATTTTCCACGCCCAGATGCACGCAGCCCGGGCCGATCGACTCGGACAGGCCGTAGTTGGTGTCGTACTGGTGGTGCGGGAAGATTTTGAGCCAGCGGTGGATCATGCTCTGCGGCACGGGCTGCGCGCCGATGTGCATCAGCCGCCACTGGTCGAGCATGTAGTGGTTGAGGTCGATGCGGCCGGACTCGATGGCCTCGAGCAGGTCCTGACACCACGGCACGAGCAGCCAGACGATCGTGCATTTTTCCTCGGTCACGGCGCGCAAAATCCACTCGGGCTTGACGCCGCGCAGCAAAACCGCCTTGCTCGCCGATACCAGAGAGCCGAACCAGTGCATCTTGGCGCCCGTGTGGTAGAGCGGCGGGATGCACAGGAACACGTCGTCGCGCGTCTGGCCGTGGTGGTTCTGCTCGGTCAGGCACGAGCCGAGCAGCGAGCGGTGCTTATGTAAGATGGCCTTGGGGAAGCCGGTCGTGCCGGAGGAGAAGTAGATCGCCGCGTCGTCGTCCTCGGTCAGCGCGACCGGGGGCGCGCTCGACGAGCAGAACTCGACCAGACGGCAGCAGTCCTCGGCGTAGGCGGGCACATCGCGCCCGACGAAGAACATCAGCTTGACGTCGCCGAGCTTGTCGACGATCGGGTCGATACGGGAGACGAACTCTGGCCCGAACACCAGCACCTCGACGTCGGCAAGGTCGAGGCAGTACTCGATCTCGTCGCTCGAATAGCGGAAGTTCATCGGCACCGCGACGCAGCCCGCCTTGAGGATGCCGAAATAGAGCGGCAGCCACTCGAGGCAGTTCATCAGCAGGATGCCGACCTTGGCCCCGCGCCCCAGCCCGCGGCTGAGCAGCAGGTTGGCAAAGCGGTTGGCGCGGCGCTCAAAATCCTTCCACGACATTTCGCGGCGGTAGGGCGCGTCCGGGCGGGCGCTTTCGATCAGGCTGTAATCGCGCCAGGTGACGGCGGCGTCGCGCTCCTCGGAGGGGTTGATCTCCACCAGCGCGATATCCGAACCGTACAGCCGGGCGTTGCGTTCAAGAAATTCCGTTATGACCATTTCTATCTCCTTCTTTTCCGGCGGCGGGAATAAAAAAACGTCCTCTGCGCATCGCAGAGGACGAGAATGACCCGTGGTACCACCTCTATTTGCCGCCAAAGCGGCCTCAGCAGGGCCGAAAAGCCCCGCGCGCTGTAACGGGCGCGCCCGTTGCCGCCTACTTGCCGTTTCAGCGGTACCGCTCCGAAAGGAATTCCGTTCCCGGCGTCTGCGCTGCCTTGCACCGGCCGGCAGCTCTCTGGGCAGAGGGACGGGACGTACTTGGTTTCTTCATCGCGTTGTGCTCATCACACAATACTTTATCAGTTTTACCTGCTAAAGTCAATAAAAAACACAAAAATTACGGAATCTTTTTCTGGGTCTGGAAACCGTTGACGGTCATGTTGGCCACGGTCGCGCCCAAGTCGTCCGTGACGGTGACCGTGTAAAAGCAGGTCGAGCGGCCGGAGCGGACGCAGTTTGCCTCGGCCAGCACCTCGCTGCCGCGGGCGGGCGACAGGAAGGTGATATCGTGCTGCAGCGACACGGTGACGTTTTCCGCAAACGCATTGACCGCGACGGCAAAGGCGAAGTCCGCGAGCGTGAAGATCGCGCCGCCCTGCGGCGTGCCGGCCGCGTTGCGGTGGTGCGGCTGCAATTTCATGGCGCATACGGCATGGCCGGGCTCGGCCAGACGGATCTCGCAGCCGGCGGCGTCGGTGGCGAAGCGGTCGGCGGCAAAGATAGAGCGGATCTGTTCCAGAGATGGCATGGGTCGTTTCCTTCTTTCCGGGTAATGGGCAGTTGTTTTCCTGCGTTACTGTATGAAACTGTAACACAAAACACCGGGCGCTGTAAAGGGGAGGCGGAAAATTTTTTCTCCCCTCCCCTGCCCTCACTCGACCGGCAGACAGTTGACGCTGCGCACCTCTTTCGCGCGCAGCAGATGTTGGATGCCGCGCATGGTCACGTCATGCGGCGCGCGCAGCACGATGTCGTAGCTCGCGCTGCCGTCCTCGGCCTGCGACACCGTGCTTTTCAGCACCTGCGCCCGGTGCTCGGCGATAAAATCGGCCAGCCGCTGTGGGAACTCACCGCCGTCGGCCACGGTAAACTGCAGGTGACTGGTCTGGTACGGCTCGCCGCCGACGGTCATGTGGTGCATGCAGATTTGCAGCACCGCCACCAGCACCGTCGTGAAAATGCCGACGACGAACATGCCCGCGCCGATGGCCAGCCCGATGCCCGCCGTCGCCCAGATGCCCGCCGCCGTCGTCAGCCCCTTGACCGTGCTGCCGTGCTTGAAGATCACACCCGCGCCCAGAAAGCTGATGCCGCTGACCACCTGCGCGGCCACGCGCGCCGGGTCGGCGCCGCGCGTGCCGTTGAACACCGCGCCGCCCGCGCTGGTCAGATCGGCAAAGCCGTATTTGGACACGATCATCAGCAGCGCCGCCGCGCAGCACACGATCACATGCGTGCGGATGCCCGCTTCCTTGAGGCGGCGGCTTCGCTCAAAGCCGATACACGCCCCGCAAAAGCATGCGGCCAAAATACGGATGAAAAAATCCAGTTCCTGCAATACAGAGAACTGGCTGTTGAGATAGGTTGCCAATGTCATTTTTGCTTTGCCTCTTTTCCAAAGAATTGCGCGTTGCCGGAAAAGCGGACGCGCCCCCGCGCCGATCCTGTCTGCTGCCCCCCTTGCTTTTTGACCTGTTTTTTTGTATAGTGTATTTATACGCACCATCCTCTATTATGTAAAATTAGAATTATATCCACCATATATCAAAATTTGTTATAGGAGGCTGCCATGCTCGATTCCAAACTTTACACCCTTTTGCAGGTTTATGAGTGCGGCAGCTTTGTCGCGGCCGCCAAAAAGCTGTCGGTCACCCAGCCCGCCGTCAGCCACCACATCAAGGCGCTCGAGGAGGAGCTGCATGTTTCCATCTTCGACCGGCGCAACGGAAAGGTGTTTTTGACGCGCGAAGGCGAGGAAGTAGTCAAATGTGCGAAGAAAATGCAGGGGTTATACAAAAACCTGCAGCAGGACCTGCGGGACAGCAAAAAGCTGGTCTCCCACCTGACCGTGGGCGTCACCCACACGGCCGAAAGCAACCCCATCGCGGAGGCGCTGGCCAACTACTGCGCGCAGAACGATCATGTGATGATTAAAATGATTACAGGTACGATAAATAATCTTTATAGCAAACTCAAAACCTATGAAATCGACCTTGCCATTGTCGAGGGGCGCGTGGCCGACCCCGGCATCCGCTACCTGCTGATGGACACGGACTACCTGGTGCTGGCGGTCTCGGTCAACCACCCCTACGCCAAGCGCGGCATGATCACGCTGGGCGAGCTGAAAAAGGAGCGCATGATCCTGCGACTGCCCAATTCGGGCACGCGCAACCTGTTCGTCGCCCATCTGGAAAGCAATAACATGAGCCTGAGCGAATTCAACGTCATCCTCGAGCTGGACAACATCGCCACGATCAAGGACCTGATCCGCCGCGACCTCGGCGTGTCCATCCTGCCCAAAAGCGTCTGTCTGGACGAGCTGAAAAAGAACAAGATTGCCGTGCTGCCGGTCGAAAACCTGAGCATGGTACGCGAGATCAACATCGCCTACCAGCACGACTTTTCCCCGATGGACGTGCTGCAGGATATCGTCCAGTCCTACCGTGAAACGCTGCGCCACTACCAGTAAGCGGCGCCCGAAAAATGAAAAAAGAGACGCTGTACAGCGTTTCTTTGAGGCTGTCGAAAAACATAGTTTTCGACAGCCTCTCGATCGGAACCACGCTTCCGATCGAATCAAATGTATCAAAAAATCGGGCACGGCCC
>NZ_CALWUN010000065.1 GCF_944384735.1 uncultured Agathobaculum sp. | reverse complement strand
AGGATACGGCCGCCGCGGCAAACGCCGCGCCTGTCGAACCGACGGCGTCCCCGGCAACGGAAAATCAGGCAGCCACCACCGTAGCAGATGCCGCGCCCACCGAAGCGGTCACCGCCCCGGTAGCAGAGGCGCCGGATGCGGTATCTGAAGAACCGGCGACATCCCCCGCCAAGAAGGCAACAACGACGCGCAAAAGGGCCGCATCCACAGCAAAAAAGACCACGACAACCACAAAAAAGACCGCAACAACCGCAAAAAAAGCCACGGCGACCACGAAAAAGGCGGCATCCACCACAAGGAAGGCCGCTGCCACCACAAAGAAGAAAACATCCGCCGCCGGCAAAAAGACCGCAGCGGAGAACCCCACGCCTGTCGTAGAGGAGGTTGTACCCGTGAATGTGATGTCAGACCTGCCGCGCAGGAGCGTGGCGTTCATCGGCTCGGAGTGCCATCCCTTTGTCAAGACCGGCGGCCTGGGCGACGTGATGTACGCCCTGCCCCGTGAGCTGGTGCGGCTCAATTGCGATGTCCGCGTCATCCTGCCCCGCTACGCCTGCATCCCGCAGAAGTATCAGGAGCAGATGGTCTACCGCGGCGAGTTCTACATGGATTTGGGGCGCACCGGCCGCGAATACTATGTCGGCATCATGGAGTACGTCTGCGACGGCGTGATCTATGATTTTATCGACAATCAGGAGTTCTTCACCTCGGGCAACCCGTACACCAATCTGGTCGACGACATCCCGAAATACTGCTATTTCAGCAAGGCCGCACTGGCCGCGCTCAATTATCTGGACTGGATACCGGATATCATCCACTGCCATGACTGGCAGGCCGGCCTGGTGCCCGTCTACCTGCGCACGCTGTTCCGCGACTCCCCGGTCGGGCGCGCCAAATCCATCCTGACCATCCATAACCTCCGTTTTCAGGGCATCTACAACATCCCGACCATCCAGTACTGGTCCGGCCTGCCCGACGAGGTGTTCGGCATGGGCGCGCTCAAGCAGAACTATGTGGACGCCAACATGCTCAAGGGCGGCCTTGCCTATGCTGACCGCATCACCACGGTCAGCGGCACTTATGCGTGGGAGATCCAGACGGCCGAATATGGCGAGCATCTGGAGGATCACCTGCGCTACCACAGCGGCAAGCTGCGCGGCATTGTCAATGGCATCGACTATGGCATGTGGAACCCGGAGACCGACCCGGCGCTGGCCGTCAACTATGGTTTGGGCAACGTGCTCGACCACAAGATGGAAAACAAGCTGGCGCTGCAGCAGGAGCTTGGGCTGGAGCAGGACGAGGGCAAGTTCGTCATCGGCCTGATCTCGCGCCTGACCAACCAGAAGGGTTTGGATCTGGTCAACGCCATCATCCCGCAGGTGATCGACGGCAACACGCAGGTCGTCGTGCTGGGCACGGGCGACAAGCAGTATGAGGATGCCTTCCGCTATTATGAGGATACTTACCGCGGCACGTTCTGCGCCTGCATCCAGTATGACGAGGCGCGCGCACACCGCATCTATGCCGGTTCGGACGCACTGCTCGTGCCCTCCCGCTTTGAGCCCTGCGGCCTGACCCAGCTCAACGCCATGCATTACGGCACGCTGCCCATCGTCCGCGAGACCGGCGGCCTGAAGGACACCGTCCAGCCGTACAACGAGTTTACCGGCGACGGCAACGGCTTCACCTTCGACCGCTATGAGGCCGGCCTGCTGCTCGACGCGATCAACCGCGCCAAGACGCTGTACTTCAACAACCGCTACCACTGGGATGAGGTCGTCCAGCGCGATATGGATAAGGATGTGTCGTGGGAAAACTCGGCCAAGCAGTATAAGGACCTGTACCTCGAGCTGACCCCGTGGTAAGGCCCGGGCGCTGGCATTTGCCGGCATAACAGCAGGTCAGACAGGCAGGGGCCGGCAGCCATTGTGGCTGCCGGCCCTGTTCCATGCGCGACGTCATAAATCCATTCACGAAATGCACAAATCAGGATAGGCAAAACTGGCTATTTTACAACAAAAATACAGGAAAAGCAATATCTCTAAAAAGTAGCGCAAGATAGGTCTTGTTATCTCGCTGGAAATCAATATACTTTTCCTTAGAAAGAAGGTCAAAATCATCTGGTTTTGGCGTTCAAGAGGCATTTTGTATAAGGAGGAAGAAACGAATGATGAAGGGAAAGAAAATTCTCGGCTTGACGCTGGCTGCTTCGATGACCCTGAGCCTGTTGACCGCTTGCGGCGGCACAACCAATCAAGCAGACAGCACCGACGGTGAAGAGAGCACTGCGGGCGGCTCAATCAAGGTTGCCGCGATCGAGACCAGCTATGGCACGGACGTCTGGCAGCAGGTGTGCGACGCCTTTACCGAGCAGACCGGCATCGAGGTAGAGCTGGTTACCGACAAGAAGCTGGAGGATAACATCGGCCCGGCGATGCAGGGCGGCGAGTATCCGGACGTTATCCATCTGGCGGTTGGCCGTGAGGCCGGCCTGACCGAGCAGTTCATCAAGGACAAGAACATCGCGGAGATCACCGATGTGCTTTCCATGACCGTGCCCGGCGAGGACGTGACCGTGGGCGACAAGATCGTTGAGGGCTTCGTCAACGACAACTCCACCACCAACCCCTACGCCGATGGCAAGACCTATCTGGCGCCGATGTTCTACTCCCCCTGCGGCCTGTTCTACAACAAGGGCCTGTTTGAGGAAAAGGGCTGGGAAGTCCCGACCACTTGGGATGAGATGTGGGAGCTGGGCGACAAGGCCGCTGCCGAGGGCATCTCGCTGTTTACTTACCCCACTACCGGCTACTTTGATGCATTCTTCTACGCGCTGATGTATGAGGCAGGCGGCGAGGAGTTCTTCTATGACGCAACCCACTATGCGGAAGGCATCTGGGATTCCGACGCAGCAAAGACCTGCTTCGATATCGTCGAGAAGCTCGCAACCTACACCAACCCGATCACGCCGGCACAGGCCAACGATCAGGACTTCACCCAGAACCAGCAGCTGGTGCTGGACAACAAGGCGCTGTTCATGCCGAACGGCACTTGGATCGTCAGCGAGATGGCGGACGCTCCCCGTGCAGAGGGCTTTGAGTGGGGCATGACCGCACTGCCGGCCATCACTGCGGACGGCGACCGCTACAGCTACACCTTCTTCGAGCAGATGTGGATTCCGGCTGGTGCCGCGAACATCGACGGTGCTAAGCAGTTCATTGCGTTCATGTACAGTGATACGGCTGCTGACCTGTTTGCAGCTGCGGGCGCTGCACAGCCTGTAACCGGTATCGTCGACAAGCTGAGCGGCGACAACCAGATTTTCTACGGCATTTATGACGATGGCGCTAAGGCTGCGCTCGGCGCTTTCGCTCCGTACAAGTCTGTGGCTGGTCTGGGCACGCAGCGCGAAGTATTCTTTGATCCGGTCAATGCGCTGGTTTCCGGCTCCATGACCAAGGATGCATGGGTAGATGGCATCAAGACCGCCAGCGACCAGATGCGCGCTAACCTGACCTAAGTTTGCAAGCGCAAAATCCAATAGCAATCGTACCGGGGGCGGCGAGCGGTAATCCGTTCGCCGCCCCTTTGTCAACCAATCGATAGCATGCCCGGGGCTGCGGCCGCCGGGCGCGCTGAAAGGAGCTGAGCATATGAGACCAAATAAGGGGCGCAGCCGTTTCATCGTGCTGTGTGTGGCTCCCGCTGTGATCTTGTTTTTCGTCTTTATGATCCTGCCGACCCTGAACGTATTCCGCATGTCACTGTATGAGCGCGGCGCGTATTCCCCCACGGAAACCTTTGTGGGCGCGGCCAACTTCCAGGCGCTGATGCAGGACAGCCAGTTTATCCGCTCCATGCAGAACACCATCCTGCTGGTGGTGGTGGTGACCATCGTCACCTTTGCGTTTGCACTGGTGTTCGCCAGCATCCTGACGCATGAAAAGATCCGCGGCAAAAACCTGTTCCGCGTCATTTTCTACATCCCGAACATCCTGTCGGTCGTCGTTATTTCCGGTATCTTCTCGGCGATCTACAAGCCGGAGAACGGCATGCTCAACAGCATCCTGTCGCTGCTGAGCGGCAAGACCGTCACCGTGCTGTGGAAGGACGCGCCGCTGGTCATGGTCAGTATCATCATTGCGATGATCTGGCAGGCCATCGGCTACTATATGGTCATGTACATGGCGTCCATGGCCAGCGTGCCGGAAAGCCTGTACGAGTCCGCCAGCCTGGACGGCGCAGGCAAGATGCGCCAGTTCTTCCAGATCACCATCCCGCTGATCTGGACCAACATCCGCACCACGCTGACCTTCTCGATCATCTCTACGATCAACATGGCGTTCCTGTTCGTCAAGGCGATGACCTCGGGCGGCCCGAACGGCGCATCCGAAGTGGCGCTGTCGTACATGTATGGGCAGAAGGACGCCGGCCTGTACGGCTATTCCATGGCCATCGGCGTGGTCATCTTCCTGTTCTCCTTCCTGCTTTCCGCTTTGGTCAACTATGCCACCAAGCGCGAGCCGCTGGAATTTTAGGGAGGTGCCGCTATGAAAGATAAGAAGACATCCGACAACCGCCTTTATAAAATTTTCATCTATGTGGCGCTGTGCACGCTGGCGATCTCGATCATCGTGCCGGTGCTGTGGGTGTTCATGGCGTCGATCAAGGAAAACAGCGAGTTCTACGGCAACCCGTGGACGCTGCCGGCCGGGTTCTACTGGCAGAACTTTGTCAACGCGTGGAACACCGCCAAGATGGGCGAGTATATGATCAACTCCGTGCTCGTCACCGTGCTGGCGCTGGTGATCCTGCTGGTTGTGGCGCTGCCTGCGGCCTACTGCCTGTCGCGCTTCTGGTTCAAGGGACGCCGTTTCCTGAACACCGCGTTCATGGCCGGCCTGTTCATCAATGTAAACTATATTGTCGTGCCGATCTTCCTGATGCTGCGCGACGGCGATACCTTCCTGAAGAATACGCTGGGCACGACCTTCCTGCTGAACAATCTGGTGGTGCTGGCGCTGGTGTATGCGGCGACGGCGCTGCCGTTCACCATCTACCTGCTGACGGGCTACTTCGCCACGCTGCCGCATGATTTTGAGGAAGCGGCCTATATCGACGGCGCGGGCTACGGCGAAACGATGGTCAAGATCATTTTCCCGATGGCGCAGCCCTCGATCGTCACCATCATCCTGTTCAACTTCCTGTCGTTCTGGAATGAGTACATCATTTCCATGACCTTGATGAGCTCCTCCACGGGCAGCCGCACGCTGCCGGTCGGCCTGCTCAACCTGATGCAGGCGCAGCAGTCGGCCGCACAGTACGGCACGATGTACGCCGGTTTGGTGCTGGTTATGCTGCCGACGCTTATCCTGTACGTCTGCGTGCAGAAAAAGCTGATCGAAGGCATGACCGCGGGCGGACTGAAAGGTTAAGGTGCAGTTATGAACATGTTGAATGAGAATAAGGCGCTGCGTGTCTGCCTGATCCTGGTCCTGGCCGTGGTGGGGATGGCGATGGTCATCGGCGGCTGGAAGATGACGGGCGAGATGAAAGGCCTGCTGACCATGCTGGTCGGTCTGGCGCTGCTGATTGCGGCGCTGGGCGTGTACAACAAGCCGTTTCAGGATAAGAAAAAGCGCTGAACCGCCGCTCAGGGACGGCGGAAACCGATTTGTACCCTTTGTAAGGAGATTGAACTATGAGTGATTTGAAACAACGCCGGGGACGGATCACCATCCCCACCGACGTGGATGTGGTTCCCGAAACCATGCAGATGCTCGAGCGCTGGGGGGCGGACGCCATCCGGGACTGTGACGGCACCGATTATCCGGAAGCGCTCAAGGGGGTGGACGCAAAGGTGTATTCCACCTACTATACCACGCGCAAGGATAACGCATGGGCAAAGGCCAACCCGGATGAGGTGCAGCAGTGCTACATCATGACCGGGTTCCACACGGCGACGGGCGGGGCCCTCTCGATCCCCCTGATGAAGGGTATCAGTCCTGAACTGATGCAGGTCAATACGCGGGACGACATCAAACGCTGGTGGGAAGTGATGGACCGCACCATCGGCGAGCCGGTCCCGGCAGCGGCATGGCGCTACGACACGCAAAGCGGCTGTGTGGTGCTCGACCAGCCGGCGCCGTTCCATGAGTATACGGTCAGCTTTCTGGCGTACCTCATCTGGGACCCGGTGCACATGTACAATGCTGTCACCAACGATTGGAAGGATTTCGAGCATCAGATCACCTTTGATGTGCGCCAGCCCAAAACGCACCGCTTCACCATGGAGCGCCTGCGCAAGTTCGTCGCAGATCACCCGTATGTCAACGTCATCCGTTATACGACGTTTTTCCACCAGTTTACGCTGGTGTTCGATGAGCTCAAGCGGGAGAAATACGTCGATTGGTACGGTTATTCCGCTTCGGTGTCCCCGTATATCCTCGAGCAGTTTGAGAAGGAGGTCGGCTACCCCTTCCGGCCCGAGTATATCATTGACCAGGGGTATTATAACAACCAGTACCGCATCCCCAGCCCGCAGTTCAAGGACTTCATGGCGTTCCAGCGCCGCGAGGTTGCCAAGCTGGCTAAGGAGATGGTGGACATCACGCACGAATTGGGGAAGGAAGCGATGATGTTCTTAGGGGACCATTGGATCGGTACGGAGCCGTATATGGATGAATTCCAGACCATCGGGCTGGACGCGGTGGTCGGCTCGGTGGGCAACGGCGCTACCCTGCGGCTGATTTCGGATATTCCGGGTCTGAAATACACCGAAGGCCGTTTCCTGCCGTACTTCTTCCCGGATACGTTCCACGAGGGCGGCGATCCGGTGCGCGAGGCGAAGGAAAACTGGGTGACGGCGCGCCGCGCCATCCTGCGCAAGCCGATCGACCGCATCGGCTATGGCGGATATCTTAAACTGGCTTGCCAGTTCCCGGCGTTTATCGACTATGTAGAGAGTGTGTGCAATGAGTTCCGGGAGCTGTATGAGAACATCAAGGGCACGACGCCGTACTGCGTCAAAACCGTGGCGGTGCTCAACGCATGGGGCAAGGCGCGGTCGTGGGGCTGCCACATGGTGCACCATGCGCTGTACCAGAAGCAGAATTACTCCTATGCCGGCGTGATCGAAGCGCTGTCCGGCGCGCCGTTCCAGGTGAAGTTCATCAGTTTCGACGATATCAAGGCCGACCCGGCCTGCCTGGACGGGGTGGACGTGCTGATCAATGTCGGCGACGGCGATACCGCGCACACCGGCGGGTACTGGTGGGAAGACCCGGCGGTCAGTGCGGCGGTCAAGGCGTTTGTGTGGAACGGCGGCGGCCTGATCGGTGTAGGGGAACCGTCCGGCCACCAGTATCAGGGGCATTTCTTCCAGTTGGCCGGCGTGTTGGGCGTGGAGAAGGAAACCGGTTTCACGTTGGGCTACGACAAATATAACTGGGAACAGCACCCTGACCACTTTATTCTGGCAGACTGCAAGGGGGAAATGGACTTCGGCGAGGGGAAGAAGGGCATTTACGCACTGGAAGGCACCCGCATCCTCGTGCAGAAGGACAAGGAAGTGCAGATGGCGGTCAATACGTTCGGCAAGGGGCGCGCGGTGTACCTGTCCGGCCTGCCGTACAGCTTTGAGAACAGCCGCGTGCTCTACCGCGCGATCCTGTGGAGCACCGGGGACGAGGCCGACCTGCACAAGTGGTTCTCGACGAATTACAATGTGGAAGTCCACGCATATGTGAAGAATGGGAAATACTGCGTGGTCAACAATACCTATGAGCCGCAGTCGACGACGGTGTACCGCGGCGACGGAAGCTCGTTTGCACTGGATCTGGACGCAAACGAGATCCGTTGGTATGAGGTTTGAGAGTAGGAATGAGTGATTTGCCGCGGTAAGGCCATGGGCACGCGGCGGGGCGCCCCCTTTGCAGGCAGCAGCAGGCTGCCGCAGAGGGGGCGCTTTTTTGCTGCATCCCGGACGCATAGGCGCCCGCCCGCCCGCATACACTGTGCCGTGGGAAAGGGGGCGCGCCACATGGCGGAGGAAAAGAGCATGGCGTACACGGTCATTCTGGGCGTGTGCATGCTGCTGTGCCTGCTGATGATCGGCAGGATGCTGCTCGGACACCCGGCGCAGCAAGGCCAGCCGCAGGGCGCGCAGCCGGAGGCGGCAGGACAAGGGGAGGGGAGCGGTATCGAGATCAACGAACAGGCGCTGTGCGGGCTGCTGGGGGAGGCGATCCCTATCCAAGCTGAACAGTTGGCCGCACATATCGATGCGGACGGTACGGTCGCGGTCACGCTGCTGGTGCAGCGGCAGGCATTGCAGGACAGCGGGCTGGTGCCGGGCAGCCTGCGCACCGCGCTGCTGTTCCTGCCTGCGCAGTGCAAGCTGTACGGCGCATGGCAGGCGGCGGTGCAGCAGGGGGAGGTCGTGCTGACCTGCACTGAGGCCAAGGTAGGCGACCTGACGCTGCCGTCCGCTTTGGCCGACGGGCTGACCGAACAGCTGGCGGCGGCGGTCAACGGCTATCTGTCGGCGCAGGGCTGTACGCCGCACGCGCTCGACTGGGCGGACGGGGTGCTGACCGTGCGCGGATAATGAACACAACCACCAGCGAAGCTGGTGGTTGTCACTATGCGGGCATAGCCCTTTGTTCCTCTTTTAGCTGATTCCTCACATACTCCGCAATTCGGCTCTCATTTTTTCCTACTGTGTCCACGTAGTACCCTCT
>NZ_CALWUN010000064.1 GCF_944384735.1 uncultured Agathobaculum sp. | reverse complement strand
GTGGAGCTGGTGGACGGACTTGAACCCCCGACCTGCTGATTACAAATCAGCTGCTCTACCAACTGAGCTACACCAGCGTTTCAGCAGTCTCATTCGCCCCAGCGACTTATATATAATATCACATGCCCCCGGCATCTGTCAATACTTTTTTCGATTTTTATTTTGCCGATTTGATATTTTTCCCGAAGCCGTCGATCGAGTCCGAAACCTGCTGCAAAACCGTCAGCAACGCGCCGGAAAGCGCCGGATATTGTTTGCTCAACTCGTTCGGGGCAATCGCGCAGGGTTGCAGCGTCTCGCGCGTCAGGCCGAAGCCCTCCTCGCCACGCGCCGCCGTGCGGATGCGCAGCTCATGCTCCTTCATGCGCGCGTCGCACAGGTATTCAAACTGCTCGCGCGAGGTGCGGAACACGGCCTCGACACCAGCCGGATCGGCCATATAGAGATAACGGTATACTTTATAGATCGCCAGCGCAAAATAGGATTCGACCTCACGCGGCAGCTGGCTGCTGCCCGTCTGCTCCGCCAGCTCCAAAAGCAGCGAAGCCGCCGCAACGACCTGCTTCCGCTCCCATTCCTCCGACCGTTGCATATCCATACGCCCGGCAGGCACGGCCGAGCCGTCCCGCGCCATCGAACGGCCCAGCAGATAGTCGCAGGACACGCCGTAATAGTCCGCCGCGCGCACGACAAACGGCAGGCCGGGCTCGCGCAGGCCGTTTTCATAGTGGCTCAAAAGCGCCTGCGACACGCCGAGATCCCCCGCCGCCGTCCGTTGACTTATTTTCTTTTCCCGTCGCAGCAAAGCGAGCGTGCGAGAAAAATCACTGGCCATATTCCTGTTACCCCGTCATAAAACGTCATAAAACTATGTCTATTATACAGCTTGTAATTTCACTTGTAAAGTACGAAAAAGTTGCATATCCCTGTCTTTTCTTCTTGTTTTGACCAACAAGTATATCGTCACCGTATCTGGTTGCGGTTTTTGCGGGCGATAACTATATATGGTGGTCGGACAGGGCGCCCCGTCCGTGCCCTCCCTCGCCCCGCGGCCTGCGCTTTGCGCTTGACGGCGCGCAGCACGGCCGATATAATAAAATCAGACAAAATTCTTGGGTGCGGCGGTCCATCCGGCCGCACCCTGTTTATGCAAAGGAGAACGATCCATGACCATTGCGGAAATCCTGAAAATGCGGCAGGAGGCCAGCGGCCTGAACAAACTGATGCACATGAACGTCATCACGCTCGACAAGGACGGCGGCGCGACCGTCGAACTCGACCTGACCGAAGAACTGCTCAACCCGCTCGGACTGGCGCACGGCGGCACCATCTTCACACTGTGCGACATCGCCGCCGGTTCGGCTGCGGCATCGCACGGGCTGGTCGCCGTCACGCTGGACAGCAATATCCACTACTATCGCCCCGGCCGTTTGGGCAAAAAGCTGATTGCCGTCGCCTATGAGCGCAAGCGCGGCAGCAAGACGGCCATCTATATCGTCGAGGTACACGACGAGGACCGCCGCCACATCGCAGACGCGATCTTCACCATGTTCTACACCGGCCAGACCTTTGAGGACATGAAGCATTGAGCGGTGTCTCGCCCGCAGTCGTCGCACCGCTGCTCGAATGGTATGACGGGGGGCACCGTGACCTGCCCTGGCGTGCCCAGCCCACGCCCTACCGCGTATGGGTGAGCGAGATCATGCTGCAGCAGACGCGCGTCGAGGCCGTGCGCGGCTACTTCGCCCGCTGGATGGACGCGCTGCCCGACGTGCGCGCGCTCGCCGCGGCAGACGAGGCCGTCTACCTCAAGCTGTGGGAGGGGCTGGGCTATTACAGCCGGGTGCGCAACCTGCACCGCGCGGCGATCGAGGTCTGCGACAAATACGGCGGCGAACTGCCCGCCGACTACGACGCCCTGCGCGCGCTGCCCGGCATCGGGGACTACACCGCCGGGGCGATCGCCTCCATCGCGTTCGGCCTGCCCGTGCCCGCGGTCGACGGCAACGTGCTGCGCGTCGCCGCGCGGCTGGACAATGACCTGACCCCGATCACCGATACGGCCTTCAAAAAGCGCACGCGCGAGCGGTTCGCCGCGCTCATGCCCGCCGACCGCCCGGGTGACCTCAACCAGTCGCTGATGGAACTGGGCGCTACGGTCTGCCTGCCCAACGGCGCGCCGCTGTGCGGCGACTGCCCGGTGCAGCACCTGTGTCTGGGTTATCACCACGGAAATGCCGCCATGCTGCCGCTGCGCGCGGCCAAAAAGGCGCGCCGCGTCGAAAACCGCACCGTGCTGCTGCGGCGGCACGGTGCGCTGGTCGGCATCCAGCGGCGGCCGCAAAGCGGCCTGCTCGCCCGGCTGTGGGAGCTGCCCTCGCTGAACGGACACCTGTCGCCGGACGAGGTGCGCGACGCGCTCGCCGCCCACGGCTGGCAGGTCGGCAAGCTGCTGTCGCTGCGCCCGGCCAAGCACATCTTCACCCATGTGGAATGGCGCATGAACGGCTATTATATCGAACTGAAAAACCTGCCGGACGAGCTGACCTTTGTCAGCCCGTCCGCGCTGCGGGCGGAATACGCGCTGCCCAGCGCGTTCCGCGCATTCCTGTCGGTCTTGGAGGAGCAGGCATGAAGCTGCAAACCGTCGTACATACCATACCGCCGCTGTATGACAGCCGCTCGCGCGTGCTGCTGCTCGGCTCGATCCCCAGCCCCAAATCGCGCGAGGTCGGCTTTTTTTACGGCCACCCGCAGAACCGCTTCTGGCGCGTGCTGGCGGCTGTGCTGGGCGAGGACGTGCCGCAGACCATCGGGGACAAGCGCGCGATGTGCCTGAAACACCACGTCGCGCTGTGGGACACGATCGCCCGCTGCGACATCGCGGGCGCGTCCGACACCAGCATCCGCAACGCGGTACCCAATGACATCGGCAAACTGGTGCGCGAGAGTGAGATCACGCGCATTTTCGCCACCGGCGGCAAGTCCGCCGAGCTGTACCGTAAGCTGATCGAGCCGACGCTGCACATGCCCATCACCCAGCTGCCGTCGACCAGCCCGGCCAACGCCGCGTGGTCGCTCGAACGGCTGATCGATGCCTACCGCGTGATTTTATAGAAAGAAGGCGTATCGCCAACGAGCCAAGAACAATCCTTACCCGGCAAAGAGCTATTCCCCAACGCCGCGCTCAAAAAGCTGATCTGGCCGCTCGTGCTCGAGCAGGTGCTGTCCATCACGGTCGGCCTTGCCGACACGATCATGGTCTCGTCGGTCGGCGAGGCGGCGGTGTCCGGCGTGTCGCTGGTCGACATGCTTAACGTGCTCATCATCAACATCTTTGCCGCGCTCGCGACCGGCGGCGCGGTCGTCGTCGCGCAGCTGCTGGGCGCACGGCAGAACCGGCGCGCGTGCAGCGCCGCGCGGCAGCTATATTTCGTCGTAACCTGCATTTCGGTGACGCTCAGCATCATCGTCATGCTGGTGCGCACGCCGCTGCTGCGGCTGCTGTTCGGCTCGATCGAGCCGGACGTCATGGACAGCGCGCTGACCTACCTGACCGTCAGCGTGTTCTCCTACCCCGTGCTCGCCATCTATAACGCGGGCGCGGCCTTGTTCCGCGCGCAGGGCAATTCGCGCGTATCCATGTGGATCGCGGGGCTGATCAACCTCGTCAACCTGATCGGCAATTCACTGCTGATCTTCGTGCTCAAGTGGGGCGTCGCGGGCGCGGCGTTGTCGTCCGTCCTGTCGCGCGGCGCGGCGGCGGTCGTCATCACTGTACTGCTCACCCACACGGAACACATCGTCTGCCTGCGGCGCGGTGGCCACTTCCGGCCGGACGGCGCGCTCATCCGCCGCATTTTGCAGATCGGCGTGCCGAACGGGCTGGAAAACAGCCTGTTCCAGCTGGGGCGCATCCTTGTCGTCAGCATGATCGCGCTGTTCGGCACGACGCAGATTGCGGCAAACGCCGTCGCCAACAATCTCGATGCCGTTGCCTGCATCCCGGGGCAGGCGATGAACCTTGCGATCATCACCGTCGTCGGCCAGTGCATCGGCGCGGGCGATCTGGCGCAGGCCAAACGCATGGCGAAAAAGCTACTCAAAATCACCTACCTGATTTTGTCCTGCTGCTGCCTTGCCACCATCTTACTGACGCCGCTGGTACTCCGTATCTACAGCCTGTCACCCGAGGCGCTTTCGCTCGGCCGCACACTCATTTACATCCACAACTTCAGCGCCATGCTCATCTGGCCGCTCTCGTTCACCATGCCCAATGTGCTGCGCGCTTCCAACGACGTGCGCTACCCGATGGTGTGCTCGGTGGCGTCGATGATGCTGCTTCGTCTGGCGAGCGGCTACCTGTTCGCGGTCGTGTTCCAGCTCGGCGCGATCGGCATCTGGATCGCTATGGTCGCGGACTGGCTGTGCCGCGGCATCCTGTTCACCGCACGCTTTGCCAGCGGCAAGTGGCTGACCTTCGCGCCCGGCTTCCAGTTGGTCGCACAGGGCGAAAAACGATGAACAAAGCGAAAAAAGGGAAAGGGGCAAACGCCCCTTTCCCTGAGGCTGTCGAAAAACATAGTTTTCGACAACCTCTCGATCGGAACCACGCTTCCGATCGAATCAAATGTATCAAAAAAGCGGGCAAAGCTCGCTTTTTTGATGCCGCTCACAGAGCGGCTGAATAATGCGCGCTGCGGCGCGAGGACTTTATCGACAGACTGCGGGAAAGGGGCATTCGCCCCTTTCCCTTTTTCCATCCCATCAGTCCAGCAGCCGGATGCCCCTTTGCCTTGCCAGATACAGCAGCGCCTCGACTACGCCGCCGCCGATGGCGCGCGCCTTGTCGGACACGGTATCGCAGCAGGCTGCCTGCTCCGGTCTGGGGTCGATGTCCGCGATTTTGAGCCCCGCCGTTACCGGATAGCCCTGGCGGATCAGGCCGCGCAGCACGCCGTCGATCGTGGCAAGCACCGGCACGCCGCCGACCTGTGCGATCGGCTGTCCTTTGTGCACCAGCGCGCCGATATCGACCGTGCACCCGCTTTCGTCCTGCACAAAGGCCATTTCGCCCGACGCAGGCGCGTGGATGACCCGCTCGGCGGCATAGCCCGCGATCACGCCCGGCACGCCCGTGTTCGGGATGGCCGCACCCTGTAAGATCACACGACCCAGATGGTGTCCGCGCATGGTCTCGACCACCGCGTCCACATCGTCCCCCGCCGTAAAGCCCGGCCCAAGGCCGACTGTGATGGGCGCCATGTCCCGGCTCGTGCCCAGATTGCGCTTGGCGAGGATGGCGTCCACGACCGCCGCCGGACGCAATGCGGAAACGCACTCTGCCCGCTCGTCGACCAGCAGCGGCACCCCGCCCGCCTGCGCCACGCGCACCGCTTCCTCTGCGTCCGGCACGCGGCGGCAGGTCACGTCCTCGACCGTTGCCTGCCCGTTCCAGACCGCCTCACACAGTGCTGCGCGCCGCCGGATGGCCGACGGGTCGGCGCACTCGGTCACCGCCACACGGAAACCGCAGCGGTGCAGCCGCACGATCACGCCGGTCGCGAGGTCGCCCGCGCCGCGCACCAGCACCCACGGCCGGTTGTCCTGTACATTATCCATGTCCCTCTCCCCTATTCCAGAAATCCTGCAAAATGCCGCGCGGCCAGCTCGTCGAGCGCCTGATGCGCCTCGCGCTCGAACGCGCGGTAGCGCGTCAGCAGCTCCTTGCCGCGCGCGGTCAGCACCGCGCCGCCGCCGCCCGCGCCGCCAATGCGGCGCTCAAGCAGCGCAAAGCCCAGCTGCTCCTCGCAGCCGTGCACGACGCCCCACGCCTTGTTGTAGCTCATCTCCATGCGCGCCGCACTGCGCCGGAGCGAGCCAAGCTGCTCGACGCCCTCCAACAGCTGCGCCACACCCGGTCCGAACAGCTTGTCCTCCCGCACAATGCGCAGGCTCGCGCGCACCCGAAGCGGCTTTGCCATGTGCCGCACACCTCCTTGCATCTTATCCGACAGAACAACCGCCGTTTTGCGGTGTAATCCGCTATCTTTGCACAATTTCGTTTAACACCTATAAATATAACGAAAAACTTTGGCGACATTGCCCGACCGGCTTTTCCGGTTGGCGGTTGCCTGCATACGCCCAAGTATGCTACAATTTTAGCATAGGAAGGATTGCATGCGCAATCCGTATTTTGCTGTTGGAGGCTTATCATGAAACTGATGCGCACGCAGGACGCTGTCGGACAGGTCCTGTGCCATGATATCACCCAGATCATTCCGGGCGTGACCAAGGACGCAGTGTTCCGCAAGGGACACATCATCCAGCCGGAGGATATTCCGGTGCTGCTCAGTGTCGGCAAGGAGCATATCTATATCTGGGAAAACGACGAGACCATGCTGCACGAAAACGAGGCGGCTGAGATTTTACGCGGCCTGTGCCAGAGCGCGCACATGCACGCGACCGCCCCCAAGGAGGGCAAGATCGAGCTGATTGCGGACGAGGACGGCCTGCTGCTGGTCGATGTGGAGCGGCTGCGCGCGGTCAACGCGCTGGGCGACATGATGATCGCGACGCGCGCGGGCGGCTTCCCGGTCAAAAAGGGCGACAAGCTGTGCGGCACGCGCGTCATCCCGCTGGTCATCAAGAAGGACAGGATGGGGCAGGCCAAAAATGCGGCGGGCGACACGCCCCTTTTGCAGCTTATCCCGTTCCGGGCGCGCTCGTTCGGCGTGGTTACGACCGGCAGCGAGGTCGCCAAAGGGCTGATCGAGGACGCGTTCACGCCGGTTTTGGAGCAAAAGCTCGCCGAATACGGCTGCACCATGGCGGCACACGCCGTCTGCGGCGACGACCCGGACGAAATCACCGCCGCGATCACCAAAATGGCGGCGGACGGCGTGCAGCTGATCTTGTGCACCGGCGGCATGAGCGTCGACCCGGACGACCGCACGCCGCTTGCCATCCGGCAGGCGGGCGCGCAGGTGGTCAGCTACGGCGCGCCCGTGCTGCCCGGCGCGATGTTCCTGATGGCCTACCTGCCGGACGGGCGGCCGGTCTGCGGCCTGCCCGGCTGCGTCATGTACGCCAAGCGCACGATTTTCGACCTTGTGCTGCCCCGCCTGCTGGCCGACGTGCCGGTCACAGCGGAGTGGCTGACCGGTCTGGGGCACGGTGGGCTGTGTCTGAACTGCCCGGAATGCCGCTTCCCCAACTGCGGCTTCGGCAAGGGCGTATAACATGCGGGACAGCTTGGGACGCAACATCAACTACCTGCGCCTGTCCATCACCGACCGCTGCAACCTGCGCTGCCGCTATTGCATGCCCGGAGACGGTGTTGCCCTCGCCGCACACGACGAATTGCTGCGCTACGAGGAACTTCTGCGCGTCGCGGAGGCGGCCATTTCGCTCGGCATCGACAGGTTCAAGGTCACGGGCGGCGAGCCGCTTGTGCGGCGCGGCTGCGTGGACTTTGTCCGGTCGCTCAAGGCGCTGCCCGGTGTCCGGCAGGTCACGCTGACGACCAACGGCCTGCTGCTGCCGCCGCTGCTGGACGGGCTGTGCGCGGCGGGGCTCGACGGCGTCAACATCAGTCTGGACACGCTGGACAATGCACAGTATCAACGTCTGACCCGCCGCGGCCATAGCGCGGACGAGGTGCTGCGCGCCGTGCGCCTGTGCGCCGCGCGCCTGCCGACCAAGGTCAACGCCGTGCTGCTGCCCGAAACAGCAGACCAGCTGATCCCGCTGGCCGAACTGGCCGCACAGCTGCCGGTCGGCGTGCGCTTTATCGAGCGCATGCCGCTCGGCGCGGGCGAAAGCGGCCGCACCGTCACCGCGGACGCGGCGCTCGACCGCCTGCGCACACGCTGGCCCAGCCTTGCGCCGACCGACGGGATATGCGGCAACGGCCCAGCACGCTATTTCCACGCGGAAGGTATGCAAGGCTGTATCGGGCTGATCGACGCAGTCAGCCACGGCTTTTGCAGCCGCTGCAACCGCCTGCGGCTGACCAGCACAGGCTTTCTCAAGCCCTGCCTGTGCTACGAGCAGGGCGTCGACCTCAAACCGCTGCTGCGCGGCAGCGCGGACGACGCGGCGCTGCGGGACGCCATTTGCAAGGCAATTTTGCAAAAGCCCGCCGCGCACTGCTTTACGCAACGCGACCATATCACGGAACATCACAGCATGAACCAAATCGGAGGATAGTATGGCAAAGGTACTCGCCGTCTGCACCAGCGCGGTGCGCGGTGTGCAAAAAGAGGACAAAGGCGCGGCGCAGTTTGTCGCTGGCTACGGCATCGAGGGCGACGCGCACGCGGGCGGCTGGCACCGGCAGGTCAGCCTGCTTTCTGCCGACGAGATCGCGGCGTTCAACGCACGCGGCGCGGCGGTAGAACCCGGCGCGTTCGGGGAAAACCTGATCGTCGCGGGCATCGACTTCCGCACGCTGCCGGTCGGCACGTTATTGCGCTGCGGAGACGTGCTGCTCGAAGTGACACAGATCGGCAAGGCGTGCCACCACCACTGCGCGATCTTTCAAAAGATGGGCGACTGCATCATGCCGCGCGAGGGCATTTTCGCGCGCGTGCTCGAGGGCGGGCACATCACGGCGGGCGATGAAATGACCGTCGTGCCGCGCGCGACCCCGCTGCCCTTGCAAGCGGCGGTCATCACGCTGTCCGACCGCTGCGCCGCGGGCGAGCGTGAGGACGCAAGCGGTCCCGCGGTTGCGGGGCGGCTGACAGAGGCGGGCTATACGGTCATCGAGCAGCTTGTGCTGCCCGACGGACGCGAGGGACTGACAAAGGAGCTCGTCCGGCTGGCCGACCAGCGCCAGCCCGACCTCATCCTGACGACGGGCGGCACGGGCTTTGCCCCGCGCGATCCGACGCC
>NZ_CALWUN010000063.1 GCF_944384735.1 uncultured Agathobaculum sp. | reverse complement strand
ATTTCGCTCGGCTCCCAGATCATCCGCTCGGGCGAAGACCAGATGATGCTGGTCGGCGGCTGCGAGTCCATGTCCGGCGCACCGTACATCTCCCGCAACATGCGCTGGGGCGCCCGTATGAACGACGTAAAGTTCGTTGACATGATGGTTTACGACGGCGTGTTCGACGTGTTCAACCAGTACCACATGGGCATCACCGCGGAAAACGTGGCCGAGAAGTACGGCATCACCCGCGAGATGCAGGATCAGATCGGCTATGAGTCCCAGATGAAGGCCGCCAAGGCGATTTCCTCCGGCCGCTTCAAGGACGAGATCACCCCGATCGAGGTCAAGAAGAAGAAGGAGACCGTCGTATTCGACACCGACGAGCACTGCCGCCCGCAGACCACGCTTGAGGGTCTGGCCAAGCTGCGTCCGGCGTTCAAGAAGGACGGCACCGTTACCGCAGGCAACGCGTCCGGCATCAACGACGCAGGCGCTGCCATGATCATCGCGTCCGAGGACTTCGTCAAGGCGCACGGCCTCAAGCCGCTGGCCAAGATCCGCGCGTTCGGCTCTGTCGGCTGCGACCCGTCCATCATGGGCATCGGCCCAATCGAGTCCACCCGTCAGGCGCTCCAGCGCGCCGGCCTGACCGTTGCCGACCTCGACCTGGTCGAGTCCAACGAGGCGTTTGCCGCGCAGGCTGCTGCGGTCAACCGCGAGCTCGGCTTTGACATGGACAAGGTCAACGTCAACGGCGGCGCGATTGCACTGGGCCACCCGATCGGCGCAGCCGGCTGCCGCATCACCACCACCCTGCTGTACGAAATGATCAAGCGCGACCTGACCATCGGTCTGGCCACGATGTGCATCGGCGGCGGCATGGGCGAGGCGATCATCGTCGAGCGCGACGAGCTGTGCAAGTAAGCCGTATCTCCAACCGTTTGCATCCGTCAGGGTGGCACGCCGCCCTGACGGTACCATACCGTCAGAATTTCTGAAAGGAAGTTTTACCAATGACTGATGTAGTAGTTGAGAAAAAGGGCCATGTAGCGGTCGTCAAGATCGAGCACATGAAGGCCATGAACGCGCTTTCCACCGACATGTACGCCCAGCTGGAAGAGGCGTTTGACGAAGTTGCAAAAATGGACGACGTATACTGCGTTGTACTGACCGGCTCGTCCACCGTCAACAAGAAGGGTAAGACCGTCAACTCCTTCGTTGCCGGCGCCGACATCGCCCAGATGTCCACCATGACGGTTGAGGAAGGCAAGTTCTTCGGCAACGACTCCAACCGCGTCTGCTGGAAAATCGAAAACTTCAAGCGCCCGGTCATCGCGGCGATCAACGGCTTCTGCCTCGGCGGCGGCTGCGAGCTCGCCATGAGCTGCGATATCCGCCTCGCGTCCGACAACGCGCTGTTCGGCCAGCCGGAAGTCGGTCTGGGCATCACCCCGGGCTGCGGCGGCACGCAGCGTCTGGCGCGCATCGTTGGTCTGGGCAAGGCCAAGGAGCTGATCTACACCGCGCGCGGCAACTACACCGCGCAGCAGGCGCTCGACATGGGTCTGGTCAACTACGTTTACCCGCTGGAGAACCTGATGGACGAGGCCATGAAGCTGGCGGAAGAGATCGCGTCGCAGGCGCCGATCGCCGTTGCGCTGTGCAAGGAAGCGATCAACGTCGGCATGCAGACCGACCTGAACTCCGCGCTCAAGTTCGAGGGCAACGTATTCGGCCAGTGCTTCGCCACCGAGGACCAGAAGTACGGCATGGCTTACTTCCTCGATAAGAACAAGGAGAAGCCCGCCAAGGAATTCAAGAATAAGTAAACCGTCCGACGGAGATAAGTGAGAGGGGTTTTATCAACATGAAAGTTTGTGTATTCGGCGCCGGCAACATGGGCGCGCGCATCGCGGAAGTATTCCTGACCAACGGCCACGACGTTACCATGATCGACATCAAGCAGGAGTTTTGCGACCGCGGTGTCAAAACCATCACCAACGACCTGTCCTTCATGGTCAAGAAGGAAAAGATGACCGAGGACCGCAAGAACGAGCTGCTGGCCGGCCTGAAAACCTCCGTCGACCGCAAGGCGGCCGCCGACGCCGACTTCGTGATGGAAGTCATCCTCGAGCGCATGGATCTCAAGAAGGACCTGCTCAAGGAGCTCGACGAGATCTGCCCGGCGCACACGATTTTCGCAACCAACACCTCCGCCCTGTCCCCGACCGAGCTGGCGGCTTCCGTCAAGCGTTCGGATAAGGTCATCGGCTGCCACTTCTTCAACCCGGCGCAGATCATGAAGCTGGTTGAGGTTACCCGTGCGATCCAGACCTCGGACGAGACCTTCAAGACCGCGTTCGACCTGATGGCTTCGCTGGGCAAGACCCCGGTTTCCGTTCAGGAGGGTCCGGGCTTTGTCGTCAACCGCATCCTGATCCCGATGATGAACGAGGCCATGGGCATCGTTGCCGACGGCATCGCCTCCCCGGCCGACATTGACATCGCCATGCAGCTGGGCGCCGGCATGAAGTCCGGCCCGCTCCACACCGCTGACCTGGTTGGCCACGACGTCAACCTCGCCATCATGGAGACGCTGTACCGCGAGACCGGCGACCCGAAGTACCGTCCGCATCCGCTGATGCGCAAGATGGTGCGCGCGGGCTGGCTGGGCGTCAAGACCGGCAAGGGCTTCTTTGAGTATGACGAATACGGCAAGGAAATCGTAAAGTAATCTGTCCGCAACCGGCAAGGTTGCTGTGCAAAACGCACAGCAACCTTGCTTTTTTATGCAGTTTATTGTGATTTTTGGTTATTTCCTTTGCCACTTATTTGCGCTTGTTTGGCAAAAACAACAAATTTTTCAACAATCTATGGCATTTATCGCCCAAACACGCTATAATATTATCCAACTGGAAAATACCAACGGACCAGTGCCGCCGATGCGGCAAACGCGGCGACATCCGCGCATAACGCCGCTGGAACCGCATAACGCATCCGGTTCAGCCCCAGATGGCCGCCATAGATGCTGATGGTGTACAGGCTGGTTTCGGACGCACCGAGCATCACAGCCGCCACACGGCCGGTGTAGCTGTCTGCGCCGAAACGGCGGATCAGCTCGCCGCCCAGCGCCAGACCGCCGCCGCCGCTGATCGGCTTGAGCAGCGCCAGCGCCGCACAGTCCTGCGGGATGCCAAACAGGCGCAGCACCGGCGCGAGGATGGCCGCAGCCCAGTCGATCGCGCCCGAGGCGCGCAGCATGTAGACCACCGTCAGCATGCCTACCATCGTCGGCAGGATGCCGACCGCTGTGTCCAGCCCCTTACGGGCGCCCCGCAGGAACACGGGGAACACTTCTACCCGCTTATACAATGCGTATAAGCCGACCGCTGCCAGCAGCAGCGGGATCAACCCAGCCTGCAGCGCGTTCCATGCCCCCCTTTCCGCATGATTCCGAACATTCCATCAGGTTTTGGGAAATATTTTGGAAATAACAGGTAATTCGACAATTTTTGTGCCGCCCCTGTGTAATAATACAAATTGTAATCCGGATAGTCATTTCCGACTATTTTTCCTCGCGGAACAACGGCCGCAGCAGCCTGCCCGCCGCCAGCACGACCGCCACGGAAAACACCGACGCACCCCAGACCGGCAGCATGATGTCGAACGGCGCGGCCGCACCGTTCGCCGCCCGGATTGCCGCCACCGTCGATGGGATGAGCTGGATGGACGCCGTATTGAGGGTGATGAGCGTCAGTACGGTATCCGGCGCACCGCGCCGCCCCTCGAGTGTATATAGCCGGTCTGCCGCACGCAGGCCGAGCGGCGTTGCCGCGTTGGACAGGCCGAGCAGGTTGGCCGCGACATTCGCGCTGACCGCCTCCATCGCCTGCCGGTCGTCTGCCGCACGGCCAAACAGCGGCCGCAGCAGCGGCATGAGCGCGCGCGACAGCTTGGCCGACAGGCCGGATTGCTGTACCAGTTCCATCACACCGCTCCAGAAGCACATCAGCCCTGTGATCCCCACCAACAGCGTGACCGCCTCGCCTGTCCCCTCCCCCAACGCCGCCGTGACCGCCTCCAGCCGGCCGGTCGCCGCGCCGCAGAGCAGCGCAAGCAGCAGAAAGGCCACCCAAACCGCGGATAGCATCCGCACCATCCCCCTTCCCCGTCCGAATTCCCCTATGGGGATTTTGGTAATACAAGACCCACCGAAAAGAAATGAAGGAGTGTTCTCACATGAAGTCTACCGGTATTGTCCGCAAAGTAGATGAACTGGGCCGCATTGTGCTGCCCATCGAATTGCGCCGCACGATGAACATAGAAGTCAAGGATGCCTTGGAAATTTATGTGGACGGCGACCAGATCGTGCTGAAAAAGTACGAACCTTCCTGCATCTTCTGCGGCAACGCGAAGGACATCATCCACTACAAGGGCAAAAACGTGTGCAGCGACTGCGCGCACGAGCTCAAGCTGCTCTGAACGCACCGTCAGGCAGCCATCCCCTCACAGGGGATGGCTGCTTTTTTTATCCGCGCGCGCCTGATATTTGGCGCGTGTGGCCATGCCGCCGCGGATATGGCGCTCCTGCTTGTTGGTGCGCAATACCTGCTGCGTGCTGTCATACAGCACCGCATTGAGCGTTTTCAGCCGCGTGGTAATGTCCTTATGTACGGTCGATTTGGATATGCCAAACCGCTCGGCAGTCTGCCGCACGGTCGCCCCGTTCTCGATCATATACTGTGCCAGCCGGATCGTGCGCTCCTCGGGTAAGCCTTTCACCGTCGTCCCCCCTGCCCTGTTGACGCTTTTGTTACTCTCAATCTATGCGCCATAGAACGCGGTTAGAACGCGATTTCCGTCGTTTTTTGCAACCCATCCCGCAATAATGAACAACCGTCCATTATTGAAGGCACAAAAATGCGCTGCCCTCACTTGAGCAGCGCGTTGATCCCCTTGGTATGGTACTCGACCAGCCGGTTCAACCCTGTGCGCACCTCGCGCGGGCGCACACGGCTTTTGAGCACCTGCACCGTACCGTCGAGCAGGTTGCGCGCCATGATCTGCGCCAGCAGCAGGCAGTTGTCCTCGTCGGCCAACAGGGGCATGGTTTTGGCCGCCAGCATGTCGATCATGCTCTCCCGCAGGCTTTCGTAGCGTGTGCCGTGCGCCTGCTCCATGATGAGCAGCAGGCCGTATTTCTCAGCCAGCAGCAGCGAGAGCACCTCCTCGGTCAGCAGTACCTGATACTCGCGCTGGCCGGTATGCAGGTCGAACCGCTTGTCCTTGAGGCGCAGGATGAGCTTTTTCAGCCCGTCCGCCGCGCCGTCGGTCAGCTCGTAGAACAGTTCCTCCTTGTTCTTGAAATAGTGATAGAGGTTGCTTTTGCTGATGTTGACCTTGTCCGCAATCATTTGCAGCGAGGTGCGGTCGTACCCACGCTGCAAAAACAAATGCTGCGCTTCCAGCAAAATCTTATGCCGCAGCTCGTCCTTCAAAACCTGCACAATAAAGACCACCCGTTCATTTCTTCCTTTATTATACCAGCCTTGCGGGATTTGTCAACATTCGCGCGGTTTTACTGTAAAAATAATTCCCCATCATGCAGACGGCAAAAAGCGCGCCGGGGCTTGCCCCAGCGCGCTTTTCCATTCTTTTTTCCCGGTTTCTTATGCGCCGAACACCTTGAGCATAAAGCCCGCAGCGACGGCCGAACCGATGACGCCGGCCACGTTCGGGCCCATGGCGTGCATCAGCAGGAAGTTGGCCGGGTTGGCCTTCTGCCCCTCGACCTGTGACACGCGCGCCGCCATCGGGACGGCGGACACGCCCGCCGAGCCGATCAGCGGGTTGACCTTGCCGCCGGTCAACTTGCACATGATCTTGCCGAAAATCAGGCCGCCCATCGTCGAGAAAATGAACGCCAGCAGGCCCAGCGCGATGATCTTGATCGTCTCAAACGTCAGGAACTTGTCCGCGACCGCCTTGCAGCCGACCGACAAGCCGAGGAAGATGGTCACAATGTTGCACAGCGCGTTCTGCGCGGTGTCGCTCAGGCGCTCGGTCACGCCGCACTCGCGCAGCAGGTTGCCCAGCATGAGCATGCCGATCAGCGGCGCGGTGTCCGGAATGAGCAGAATGACCACGGTCGCAACCGCGATCGGGAACACGATCTTTTCGGTCTTGGAGACCGGGCGCAGCTGCTCCATCTTGATCTCGCGCTCGGCCTTAGTGGTCAGCAGCCGCATGAGCGGCGGCTGGATCATCGGGATGAGCGCCATGTAGGAGTACGCCGCAATGGCAATGGCGGGCAGGTAGTCGCGCGCCAGACGGGACGCGACCAGAATGGCCGTCGGGCCGTCCGCGCCGCCGATGATGCCAATGGCCGCGGCCACCGCGCCCGGGAAGCCGAGCGCCAGCGCCAGCAGGAAGGCCGCGAAGATGCCGAGCTGCGCCGCCGCGCCGAGCAGCAGCGAGGACGGCCGCGCGATCAGCGGGCCGAAATCGGTCATCGCGCCAATGCCAAGAAAGATGATGGACGGATAGATTGCATGCTCGACGCCCTGATAGAACACCCACAGCATGCCGGGGCTGGCGGTCGCGGTCGGCTCATTGAGCAGGCCGGTGATCGGGAAGTTGGCCAGCAGCATGCCAAACGCGATCGGCACGAGCAGCAGCGGCTCAAACTTTTTACCGATGCCCAGATAAAGCAGTACGAACGAGATCAGGATCATGATCAGGTTGCGTGGGTCGTCGACCAGTGCGGCAAAGCCCGAACCTGCCAGGAGCTCCTGCAGCGCCTCGATAAACGAAAATTGCATAGCCGTGCGCCCCCCGTTACATCGTGCAGAGCGTCGCGCCGGTCTCGACCGTCGCGCCCTTCTGCACGCTGACCGAGCCGACCGTACCGTCGTGCGGCGCACAGATCTCATTTTCCATCTTCATCGCTTCCAGGATGAACAGCACATCGCCCGCCTTGACCGCCTGCCCCGCCGTGCAGCGCACATCGAGGATGGTGCCGGGCATAGGCGCGCAGACGGCCTCGCCCCCTGCCGGTGCGGCGGGGGCGGGTGCTGCCGCCGGGGCGGGCGCCGGTGTAGACGCTGCCGGGGCTGCGGGCGCCGCCGCAGGCGCCTTGCCAACGGCCACCGCGCTGACCGAACCCTTTTCGACCTCTACTTCATATTGCTTGCCATTGAGCGTTACCATGTATTTCATCGTTTGTTTCCCCCTTAAACCGCTTTGATGGATTTGAATACAAGCTGATCGAGCGGAATGCCGGTCTCATGGCTGACGATCGCCATGACACAGGCCGCCTGCGTCTCGTCGATGCCCTCGAGCACGACCTGCGGCGCCGCAGGCGCGGCAACCGGACGCGGCGCCGCGGCAGACGGCTGCACCGGCTTCGGGCCCACAGGCGCCGGACGGCGTTCCAGACCGCCGACCACGCGCGAGACGACCAGGATAATGCCCCACAAAACGGCCAGCATGAGGAAAACAATGAAAAAGCCCGAAACGGATACCACAAGGGAATCCAGCAGGCTGAGCGGATCTCGAACCATGGTCAGCCGACCTCCTTAAACGAATAGCTTGCCGTGAACATACGCTCGCGGCGCTCAAAGAACTGCTCGGCCTGCTGCGGGAATGCGATGTAGGACAGCACATCCTCCTCACACCGCGCGCGGCTGCCCAGGTGGGCCTTGGCCTTTTCAAACTCCGGCTCGAGCGTTTCCGCATAACGGCCGGTCATCGGCTTTTCGTCGCCCAGCACGGTTTCGGCCAAGCCGGCGTCGATGCGGCCGGGCGCCTTGCCGTATTCGCCGCGGATATAGCTCTTGATCTCCTTGCCGATCGACTTGTACCGCTCCCCCAGCAGCACGTTGACCGTCGCCTGCACGCCGACCATCTGGCTGAGCGGCGTCACAAGCGGCGGATAGCCCAGCTCGGCGCGCACGCGCGGCGTTTCGTCGAGCACTTCCTCCAGCCGGTCGATCGCGTTCTGCGCCTTGAGCTGCGCGACCAGATTGGACAGCATGCCGCCCGGGATTTGGTAGACCAACGCATCGGTCTTGGTGGACAGCACATAGGGGTCAAACATACCGTTTTCCGAGAACTTATCTTTGACTGGCAGGAAAAAGTTGTTGACGCGGTTGAGCTTCTGCGCGTCCACGCCGCAGCGGTAGCCCAGCTGGCTGAGCGCATAGACGACCGACTCGGTCGCGGGCTGGCTGGTGCCGCCCGAAAAGCACGATGTGGCGCAGTCGATGCCCGCCGCGCCGGCCTCCGCCGCCTTGAGGTAGGTCATGTAGCCCAGACCGGTCGTCGCGTGTGTGTGCACATAAACCGGCAGGTGGATGTTGTCCCGCAGCGCCGTGACCAGCTCATAGCACTCCTTGGGCGACATGATGCCCGCCATATCCTTGATGCACAGCGAATGGCAGCCCATGGCTTCAATTTGCAGCCCCAGCGAGACGAACATCTCCAAATTATGGATCGGGCTGATCGTATAGCAGATGCAGCCCTGCGCATGGCCGCCTGCCTTGCGGCATTCGTCCACCGCGACCTGGATGTTGCGCATGTCGTTGAGCGCGTCAAAGATGCGGATGATATCCATGCCGTTTTCCACACTCTTACGCACAAAACGGCGCACGGTGTCGTCCGAATAGTGGTGATATCCGAGCAGGTTCTGCCCGCGCAGCAGCATCTGCAGCTTGGTGTTTTTCATGTGCGCCTTGATCTTGCGCAGGCGCTCCCACGGATCTTCGTTCAGGTAACGCAGGCAGCTGTCGAAGGTCGCCCCGCCCCAGCATTCGATCGAATGATAGCCGACCTGATCCATCTCGTCCAGCACGGCTTCAAAGTCCTCGAACGGCATACGGGTCGCGATCAACGACTGCTGCGCGTCACGCAGCACGGTTTCGGTGATATGCATTTGTTTCACGGAATATGCCCCTCCTTTGGACGCAAAATCGGGCGTCAGGTAAAACTATACCTTTTTCCCCATTTTACATAATCTTATCATAGCATTTTCTGTCCCGCTCCGCAATGCTTTTCTTTGCATCCGGCCTCCCTGCTGCAATTTTACGCGGCCTTTACGCCGGTTTTGATTGACAACCGGTGTTGGATGCAGTATGATTATAATAGTATGCGCTTCCTGCAGACGTGCCGTGCCGTCGGGTGTGCGCCTTGCTTGAGCGCGGATGGCTGCGCGCGCGGCCGCTTGTATCCCATTTGGCCGCGGGATAGAGGGGACGTCTCCTAACATCTGGCAAGCCTTCGCCCGCTGACGCCGCATAACTGAATATTTCCTCAACACGCCCCCGTACCTCACCGGGATAGAGGGTCCGCCTCCTAAGCGGCAGTTCGTTCGAATCCGGCTGGACCCGAAAATTGAATATTTTTTGTATAAGCCCCCGTAGCTCAGTTGGATAGAGCG
>NZ_CALWUN010000062.1 GCF_944384735.1 uncultured Agathobaculum sp. | reverse complement strand
TCGGCACCCAAAAGAGCGGAATTAAGGGGAATAGCAAAATTTTTTGCTATTCCCCTTTTTTGTTTGGAAAAGTAGACTTTTCCAAACCGGGAGGCGGGTGGACACAGATGGGCAGTGGAGAGGACGCCGGCCGGGCGGTGCAGTACAACACGATCAAGGTGCGTCTCTATCCCACGCCGGAGCAGGCGCTGCTGTTTGAAAAGACCTTCGGCTGCTGCCGGTACATCTGGAACCGGATGCTGGCGGATGAAAAGCGGTTTTATCTGGAAACCGACACGCATTTCATCCCCACCCCCGCGAAATACAAGCGCGAAGCGCCGTTCCTGAAGGAAGTTGACAATCAGGCGCTGATTCAGGAGCACGGCAAGCTGACCCGTGCGTTCCGGCAGTTTTTCAAGTCGCCGGACACGTTCGGTTACCCGCACTTCAAGCGGAAAAAGGCCGATCGAGACTCCTTCACCGCCTGCAACCACGAATTTACCTCCGGGCCGACCATCTACCTGACCCGGGACGGCATCCGCATGACCAAGGCGGGCGTGGTCAGGGCGAAATTCCACCGCCGCCCGCGCAGCGGCTGGAAGCTCAAGCGCATCACGGTCAGCCGGACGCCGACCGGCAGATACGATTGCAGCATCCTGTTCGCCTGCCCGGTACGGACGCCGCAGGCCGTCGCGCCTGACCCGGCGCGGACGGTCGGGCTGAAATACTCGGCGGCACACTTCTATGTGGACGACACCGGAAACATGGCCGATCCGCCGCACTGGCTGCGCCGGTCGCAGGACAAACTCGCCGCCATCCAGCGGCGATTGTCGCGGGCGGTACCCGGCTCCCGTAACTACGAGGAGCTGGTGCAGAAATACCGCCTGCTGCACGAGCATATCGCCAACCAGCGCAGAGATTTTCTGCACAAGGAGTCCCGGCGGATAGCCAACGCGTGGGATGTCGTGTGTATGCAGAAAAACGCGATGCAGGCGGTCGACCGGTTTATGCAGCGGGCAAACGGTCTGGAGGCCGGCTTTGGCACGTTCCGCGTGCTGCTGGACTACAAGCTGGCGCGGCAGGGCAAGCAGCTGCTGCTCGTCGACCGGTTCGAGCCGGTCGCGCGGCAGTGCAGCCGGTGCGGCTACCTGCTGCCCGAGGGCGTCGATTACGGGCGGCGCGTCTGGCGCTGTCCCGCCTGCGGTGCGCAGCACCGGCGGGAGGTCAACGCCGCGCACAACATCAAACAGGCAGGGCTGCGCGCCCTTGCCGGATAATACATTTCTTGCTTTGCCAAAAGCAAGGGGCCGGTCGGAACGCCGGTCCCAGCCCGTTGCGCGTGCGCGGGGCGTTGAGCCAAGCGGACACTGTCCGTCCGTTTGGCTCAGCGTTTCCCCGTCCGCGGGATGGGAAACGAGAGGGCGCCTCCCAACAGGGCCGCGTCCGAAGCCCGCAAGCCCGGGCGTTCCCAACATTATGACGATTTGGAACAGGATGTACCCATGAAGGGCGGGAAGGAACCCGTCCGCTAACCGAACAAGGAGGTTTCCCCCATGCTGCGTTTATCTTTATTGCCCGATGAATACCTGTCCATCGGAGACGGGCGCGTGATCGTACAGGTGGTGCGCGTCGCGGGCGGCCGCGCCGACCTGCGCATCGCCGCCGACCGGAGCATCCCGGTGGTGCGGGGCACGGTCCTCGAGCGGGCGGGCGCGCCGCGCCCGGACTGCCTGACGCCGCCGCCCAAGCGCAAGCCGCGGCAGCAGCGCGACCTGTTCTACGCATGGAACGACGACCGCGAGCGCGCCGTGCGCGCCATGCAGCGTGTCATCGGCCAGCTTGAGCAAAAGGGCGACTGCGCGGAAGCCGACCAGCTCCGCACGCAGCTCAAGCGCCTTGTCCCCGACGTGTGGGAGGACGAAGTGCCCGCCCCGCACGGCAAACAGACACCCGCCGCGCCGTAACCGGCGCATACCATCACGGTTTCACCCGGTCTCGCGAACCGGTTGGAATAGATAAGCATGGCACAACGCTTCCCGAACCCCAAAGGCCACGGGGCGGGGCGGACTGCCATACGGACGCGCTGTGCGAAAGGATTTCGCGCAGCCCACCAAAACCTTATATCATTTATTGAAAGGATGCAATAAAATGAGAATCCAACACAATATCATGGCGATGAACGCCTACCGTAACTACTCGAATAACACCTCTGCCCTGTCCAAGAACCTTGAGAAGCTGTCTTCCGGCTACAAGATCAACCGCGCGGGCGACGACGCGGCGGGCCTTGCGATTTCCGAGAAGATGCGCGCGCAGATCACTGGTCTGGATAAGGCGCAGGACAATGCCAAGGACGGTATCTCCCTCGTGCAGACCGCTGAAGGCGCGCTGACCGAAGTACACGATATGCTCAACCGTATGGTCGAACTGGCAACCCAGTCCGCAAACGGCACCTACGACAACGAGACCGACCGTGCAAACCTCCAGAAGGAAGTTGCGCA
This sequence comes from uncultured Agathobaculum sp., assembly GCF_944384735.1. Classification (GTDB taxonomy): domain Bacteria; phylum Bacillota; class Clostridia; order Oscillospirales; family Butyricicoccaceae; genus Agathobaculum. Next base: position 7,188 of record NZ_CALWUN010000062.1, on the reverse strand, counting down.
GCTGCAGAGCGAAATCAACCGCATTGCCGATTCCGCAAACTTCAACGGCATCAAGCTGCTGGACGGCTCGCTGGAAGCGGGCGCATCTGTCAACAATGGCAGTGCTACCGTTGATTTGAGTGGTTTGACGGGTAATCTGCTTTCTGGAATCACCACAGTAGATGCTACCAAGGGTAAATTTAACACCACAGCTGACCTGATTGCGGACACAGCAGCGCTGACTGCCGCGAATGTTGGTGATAAATACGAGTTTACTCTGGAATATACCGACAATGACGGCAATCACAAGAAAACGACCATTAGTTTGGAAGTAGCATACGCTGAAGGTATGGATGCTTCGGACATTGGCACGACAGCCAATGCGCTTGTACTGAAGGCTGCTGATGGCTCCACCTATGCAGCTTACGCTGATAATTCCAAAATTACTACCGAAGAATTCACCGATGCTGTTGTCAGTGAGTTGGCGAAGAATGCAGATATTTCTGCCAACTTTAAGGTAATGGAGAATGCAACAGCGGGTCAGCTTGACTTTACAGCGGTGAACGCGGGAGCCAATGGTGCAACTTTGACGGGCATTACGACTACTCACACGGCAAAGGCTGACGGGAAAGTCACGAATGGCGCCGTAAATGTTGTAGTAGGTGACCGTGCAGGTACGGCCGGTGTAAGCACAGCCGTTGATAGCTTCGAGACCTTAGATCTGAGCAAGGCCAAGGTATGGGATGGTACGGCTGACAAGTTGGATGAGTCGACTTTTGAAATCAATGGTCAGAAGTTTGTATTTATCGCGAACGGTACCACGCTTACCGATGAGCAAAAGACTATGCTGTCCAACGCTGGCGTAGGCAATAACTATGTTACGCTCGCTGCTGCAGGCACTGCTCCGGCGGCTGCTGATGTAACCACTATGGCTGGCAAGATTGCTGCTGCTACCGGTTTGGTGGTTCAGCAAGGCACTGTAACGGTTGGCACAACCAACACATGGGCAACCAATACCACTGGTACGCAAATTGCGCTGAAGGACGCGGTGGTTACCGATAGCAAAACGAGCGGCGGCTTGACCCTGCAGATCGGCGATACTTCGGACAGCTATAATCAGCTGACGGTTTCCGTGCAGGATATGCACACCAAGGCACTGGGAATCTCTGACATCAACATTGGGACACAGGACGGTGCACAGGCGGCTGTTGATATCATTAAGACGGCGATCAACACGGTTTCGTCTGTCCGCGGCGATCTGGGCGCGACCCAGAACCGTCTGGATCACACCATCAACAACCTGTCCGTCATGGAAGAGAACATCCAGGACGCAGAGTCCTCCATCCGCGACACCGACGTTGCCGAGGAAATGATGGAGTACACCAAGAACAATATCCTGATCCAGTCCGCGCAGGCGATGCTGGCGCAGGCCAATCAGGTGCCGCAGGGCGTGCTGCAGCTGCTGCAGTAAGCCGAACACGCCGCACCACGGCGCACAGGCACAACCGCAACATAAAAAACAGGGGCCGGTTCTTACGAACCGGCCCCTGTTTGCTGTCTGCGCTGTGCCGCCGTCAGGCGACCGACTGGAACGCGCTGGGCGTCTGCTCGGGCTGCTGGTAGCGCTCGGCGGTCTGCGCCGCGCGCGTTGTGGTGCGCGTGGTGCCGCCGGAGACGTAGACCTTGCCGCACTCCGGACAGATCGCGGTGTGCAGTGTGACCGACTGGCTGACGACGTCGCGGCCGTCCCGTTGGGCCTGCGCCTGCTCGCGCGTGACGTGCTCCTGCTCGTGGCCGCGCACGGCTGCCGCCGCCTGCTCGGGCGCGATGTTGGTGGGCGTCTGGTAGGACACGCCGGGGTCGTCCGACTGGTCCTGATACTTGCGCTCCTTGCAGGTCTGGCACTCGCCCTCCTCCATGACCTCCTGCGCGGATTTGGTCTCCTCAGCGGCCTGTCCCGCCTGCGCCTGCTGCCCGCCGGGCTCGGCTGCGGCCTGTGCGGCGCGCGGGGCTGCCGCGCCCGTCTGACCGGCCAGCGCGGCGGCGGCCTCGGGCATTGCCGTGCCGGCTGCCGGCGCATCCGCCGGGTTCAGGTACTGGATGCGGCTGCGGACAGCCAGCTCCGCCGGGTCGACGCCTTCCCGCTGCAAGGGCAGCTGCGGCCCCTGCTGCACGGCCTGTGCGGCCTGCGCGGCGTCCCGCTGTACGGAGGCGACGGCCGGCACAGGCGAGACCGGCACGGTCTGCGCCCGGCTGACCGGCGTGACGGCCGCGGTGCTGCGCGCGGCGCGCGACAGGTAGCCGGATGCGTATGCGCTGGGGTATTCCGTTCCAACGGCTTGCAAACCAAACATATCTCTCACCCTTTCCGCCTGTCTGGCTGATGATTGGTTGCCTTTATTGTACCCCATTTTTGCGCCGCGCTCAAGGGGGAACTGCGCGGGAACGGCAAAAAACGTCCGGCCGCGCGGCGGTGGGCACGCGCGCGCAGGGCGCATACGGTTTTACACCGAAAAATGTTAAAAAATTATCAAATCATCCGGTTTCCGCCCTTGGGGAACCGGATTTGTTAATTTTTTAGCAATTCGCAAAAATCAATTGACATTTGTGACAAATGACGAAATTGGCGCTTTTGCGAATTGACAGCCTGTATAGTTGGTGATATAATCCAGTCAAAAGTTCGGAATAAAGAACTATGTTCGTAAATACGAACGAAAGGGAACACGGGAAAGGGCGCGTTGCAGGGCGGCGGGGCATGCCGTCCGGCGCGCGCGGGCAAACAGGGGCGCGCCGCGAGGCCGCGTCCCGGCGGAAGGAAGAGCGGAGGAGGTTTTTTCTTGAAAACGATCACAGACCTGATCAAAAACGTGCCGGTGCCCCGGATGGTCAAGATCCGGGAGGTATTCGACGATTCGCACATCCCGGAGGACAAGATCGCGGAAACCGTGCAGCAGCAGTTGGCGCGCGAGGCGCTCGGCGGGCAAATCAAGCCCGGCATGCGCATTGCCATCACCTGCGGCAGCCGCGGCATCCACCACTACGCGCTGATGGCGCGCGCGATGGTCGACTTTGTCAAGTCCAAGGGCGCCGAGCCGTTCATCGTGGCGGCCATGGGCAGCCACGGCGGCGCGACCGCCGAGGGGCAGACCCAGATCCTGGCCGACTACGGCATCACCGAGCAGGCCATGGGCTGCCCGATCAAAAGCTCGATGGAGACCGTGCAGGTCGGCCTGTCCGGCGTGCGCAAGCAGCCGGTCTATGTGGACAAATATGCGGCCGGGGCGGACGGCATCCTGCTGTTCAACCGCATCAAGCCGCACACCTCGTTCCGCGGGCGCTACGAGAGCGGCCTGATGAAGATGATGGCCATCGGCCTTGGCAAGCAGCACGGCGCGGAGAGCATCCACCACCAGAGCCCGGGCATCATGCATGAGCTGGTCGAGGAATATGGCCGCACGATTTTGGAAAATTGCCCGATCATGGGCGGCATCGCCATCATCGAAAACGCCTATGATGAAACCTACCTCATCCAGGGTTTGACGCCTGATGAGATCATCACCGAGGAGCCCAAGCTGCGCGACCTGTCCTATAAGACCATCGCGCACCTGCTGTTTGACAAGTGCGACGTGCTGGTCGTCGACAAGATCGGCAAGAATATCTCGGGCGACGGTATGGACCCGAACATTTCCGGCCGCTTTGTCCAGCCCAAGTACTGCTCGGGCGGCATCGAGGCCGAGAAGGTGGTCATCCTCGACCTGACGGACGAGACGCACGGCAACGCGCAGGGCATCGGTCTGGCCGAGGTCACGACCCGCCGCCTGTTCAACAAGATGAAGCTCGAGATGACCTACCCGACCGGCGTGACCAACACCTTCCTGCACCTGATGAAGATCCCGATGATCATGGACAACGACCGCGAGGCATTGCAGCTGGCGCTGTGCTGCTGCCCGGATGCCGAGGATCAGGACAACATGAAGATGATCCGCATCCCGGACACCATGCACATCGAGTATATCGAGATTTCCGAGGGTCTGCTGCCGCTGGCCAAGGCCAACCCCAATATTGAGATCCTGTCCGAGCCCTACGACCTGCCCTTCGACGGGGAGGGCAACCTGTTCTGACAAACCTCCCGCCGCCGGGCGCGCCATGGGCAAGGGGCGCGTGCGGCGCGGGGTGTTTGCGGCAGCGCCGCACTTGTGAAGCTTTGGCTGTCTGCGCAGCTGTTTTGCGCAGGCCGCAGGATGCGGGGCTGCCTTGGCGCGGTGCGCCGGACGCTGCGGTGCGCGTGCGCCGCTGACAGCCTTGCGGCGGCCTATCCGGGGGCCGCCGGCAGCGGGGCGGGCGGCGCGCAGGCTTCCCGCCTGCGGCGGACGGCAGGAACGCATTGCGTCCCACTGTAACGCATATCCATGCATGTACAAGAAAGGGGAAAAAGAAATGACAAGTCCCGGCATCCTGATTGCAGCCTTGGTAGGTGCGATCGCTATTATCCTGTTCTGCATCATCGTACTCAAGCTCAACGCCGCCATCGGCATGGTCATCGCCTGCCTGTTCATGGGTCTGGTCGGCGGCCTCGACCTGCTGACGACCGCCTCGACGATCTCGTCCGGCTTTGGCAGCATGATGACCAGCATCGGCCTCCCGGTCGGCTTCGGTACCATATTAGGACAATTGATGAGTGACAGCGGCGCCGCGTCGGTGATTGCCGACAAGCTGGTATCCGCCTTCCCGGCAAAGCGCTCCATCTGGGGGCTGAGCATTGCGGGCTTTATCCTGTCCATACCGGTGTTCTTCGACGTTACCTTTATCATCTTGATCCCGATCGGTATCACCATCGCTTCCAAGATCAATCTGAAGATGTGCTACGTCACCGGCTGCCTGACCATCGGTGCAACCACCGCGCACTGCGTGGTACCGCCCACGCCCAACCCGCTGGCTGCGGCCGATATTTTCGGCTTCGACCTTGGCATTATGCTGATCGTCGGCCTGGTGGTCGGCTTCATCACCGTGATGATCTCCAACTTCATCTACATCAAGATCCATGACCGCGGTATCTGGAACGATGCAAAGGACATCAACCACAGCTCGAACGTCGCGCAGGAGCTGGTCGCCGCCCGCCAGAAGGAAGACCCGAACAAGAAAAAGCCCGGCATGTTCGCGTCCCTGCTGCCCATCATCATCCCGGTTATCTGCATCCTGTTCGGCACGCTGGGCGGCGCGCTGTTTGCCGAGCCGCCGGTCATCTGCACCTTCCTCGGCGACAAGCTGATCGCCATGCTGCTCGGTACGCTGGGCGCATACCTCGTCAGCCTGCCCTATATCGGCCGTGACAATCTGGAAAAGAGCGCGGGCGAAGCGCTCAAGAGCGCGGGCGTCGTGCTGCTGATCACTGGTGCGGGCGGTTCGTTCGCATCTGTTATCACCGCGACCGGCATCGGCGACGCGATCGTCGGCCTGCTGGGCACGGATACCACCTCGGTTCTGCCCGCCATGTTCCTCGCATACTTCATCGGCATGATCTTCCGCGTGGCGCAGGGCTCCGGCACGGTTGCCGGCATGACCTCGATGGGCATCATGGCCACAATCGCACCGGCGATCGGCTGCCATCCGGTGTGGATCGCGCTGGCCTGCCTGTCCGGCGGCAACTCGATCGGCCATGTCAATGATTCCGGCTACTGGGTGGCCACCAATATGTCCGGCCTGACCGTCACCGGCGGCCTGAAGACCTACACGCTGGGTTCGTTCATCTCCTCGGTGTGCATCTTCGTGCTGGCGATCATCGGCGCGCTGGTCATTCCGCTGTAATCAACCCAAGACGGTACGCGCCGCCGTCCGGCACGGCTTTGCAGGCCGTTTGCGCCGGGCGGCGCGGTACCGCCCAGACCCGCGGCGGCAAGCCGCGCAAAGGAGTGGAACAATATGCGTAATGCCATGATTATCGACAGCAAGGACAATGTGGCGGTCGCCATCGAGCCCATCCGGGCGGGCGACACGGTCACCTACCCGTGCGGCGGCAAGGAAGTGCAGCTGGCCGCACGGCAGGATATCACGATCTATCACAAGCTGGCGGTCCGGGATATTGCGGCCGGCGAGCCGGTTGTCAAGTACGGCGAGCATATCGGCGTGGCCGTCTGTGATATCAAGGCCGGCGAGCATGTCCATGTGCACAACGTGGAAGGCCGCCGCGAAAACCCGGAAGAAAAGGAATAGGAGGGGCAGCATGACTTTTTATGGCTACAAGCGGCCGGACGGCCGCGTCGGCGTGCGCAACAAGGTGCTGATCCTGCCTGCCAGCGTGTGCGCGTCCGATACCACCCGCATCATTGCCCAGCAGGTGGAAGGCACGGTCACGTTCAGCAACCAGCTCGGCTGCTCGCAGGTCGCGTCCGACCAGCAGTATATCATGGACGTGATGGCGGGCTACGCCGCCAACCCCAATATCTACGGCACGGTCGTGGTGTCGCTCGGCTGCGAAAACTGCCAGATGGACCTGGTGGTCGAGGCCATTCGGGCGCGCACCAACAAGCCGCTCGCGCAGGTCATCATCCAGCAGGCGGGCGGCACGCTCAAGGCGGTCGACCAGGCCGTGCGCCTGGCCAAGGAGATGACCGCGCAGGCGTCGCTGCTGCAAAAGGAGCCGTTCCCGCTCTCCGAGCTGATCATCGGCACCGAGTGCGGCGGCTCCGACCCGACCAGCGGCCTTGCGGCCAACGTGCTGATCGGCGAGCTGAGCGACCGCATCGTGCAGGCGGGCGGCACGTCCATCCTGTCGGAAACGACCGAGCTGATCGGCGCGGAGCACATCCTCGCGCGCCGCGCGGCCAACAAGGAGGTGCACGACCGCATCTTCGAGATCGTGCACCGCTATGAAAAGGCGTTGCAGCTGGTCGGCGAGGAGGTGCGCGAGGGCAACCCCTCGCCCGGCAACAAGGCGGGCGGCATCACCACGCTGGAGGAAAAGTCGCTCGGCTGCATCCACAAGGGCGGCCACAGCCAGATCAACGCGGTGTATGATTATGCCAAGCAGGTCGAGGCGAAAAGCGGTCTGGTCATTATGGACACGCCGGGCAACGACCCGTCCTCGGTGGCGGCGATGGTGGCGGGCGGCGCGCAGGTGGTCGTGTTCTCGACCGGCCGCGGCACGCCGACCGGCAACCCGATCGCGCCGGTCATCAAGATCACCGGCAACCGCATCACCTTTGCCAATAT
>NZ_CALWUN010000061.1 GCF_944384735.1 uncultured Agathobaculum sp. | reverse complement strand
AGTCTTTCGACCAATGGTTTTCCGGTTGCACCTGATCCACCCGTTCTGTGGAGGCAACTATGGCAACAATTAAAAAAAGAGGTTCCAAATATGCGGTAATCTATGATTATCGAGACGCACAGGGACAACGGCATCAAAAGTGGGAATCCTTCTCCAACAAAGCGGATGCCGAGAAATTCAAGCGGAAAGTGGAATACAAAAAATCATGTGATTCTTTACTGACGCCTTGCTCACAAACCGTGGCGGAGTACCTGATGCAGTGGGTAAATGTCTATGGCAAAGCCAAATGGTCATTCAGCATGTATACCTCATCTTTGGCTTTGATCCGAAATCATATCATGCCGGAAATTGGACAAATCCCGCTGCAAAAGCTGCAACCAATACATATCGAGATGTTATACAACACTCTGCGGGGCAAAAAATGCAACGGCCCCAAAGGACATGCACCAAGTGGGACGAAAACACCCTGTCTTTCTTCTACGACAATCCGTCATGTCCATACATTACTGAAAACTGCATTCGACAAAGCAGTGGACTGGAGATTGATCGAAGAAAGCCCGGTCATATGCGATGCGCCCAAAAAGAATAAGACCGAGCGCCGAATCTGGACACCGGAAATGGTGCGGGAGGCTTTGAACGATATGGAACACCCGATGCTGCATCTCGCAGTGCACTTGGCGTTCATCTGCTCTTTGCGCATTGGCGAAACGGTCGCATTGACTTGGGAGGATGTTGATTTCGATCAGAACCTCATCCGTGTGCGGCACACGCTCCAGCGTGTCAGCCGTGAGGCTTTGGATTCCGTCCCGACAGACGGCTTGGTGCAGGTGTTTCCGCCCAGAGTGAAGAAAAGCAGCACGGTGCTGGTGCTCAAAACGCCAAAAACGGCAAACAGCAACCGGTTCGTGTACTTGACCCCGGCGCTGCGCCGCGAGCTGATGCTGCGCAAGGCGACGGTGGCAAAGCAAAAAGCGTATGCCGGGGAAGCGTATACCGACTTCAACCTGGTGTTCGCGCTGGAGGACGGATACCCGGTAGAGCCCAAGCTGTGCGAAAAATGGTTCAAGCAGTGGCAGAAAAAGACGGAGCTGCATCTGCCGCCGCTGATTTTCCACGAGCTTCGGCATTCCAGTGCGACCTACAAGCTGCTGGAAAGCGGCGGCGATATTAAGCTGGTGCAGGGCGACATGGGACATGCTTCGGCCGCGGTATCGCTGGACACCTATGCGCATACGCAGGACAGCCGGCGGCGGGCGCTGACGGAGAAGATCTCGAAAGAATTTTATGGCGGCTTTTCTACGGACGACCGGCAGGATCAGCTGATGCAGCTTCTGGACGAAGATCCCGAAATGAAGAAAAAGCTGCTGCAGGCGCTTCTTGCAGAGCATGCGCAAAAATCGGGATGTTAGCAGGGCTGTTAGCAGGCCGAAAAATACGACGTCAAATTGGATGATAGGATTTATGAGCAAACGCGGGCAAAAACCGCGTTTGCTAACAGGCTGCTAACAGAAAATCGCCGGTTTTCTGTTAGCAGCAAAAATTGTAAACCCTCGAAAAGTTAAAAAACAAGCGATTTCCGAAGAAATCGCTTGTTTCCCACAAGAAAAAGTGGTACGCCAGAAGGGATTCGAACCCCCGACCTTTTGGTTCGTAGCCAAACACTCTATCCAGCTGAGCTACTGGCGCAAATTATTAACTTGTGGTTTCCCTCAAGAGGGCAACTTGCAACCAAATCCTCGGCCTGACAGCCTGTCATCACTGCCTCAGTTTTGACTGCTTAATTAGAATACCACGGCTTGCGCTGTTTGTCAATCATTATTTTTCAAAAATGCAAAATAAATGGAAACCGGCATGGCACGATGGCGTCCGCGCCGCTTGGGGGAAGCTGGTGCGGGGGCGCCTTGCGTTTGGGCGCTGCCGCAAATATATGCCGCGTCCGAACGAAAGCCCGGTCTGCAGGCCGTTCCTGCTGCCGTATACCGCATTGCCGTAAGAATGGAAAGGCACTGCGGTGGGCGGCAGCAAAGAAAAAAGCTGTCCGTTCGGACAGCTTTTTTCCAAAAGAGAGTGAATATAAAAAAGAGAAAAGGGGATTAGGAAGTGTCAAAATAAAACGAAACGGTGCGCCGCGCGGGCGGCAGGCACTGCAAGGCGCAGGCTTCGATTCAATCGCGCCGCGTGGGATGGACGCGGCAGGTATCGGACTGCGTCGTGCCGAGGGGCGCATGGTCTGCGCTTCGGCCTTTGGGTTGACCCTCCGTTTCGTGGTGGGCTTGCTTGCCTTTGATGATTCTATTATAGCAATTTTGGATAAAAACGCAAGATGAATTTTGTTCAATGTTGCGGTTGTTTTGCGGATTTTCTTGTGCATGGTGACAAACGGATGCACTCTGCATTGTGAGATTCGAACAAAGAAACCGCGCGGCAGATCGAAAAAGTGCAGCGGGGGAGGGGAACGATCCGCCGCGCTGCGCCGTGTTAAGGGCAGAAAGGAGGATGGAGCGCAATGCAAAACGAACTGCGTTCGGATGAATTTTTATCGGACGCGATGGCGCGGCACGGCGACGCGGTGTACCGCCTCGCGCTGTGCCGGCTGGACAGCCGCGCGGACGCGGAGGACGTCTTTCAGGAGGTATTCCTGCGTCTGCTGCGCGACGGGACGGACTTCCGCGACGCGGAGCATCTCAAGGCGTGGCTGCTGCGTGTGACGGTCAACTGCTGCAACGACCTGCGGCGGTCGGCGTGGTTCCGGCGCACCGCGCCGCTCGAAGCCGCGCCCGAGACTGCGGCGCCAATGCTCGACGGTCACGACGAATTGTGGCAGGCGGTGCGCGCGCTGCCGGACGACCTGCGCACGGCGGTCTGGCTGCACTATGTCGAGGGCTACGGCACGGACGAGATCGCGGCCATGGTGGGCTGCCGTTCGGTGACCGTGCGCACGCGGCTGCACCGCGCGCGCAAACAACTGAAACACGAACTGGAGGGATTGGACGATGAACAACCGGAACAACTGGGAACAGATGAAGCATATCAAAGCGTCCGATGAACTGAAGGCGCGGACGCTCGCCGCCGCGCGCGAAGCGCGCCGCGCGGCGCAGCAGATGGAGCCGCAGGCCGCGCCGCGCCGCAGGTTCGGCATGGCAAAGCGTATTTTGGCCGCGGCGTGCGCGTTCGGCGTGGTGGTCGGCGGCACGGCAGTCTGGCAGTCGCGCACGGGCGGCCAGCCTGCGGCGGACGCGGTGGCCGAGACCGTCGCGCACTCGTTCGGCATCGTGGCCTATGCCGCGGATACGGGCGAGATGATTGGAGCGAAGGACAGTAAAATCGTGTTCGCGGACGGCGCTGGTACCGATAGCCCGGAGGACGGCTTTTTCTCCGGTTGTTTATTCCGCGTGACAGGGGACAATATTGCTGCCGTCAGCGCGTCGATCGACAAGGGTGGACTATACCGTGCCAAAACGCTGACTGATTTTGATATTGATGTATATCGCCAGATGACGGCAGCAGCGGACGAGGCATTGCGGGCAGGGGAAAGCACACCTGATGCGGCAGCGGAAGGGGCTGCCGACCCGCGGCTGGCAGGCGCGGATGTGGTGATGCCCTATGGCGTGAGCGAAACCGAGGATATGTCCGAAGTGGAGTGGTATGCAGACGTATGCTGGAAGCTGGAAAATGGCTTTACTGAGGATTATGATCCGGAAACGAGTTATGGTTTCTGGGCAGAAGTGCAGCCGTATGATGAAACCGCCGATTTGCGCGAAGCGTGGCAGACCCGCATCGACGAATTTGACGGCGCAAAACTGACCGTCACCGTCACCTTTACCGACGGCACGACCGACACCCAGACCCTCACCCTGCACACCGGCAAGCTGGCCGTCACCTACCCGGACGATATCAGCGACCCGCGGCTGACCGGCGAGGTGCTCACCGACGAGCAGGCTGCTGAACAGGGATATGTCTACGGTGTATACGCGGAAATTGCATAACAGGATGTGATATTCCCCCGGCTTTTTGCGGCCGGGGGAATATTTTTATGGAAAAACCCGCAAACAGCTTGAAAAAGGCGCGCATATCGCATAGAATAAAGGGAGAAATGAGAGGTAGGGAGAGACCCATGCTGCATATTGTTCTGGTCGAGCCGGAGATCCCGCAGAACACCGGCAACATCGCGCGCACCTGCGCGGCGACGGGCTGCGTACTGCATTTGGTCGAGCCGCTCGGCTTCGCCATTGACGACAAACGCATGAAGCGCGCGGGGCTGGATTACTGGCACCTGCTCGATGTCCGCATGTACAAGAATTTGGACGAATTTTTTGAGAAAAATCCGGACGGGCGCTATTTTTATGCCACGACCAAGGCGCCGCAGGCCTATCACGAGGCCGAGTACCGCGACGGCGACTACCTGCTGTTCGGTAAGGAGACAAAGGGGCTGCCCGAAAGCCTGCTGGTCAGGCACCCGGAGCGGTGCGTGCGCATCCCGATGCGCGCGGGCGCAAGGAGCCTGAACCTGTCCAACTCGGTGGCGGTTATCGTGTTCGAGGCGCTGCGGCAGACCGGTTTCATCAACCTGCAGCTGGCCGGCCCGTTCCCGCAGGGATAAGGAGAGCAAAGATGGAAAAAATACATATCCTGACCGATTCCTCCGCGGACATCCCGCAGGAGCTGGTCGAGCGCTACGGCATCGAGATCGTGCCCATCACGCTGACGCATGAGGGGCGCGTCATCCGCGAATACTATGATATCACGGCCGAGGAGTACTGGAAGCTGCTGGAAAGCAGCCGCGAGATCCCGGCGACCGCGATGGTCACGCCGGCCACCTTCCTCGATTCCTACCGGCGCGCCGCCGCGCGCGGCTGCACCCACCTGCTGGGCGTGCTGATCAACGCGAACGGTTCGGGCACCTATCAGGCGGCCTGCCTGGCGCGCGACATGTTCCGCGAGGAGTACGGCGACGGCATGGTGATCGAGCTGTTCGACTCGGCCACCTATACCTATATCTACGGCCACATCGTCGCCATCGCCGCCGCGCTGCGCGAGCAGGGCGACAGCTTTGAAGCCATCCGCGCGATCGTGTACAGCAGGCTGCGGCGGGTCGAGGCGTTCCTCGGCGTGTACAGTTTGGCGCACCTGAAAAAGTCTGGCCGCATTTCGGGCGGGGCGGCGTTCGTCGGCGAGGCGCTCGGTCTCAAGCCCATCAGCCATGTCTATGGCGGCGCGGTCAGGGTGTGCGACAAGGTGCGCGGCGAAAAAGCGCTCGTGTCCGGGCTGATCCGCAAGGTGTCCGGCCGCGTGCAGCAGCCGGACAAGCAGAACGCGCTGCTGCTCTACGGCGACGTGCCCGCCGCCCGTATCGACGAGCTGGACAAGCGCCTGCGCACCGAGATCGGCTTCAAGGGCGTGCTGCGCTGCCCGATCGGCCCGTCGGTCATCACCAACACCGGCCCGCAGGCGCTGGCCGTGGCGTTTTATGGGGCCGCGCGCGCGTAGGTCAATTGGTTATATTGTTTAATTTTTCACAATTATTTGTGCCAAAACGCAAAATTTTTCTAAAAGAGAACAAAAAGACAAGGATTTTCACAATTCTGCTTGCTATACCCGATAGAAACGAGTATAATTTTGTAATGGAAGCGGAACTCTTCCTATGGGAAGGCCGCTAAAAATGCTCCATATCGCTAACTTTTACATTCAGAAAGGGAGAGGGATATTTATGCAGTACAACAAGAAGAGCGTAGAAGACATCGACGTAAACGGCAAGAAGGTTATCGTCCGCTGTGACTTTAACGTGCCGCAGGACGAAAACGGAAACATCACCGACGACAAGCGCATCCGTGCCTCGCTCGAAACCATCCAGTACCTGCTGGACCACAACGCAGCCGTCATCCTCTGCTCGCACCTGGGCCGCCCGAAGGGTGAGGTCAACATGAAGTACTCGCTCGCGCCGGTCGCCAAGCGTCTGGGCGAGCTGCTCGGCAAGGAAGTCAAGCTGGCGGCCGACGTCGTTGGCGAGAGCGCCAAGAAGCTGGCTGCCGAGGTCAAGCCCGGCGAGGCCGTGCTGCTCGAGAACGTCCGCTTTGAAAAGGGCGAGACCAAGAACGACCCGGCGCTGGCCAAGGCGTTTGCCGACATGGCCGAGATCTATGTCAACGACGCGTTCGGCACCTCGCACCGCGCACACGCCTCGACCGCCGGCATCGCGGATTACCTGCCGGCTGTCTGCGGCTTCCTGATCAACAAGGAAATCTCCATCATGGGCAAGGCGCTTTCCGACCCGGCCCGTCCGTTCGTTGCCATCCTCGGCGGCGCCAAGGTTTCCGACAAGATCAACGTCATCAACAACCTAATCGACAAGTGCGACACCGTCATCATTGGCGGCGGCATGGCCTACACCTTCTCCAAGGCGCAGGGCGGCGCGATCGGCACCTCGCTGTGCGAGGAGGACAAGCTCGACCTGGCGCTCGGCCTGATCAAGAAGGCGGAGGACAAGGGCGTCAAGCTGCTGCTCCCGATCGACACCGTTTGCGGCGACCACTTCGGCGCGGACGCCGAGCCGGTCGTTTATGAATCCGGTAAGCTGCCGGACAACATGATGGGCATGGACATCGGCCCCAAGACCGTTGAGCTGTTCTCCGACGCAGTGAAGAACGCGGGCACGGTCGTCTGGAACGGCCCGATGGGCGTGTTCGAGTTCGACACCTTCGCGGTCGGCACCAAGGAGGTCGCCAAGGCGATCGCAGCCTCGGGCGCGGTTTCCATCATCGGCGGCGGCGACTCCGCGGCGGCGGTTGAGAAGCTGGGCTTCGCCGACAAGATGACCCACATCTCCACCGGCGGCGGCGCTTCGCTCGAGTTCCTCGAGGGCCTCGAACTGCCGGGCATCGCCTGCCTGCAGGACAAGTAAGGCCATCCCGCGCTGCGGCGCGCAAGTATGCGTTATACCGGGGCGTAACCGCCCCGGATAATACATAGTTAAGCGGGCATCAAGTCCGCGGAAAAGCATGAAAGGGGTAAAAACCAACATGAATCGCAGATACCGTAAGACCATCATCGCCGGCAACTGGAAGATGAACAAGACGCCGAGCGAGGCGAAGGCCCTCATCGAGGAGATGAAGCCGCTGCTGAGCAAGACCAAGTGGTGTGAGATGGTTCTTTGCGTACCGTTCACCGATATCCAGGCTGCCGTCAAGGCTGCCAAGGGCTCCAAGATCGCCATCGGCGCGGAGAATATGCACTTTGAGAAGTCCGGCGCGTTCACCGGCGAGATCTCGGCCGACATGCTCAAGGAACTGGGCGTCAAGTACGTCATCATCGGCCACTCCGAGCGCCGCCAGTACTTCAACGAGACCGATGAGGCCTGCAACAAGAAGGTGCTGGTCGCCATCGAGAACGGCCTGCGCCCGATCCTGTGCGTCGGCGAGAGCCTGACCGAGCGCGAGCAGGACGTGACCATGGAGGTCATCCGCAAGCAGATCAAGATCGCCCTGCAGGGCGTTGCCGTTGAGGACGTCAAGAAGGTCGTCATCGCGTACGAGCCGATCTGGGCGATCGGCACCGGCAAGACCGCCACTGCCGAGCAGGCGGGCGAGGTCTGCGGCGCGATCCGCGATTGCCTGCGCGAGAAATACGGCGCGCGTGCTGCCCGCGGCATCACCATCCAGTACGGCGGTTCGATGAATGCCAAGAACGCAGCCGAGCTGCTGGCCCAGCCCGATGTGGACGGCGGCCTGATCGGCGGCGCCTCCCTCAAGAGCGCTGACTTTGCCACCATCGTGGAAGCAGCCAACCAATAAGATAAGGAATACGGTGGGGGCTTGCTCCCGCGCCGTGCGTGCGGGAGGGGACATCGGGACTGTCGTTGTCCCCTTTCGTCCGTTTCCGAAAAGGAGTTTTTAACATTATGAAGAAACAGAACGTGTCCGCTGCGGCGGAGACCAAGGCGGCAAAGGCGGCGGAAGCCGCAGCAGAGGCCAAGGCGGAAGCCAAGGCCGAAGAGAAGGCAGCCGCGGTCAAGGCCAAGACGGAGACCAAGCCTGCGGCCAAGGCAGCTGCTGCCGAGCCCAAGGCAGAGACCAAGCCTGCGGCTGAAGCCAAGGCTGAGGCAGCCCCCGCTGCCGCAGCGGAGGAAAAGCCGACCGCGAAAAAGACCGCCGCCAAGAAGACCACGGCGGCCAAAAAGACCACGGCCACCAAGAAGGCGGCGGCCAAGGCGGCGGACGAGCCCAAGAAGCCGACCGCGCTGATCATCATGGACGGTTTTGGCCACCGCGATGAGAAAAAGGGCAACGCCATCGAGGCGGCCAAGACCCCCAACCTCGACCGCATCTTCAAGGAGAACCCGCTGGTCTACATCGGCGCGTCCGGTCTGGACGTCGGCCTGCCGGACGGCCAGATGGGCAACTCCGAGGTCGGCCACACCAACATCGGCGCGGGCCGCATCGTCTATCAGGAGCTGACCCGCATCACCAAGGCCATCCAGGACGGCGACTTCTTCACGAACGAAGCGCTGATGAGCGCCATCGACCAGTGCAAGTGGTTCCACTCGACGCTGCACATCTTCGGCCTGCTGTCCGACGGCGGCGTACACTCGCACATCGACCACATGATCGCGCTGCTCGAGCTGGCGCGCCGCAATGGGCTGACCAAGGTCTGCTTCCACTGCTTCATGGACGGACGCGATACCCCGCCGCAGTCCGGCATCGAGTATATCGACCGCCTGCAGAACAAGATCGACGTCATGGGTCTGGGCTGCATCGCGACGATTTCCGGCCGCTACTACGCAATGGACCGAGACAAGCGCTGGGAGCGCGTCGAAAAGGCCTATCAGGCGATCGCCGAGGGCGTTGGCGAGCACGCTGCCACCGCGCACGACGCCATGCAGGCGTCCTATGACGCGGGCGTGACCGACGAGTTCGTCGTGCCGGTGATCGTCACCGAGGGCGCGACCGTGCAGGACGACGACGCCATCATCTTTGCCAACTTCCGCCCCGACCGCGCGCGTGAGATCACCCGTGCGTTCGTCGACCATGAGTTTGACGGCTTCAAGCGCCAGCGCCGTAACATCCACTACGTCTGCATGACGCAGTATGACGCGACGATCGCGGGCGTTGAGGTTGCCTTCAAGCCGCAGAGCCTGAAGAACACCTTCGGCGAGTATATCTCGGACAAGGGCCTGACCCAGCTGCGCATCGCGGAGACCGAGAAGTACGCGCACGTCACCTTCTTCTTCAACGGCGGCGTTGAGAAGGAATATCCGGGTGAGGACCGCGCGCTCATCCCGTCGCCCAAGGTGGCAACCTATGACCTCCAGCCCGAGATGAGCGAGCCTGCCGTGACCGAGGAGTGCGTTAAGCGCATCCTGTCCGGCAAGTACGACGTGATCGTGCTGAACTTTGCCAACTGCGACATGGTCGGCCACACCGGTGTGTTCGAGGCCGCCGTCAAGGCGATTGAAGCGACCGATGACGGCGTGGGTAAGGTGGTCGACGCCATCCTCAAGATGGGCGGCCAGTGCCTGATCACCGCCGACCACGGCAACGTCGATCAGATGCTCGACGCGGACGGCGTGACCCCGTTCACCGCGCACTCGACCAACCCCGTACCGCTCGTCATGGTCGGCCACGAGGGCAAGCTGGCCGAGGGCGGCGTGCTCGCCGACCTTGCGCCGACGCTGCTGGAGATGATGGGCCTCGACCAGCCCGCCGAAATGACCGGCCACAGCCTGCTGGTCAAGTAAGTTTTGCGCAACCCCCAATTTGATATAAAAAGGAGTAAGTATTATGAAGGGCTACATTGAAATCGTTGATGTACTCGGCCGTGAGGTCATGGACTCCCGCGGCAACCCGACCGTCGAGGTTGAGGTTTACGTCGAGGGCGACACCGGCGCGTATATGGGCCGTGCGGCTGTCCCGTCCGGCGCGTCCACCGGTATCTTCGAGGCTTGCGAGCTGCGTGACGGCGACAAGTCCCGCTACAACGGCAAGGGCGTGCTGAAGGCTGTCGACGCGGTCAACGGCGAGATCGCCGAGACCATCATCGGCATGAACGCGCTCGACCAGCAGGCCATCGACAAGGCCATGATCGACGCGGACGGCACCCCGAACAAGACCAAGTTCGGCGCCAACGCCATCCTCGGCGTTTCGCTGGCCGTTGCCAAGGCTGCTGCCGAGGCCCTGTCCCTCCCGCTGTATAACTACATCGGCGGCTGCAATGCCAAGACCCTGCCGATGCCCATGATGAACATCCTCAACGGCGGCGCGCATGCGAC
>NZ_CALWUN010000060.1 GCF_944384735.1 uncultured Agathobaculum sp. | reverse complement strand
ATGCCGACCGGCAGGAAGTGGAAGATGGCCTCGCCGATCAGCCACAGGAAGCTGTACATGCCCGCCCAGAACTGGGAGACATCAGCCAGCGACTGGGTGCGGCCGTTCAGCAGGTCGACCTCGCCGATGATATTGCGGAAGCCGAGCACAAGGCCGCCGCAGATCAGCGCCGGGATGATCGGGGCGAAGATTTCGCCCAGCGCGCCCATGATGCGCTGCACCGGGTTCTGGTTGGTCTTGGCCGCGCTCTTGACCGCGTCCTTGCTAACGCCCTCAATGCCCGCGAACTTGGTGAATTCCTGATAGAAGTTGGCCACGTCGTTGCCGATGATGACCTGATACTGGCCGGCCTGCGTGAACGTGCCCTTGACGCTCGGGATCTGTTCGATCGCCTTTTCGTCCGCCTTTTTCGGATCGACCAGCACGAAGCGCATGCGCGTCATGCAGTGCGATACCGCCTGAATGTTGCCCTTGCCGCCGATCTTTTCGAGCAGCGTCTGGACGTCCTGCTGGTATTTTGCCATGTGATACCCTCCTGTTGTCCGTCTTGTCTTTCCCTTTCTTCTTGTTCAAACAAGTTTTGCTGTGGATAGCATACCGCTTTGTGGATGGTTTTTCAAGACCATTATTTCACAAAATAATTGGAAGTTTTTTAGATGGTATGTCGGATAGAATGGCGTCGGTTTGGGGAGAATGCTGGATATGGACAGGGGATATACAGCAGAATGCCGGAATTGTTTGAACAAGTTTGCAGCTACTGGACGAACTTGTTCATACATGGTATAATACGACATATATCCTCTGTTCCCACGGGGACCGTGGCAAACAACCATTCCGTCATGGGGGAGAGCGCCATGCCCAAGGCAAAATACGAACAGCTTTTTCAAATCCTCAAAGAAAAAATCGAGTCCGGCCAGTATGCCCCGCAGGAGCTGCTGCCCTCTGAGCACACGTTGATCGTCGAGCTGGGCTGCTCGCGCAACACCCTGCGCCGCGCGGTCGGCGAGCTGGTGCGCATCGGCTATGTGCAGACCATGCAGGGCAAGGGCGTGCGCAACATCTTTGAGCCCGCCCAACAGGCGACGTTTACGCTCGGCACGATCGAGTCGTTCGCCGAGTCGGCCGCGCGCAACCACTGGCGCGGCACGAGCGCCATCCTATTGTTCTCCGAGCTGACGGCCAATGCATCGCTGGCGGCCAAGACCGGCTTTGCCGAAGGCACGCCGCTCTATTATATCCAGCGCCTGCACTATCTCAACGACCGGCCGCTCATCATCAACCACAGCTATTTCCGGCAGGATATTGCGTGCGGCCTGACGCGCGAGATCGCGGAGCAGTCGATCTACCGCTATCTGGAGGGTGAGCTGCACCTTTCGATTATCAACAGCAAGCGGGTGGTGACGGTCGAAAAGGCCACGCTGCTCGACCTGCAATATCTGGATATGGGCGACTGCAACTGCCTTGCGGTCGTCAGCAGCCAGACCTACAACAGCGACGGCGTGATGTTTGAATACACGCAGTCGCGCCACCAACCCAACTTTTTCCGCTTTCAGGACAACGCGGTGCGCCGCCCGGCGGCGCAGCCCCGCGCGGCTGCGGGCGGGACGACGGACGAAAAGGAGTAACGCACATGAAAAAACGTATCGCACTGAGCTTTTGCCTGCTGGCGGCGCTGCTGCTCGGCGGCTGCGGCGGCAATAACGCGGCGCAGGACACGGCGGACGAGGGTCAGAACGAGCAGATGGACTCCGCCGCAGATGTGGCCGAGGGTGTCGGCACGCACCATGCCGAGATCACGATCCGGGACATGGGCACGATCACGGTCGAGCTGGACGGCGACACCGCGCCGATCACCGTGCAGAACTTCCTCGATCTGGCCGGGGATGGCTTTTATGACGGCCTGACCTTCCACCGCATCATCAACGGCTTTATGATGCAGGGCGGCGACCCGAACGGCGACGGCACGGGCGGCTCCGACCAGACCATCAAGGGCGAGTTTGCCGAAAACGGCGTCGAGAACGAGCTGTCGCACACGCGCGGCGCGATCTCGATGGCGCGCGCACAGGATATGGACAGCGCGTCCTCGCAGTTCTTCATCGTCCATCAGGACAGCACCTATCTGGACGGGCAGTATGCCTGCTTCGGCCATGTGACTGACGGCATGGACGTCGTCGACCAGATCTGTGAGAACACGCCGGTCGAGGACGGCAACGGCACGGTGCTGCCGGACAACCAGCCGGTGATCGAAAGCATCGTCATCACGGACTGAGTTTGACAGCAGGAAATGCAAAAAGGGCAGCGGATTTTTTATCCGCTGCCCTTTCCTGTTGGCAGTATGCTGTGTTTGGGCGCCTATTTGCGTTCCGCCCAGTCGAGCGAGCGGCTGACGGCCTTGCCCCAGCCCGCGCGCAGCTGGCGGCGGGTTTCGTCGGCCATATCGGGCGTGTAAAAGGTGTCGCAGCGCCAGAGCTGCTTAAGTTCGTCCCGGCTGCGCCATACGCCGGTGGCAAGGCCGGCCAGATAGCACGCGCCCAGCGCGGTCGTCTCGCGGATGACCGGCCGGCGGATGGTGCAGTTGGAGATATCGGCCTGGAACTGCATCAAAAAGCTGTCCCGGCTGGCGCCGCCGTCGACCGACAGCGTGCCCAGCGGCATGCCGGTGTCGCGCCCCATGGCGGCCAGCAGGTCGTCCACCTGATAGGCGATGGATTCCTGCGCTGCCCGGATGATGTGCTCGCGGCGGGTGCCGCGCGTCAGCCCGACGATGCAGCCGCGCGCATACATATCCCAATGCGGCGCGCCCAGGCCGGTGAACGCGGGCACAAGGTAAACGCCGCCCGTGTCCGGCACCTTTTGCGCGTAGTATTCCGCGTCGCGGCTGTCGGTGAAAAAGCGCATCTCGTCGCGCAGCCACTGGATGACCGCCCCGCCGACAAATACGCTGCCCTCGAGCGCGTACTGCGTTTGGCCGTCAAGCTGGATGCCGATGGTGGTCAGCAGGCCGTTTTTGCTTTCGCAGGCCTGCGTACCCGTGTTCATCAGCAGGAAGCAGCCGGTACCGTATGTATTTTTCGCGTCCCCCGGCGCAAAGCAGGTCTGCCCGAACAGCGCGGCCTGCTGGTCGCCCGCAATGCCCGCGATCGGGATGTCGCCGCCGGGCAGGGCGACGTGGCCGTAGATTTCGCTCGACGAGCATACGCGCGGCAGCATGGCGCGCGGGATACCGAGCGCGTCGAGCAGCGTGTCGTCCCAGTCGAGCTTGTGGATATCGAAGATCATCGTGCGCGCGGCGTTGGTCGCGTCGGTCACATGCGCCTGCCCGCCGGTCAGCTTCCACACCAGCCACGAATCGACCGTGCCGAACAGGATATCGCCGCGCGCGGCCTTTTCGCGCGCGCCCTCCACATGGTCGAGCACCCATTTGATCTTGGTGCCGGAGAAGTAGGCGTCGGGCACAAGGCCGGTCGTGCGCCGGATGTGGTCGGACAGCCCCTGTGCGACCAGCCCGTCGACGATATCGGCCGTGCGGCGGCACTGCCAGACGATCGCGTTGTAGATCGGACGGCCGGTTTCACGCTCCCACAGGATGGTGGTCTCGCGCTGGTTGGTGATGCCGATGCCCGCGACTTCGCGCGGGGACACGCCCGAGGCCGCCAGCACTTCCAGCATGGCTGCGTACTGGGTCGACCAGATCTCGATCGGGTCCTGTTCGACCCAGCCCTCGCGCGGGTACTGCTGGGTCAGCTCGTGCTGCCGGATGGACAGGATGTTCTGCTCGCGGTCGAACAGGATCGCACGCGAGCTGGTCGTGCCCTGGTCGAGCGCCAAAATGTATTGTGCCATCAATTTCGCCTCGCTTTCGTGCATTTATCATACCGTGCGCGCGGACGGCTGTCAATAAGCGCGCGCTGCGCCGTCCGGGGGCGTTTATACGATTTTTGTTTACATTAGGGCATGCTGATGATATAATTAACCTGCATATTTGCGTCCGAAAGGGGGACGGCATTTGAAAAAGTCATACAAAAGATCATTGCATCCGGGTACCGGGCTGTATTTTGCGTTATTTGCGCTGTTTTCGGCCGGTGTGCTGTGTTTTTCCGTGGTCTACGGCGTGGTCGGGCTGGCGCTTTGCGCCGTGCTGCGCATGGCGTCGCTGCACGGGGAAAGGGAGCGGCGGCGGCAGGTGCAGCAGCTGATGGAAAATATCGTGATCGAGGGGGGCGAGGTCCGGCCTGCGGTGACGCATACGCCGCTGCCGACCGTGGTCGCGCTGGCCACGACCGGAGAGATCGTCTGGGCCAACGACAGCTTTGCCGAGATCAGCGGGCAGTTTTCCGGCGCGCGGCACATGCGGCTGACCGAGCTGGCGCCCACCTTTGAAACGCGCTGGCTGATCGAGGGCAAGCAGCAGTTCCCGGGCGAGCTGCGCATGGGCAGGCAGGCCTACCATGTGTTCGGCAGCATGGTGCCGAGCGGGGCAGGGCAGATGATGATGCTGCACTTTCTCGACTGCACTGAATATGTCCAGCTGCGCGACGCGGCCGAGACCCGCCGGCCGGCCATTGCAGTCATCGCCATCGACAACTACGAGGAGCTGACCAAGAACGCGACCGATTCGGAAAAATCCACCATCGTGGCGGACATCGACAAGCGCCTGTTTTCCTGGATCAAGGACAGCAATGCGGTGCTGCGCAAGTACGACCGCGACAAGTATATTTTCCTCATCGAAAACGCCGAACTGGACAAGCTCGGCGCGCGCAAGTTTGCCGTGCTGCAGGATGTGCGCGAGATCCAGAACCATGAGGGCGTGGTCGCCACGCTGTCCATCGGCATCGGGCGGGACGGCGAAACGCTGGCCGAGTGCTACCAGTATGCCAGCCTTGCCATTGACATGGCGCTCTCGCGCGGCGGCGACCAGGCGGTCGTCAAAAACCGGTATAATTTCGAGTTCTACGGCGGCCTGACCGAGGAGGTCGAAAAACGCACCAAGGTCAAAAGCCGCGTCGTGGCCAACGCCCTGTCCCAGCTGATCCGCGATTCGTCGCAGGTGCTCATCATGGGCCACCGCAACAGCGACATGGACGCGATCGGTGCGGCAGCGGGCATGGTGTGCGCGGTGCGCGTCAAGGGCAAGCCGGTGCACGTCGTGGTCGACCAGCAGCATACCATGGCGGGCGACCTGATCGAACGGCTGGAAACGCTGACCGAATATAAGGATGTGTTCATCAGCGCGGAGGACGCGATGATCCTGTGCGATTTCAACACGCTGCTCATCGTGGTCGACGTCAACCGGCCGGGCTATGTGGAAAACGAGGCGCTGCTGCAATCGATCAACAAGGTGGCGGTCATCGACCACCACCGGCGCGCGGCCGATTACATCGAAAATGCGGTCGTTTCGCTGCACGAGCCGTATGCGTCGTCCGCATCCGAGCTGGTCAGCGAGCTGCTGCAATACCTGGTGCCGACCAGCGGCATCCTGACAGGCGAGGCCGAGGCCATGCTTGCGGGCATTTATCTGGATACCAAGGGCTTTTCCACGCGCACCGGCGTGCGCACCTTTGAGGCGGCGGCCTACCTGCGCCGCGCGGGCGCGGAGGCGGGCGACGTCAAGCGCCTGTTCCAGTCCAGCTTTATGCAGTACATGGAGCGGCAGAAGCTGATCTCGTCGGCGCGCGACTGCGGGCAGGGCGTCATCTTCGCCGTGACCGGCGAGGAGGTCGACCGCATTGCGGCGGCGCAGGCGGCGGACGAGCTGCTCAGCATCATCGGCACGCGCGCCAGCGTGGTCGCGTTCCGCAGCGGCGGTGATATGGTCGTGTCTGCGCGCGCTTCTGGTGAGGTCAACGTGCAGCTGCTCATGGAGCGGCTGGGCGGCGGCGGCAACCATACGGCGGCGGGCGCGCAGCTGCGTAACACCACGCCGGAGGAGGCTGACCGCTTGATCACCGAGGCGATCGACGGCTATTTTGCCGACCAACAGGACGAAAAACCGGCGGAAGCATAACGCCGATATACATACCATCAGAAACAGACAAAGGAGTTAACAGCATTATGAAAGTCATTCTCAAGGAAGATGTCAAGGGTAAGGGCAAGAAGGGCGACCTGATCGAGGTCAGCGAGGGCTACGGCCGCAATTTCCTGATGCCGCGCGGTCTGGCCGAGCTGGCTACGGCGGATAACCTGAACGTCAAGAAGGCGCAGGACGAGGCGCATGCGCGCAAGGTCGCGCTCGAGCAGCAGGCCGCGCGCGAGGCGGCGGAAAAGCTCAAGGTCAGCCCGGTCAAAGTGCCGGCCAAGGGCGGCTCGGGCGGCCGTCTGTTCGGCGCGGTGACTTCCAAGGAGATCGCCGAGGAGCTCAACAAGCAGTACGGCCTGAACGTGCCCAAGCAGAAGATCGTGCTTGAGGAGCCGATCAAGACCTTTGGCGTGCACCGCGTCAAGGCCAAGCTGTATCAGGATATCGCGGGCGAGATTTTGGTGCAGGTAGTGGAAGCGTAAATGCTTCGATTGGAACGTACAGTTCCAATCGAGGGAACCTTGCCGCGCGGAGTGCGCGGACAAGGTTCACGGACGGAGAAAAGTTCCGACACGCGAAACTTTTCTCCGTCAGAGGTGTAAAAAGTCAGGCGCATGTCCTGACTTTTTACGGGATTACCTGCGAAGCGGGTAATCCCTGTTGAATGGCCGCGCGGGGCGCGGCAAGGTAATTTGCAAGCAAAGGTGGTGCGGTTTTGGATGAGCTTTTGATGCGGCAGGTGCCGCAGGACCTGACGGCGGAGCAGTCGCTTTTGGGCGCGATGCTGGTCGACCCGAACTGCATCCCCGAGGTGATCGAGCAGGTGCGCGCGGACGATTTTTACGCCGACGAGAACAAGCGCATCTTTGAGACCATCTATTCGATGTTCAACGGCGCGCAGCGCATCGACCCGGTCACGGTGCTCGACATGCTCACGCGCATGGGGTATTACGACGAGGCGGGCGGCCGCGCCTACCTGTTCCAGCTGATGGACGTGACGCCGGGCGCGCGCAACGTGGGCGAATATGTGCGCATCGTGCGCGACAAGAGCCTGCTGCGCCAGCTGGCCGACGCGGGCGGCGAGATCCAGCAGAACGCGCTTGAGGCGCGGGGCGAGGCGTCCAGCATCGCTGAGCTGGCCGAGCAGCGCATCTACGGCATCCGGCAGGGGCGCGAGATCAAGGGGCTGTCCAGGCTGAGCGAGGTCATTGCCGACCTGTACACCGAGCTGGACGAGCGCGCCCGGTCGGACAGCGATATCCCCGGCATGTCGACCGGCTTCCATGCGCTCGACACCGCGCTGACCGGCCTGAACAAGTCCGACCTCATCCTGATCGCGGCACGCCCCGGCATGGGCAAGACCGCGTTTGCGCTCAACATCGCGCTCAACGCGGCCAAGGCGAGCGTCAAGGACAAGCCGCGCGGCTACAAAAAGGGGACGGGCGTCTGCGTGTTCCAGCTTGAGATGGGCAAGGAGCAGCTGGCCAGCCGCTTTTTGTCGAGCGAGGCGCTGATCGAATCGCAAAAGCTCAAGACTGGAAACCTCGACGAGGACGACTGGGTCAAGATCGCCCGCGCTTCCGGCGTGCTGGCCAGGCTGAATATCTATGTCGACGACAACCCGGCGATCACGGTCGCCGAGATCAAAGCCAAATGCCGCCGTCTGGGCGAGGAACTCGGCCTGATCGTCATCGACTATTTGCAGCTGATGCACGTCGGCGGGCGGCACATGGACAACCGTGTGCAGGAGGTCGCGGAGATCTCGCGCTCGCTCAAGATCATGGCCAAGGAGCTGAACGTGCCGGTCGTGTGCCTGTCGCAGCTGTCGCGTGCGTCCGAGCAGCGCTCGGACAAACGGCCGATGCTGTCCGACCTGCGCGAATCGGGCGCGATCGAGCAGGACGCGGATATCGTTATGTTCATCTACCGCGACGATTATTACGACGACGAGAGTGAAAATAAAAACATTGCCGAAATCATCATCGCCAAAAACCGTCATGGCGCAACCAACACCATCGAATTGCAGTGGGTCGGCCAGTATACGACCTTCTCCAACCCCGACCGCATCCATGGGGACTGAGGCCATGCTGCAAACGGTGGGGCGCACCATTGCCGCGCACGCGATGCTTGTGCCGGGCGAGACGGTGCTCGTCGCGCTGTCGGGCGGCGCGGACTCGGTCGCGCTGCTGCTGGCGTTGCGCGAGCTGGGCTACCCGGTGCGGGCGTTCCACCTGAACCACTGTCTGCGCGGCGCGGAGTCCGACCGGGACGAGGCATTCTGCCGGGCGCTGTGCACGCGGCTGGGTGTCGAACTGACCGTTGAGCGCGTCGATGTCGCCGCCGCAGCGCGGCAGCAGGGGCTGGGCGTCGAGGAAACGGCGCGCCGTATTCGCTATGCGCGGCTGCACGCGGCGGCGCAGGGCGCGAAAATCGCCACCGCGCACACCGCGGACGACAATCTGGAGACCGTACTGTTCCATCTGGCGCGCGGCGCGGGGACGCGGGGGCTGGCGGGCATCCCGCCGGTGCGCGGGCAGGTCGTCCGCCCGCTGATCGACGTGGGGCGCGCTCAGGTCGAGGCCTATCTGGCCGAAAACGGGCAGGATTACGTCACCGACAGCACCAACGCGGACGATGCCTACACCCGCAACCGCATCCGGCACACGGTCGTGCCCGCGCTGCGGGACATGCTGCCCGGGGCCGCGCAGGCCGCGCGGCGGTCGGGCGAGCTGCTGCGGCAGGACGAGGACTGTCTGGATGGTCTCGCGCGGGACTGTCTGGCGCAGGCCGCGCGGGACGACGACGCGTGGGACACAGCGCCGCTGCGGCAGGCGCACCCGGCGGTGCGGTCGCGGGCGCTGCGGCGGCTGCTTGCACAGGGCGGCATGCCGCTGCGGGACGTGACAGTGCAGCACATCGCCGCGCTGGACGCGCTGCTGGACAATGAGAGCCCGTCCGCGCGTGTCGACCTGCCGCATGCGTTTGCCGCCTGCCGGGAGTACGGCGCGCTGCGGCTGACGCACCGGCAGGCAGGGCCGGAGCGGTCGCCCGTGCCGCTTTCCGTGCCGTTTGACGGTGTGATTTGGGACGGCAGCGTCCGGCTCACGCTGCGGCGCTTAGAAAAAAACGAAGTTTTTTACAAAACATTCAATACTTTTTGTGCGGATTGTGGTACAATAGATTTTGCATCGTTGTGCGTGCGCACGCGGCGCACAGGCGACCGCATCCGCCTGACGGAAAAGGGCGGCAGCCGCACGCTCAAAAAGCTGCTGATCGACCGCAAGGTGCCCCGTGACAGACGGGACGAGCTGGCGGTCATTGCAGATCGGAATGGCGTGATTGCCGTGCAGGATATCGGGATGGATTGGGCGCGTCGGCCGCAGGGGGGCGCGCGGATACAAATAAAAATAGAGGGGTATTGAAAATGGTATATCAAATGCGGGACGATATCAAGGAAATCTATTTTACCGAACAGCAGCTGGCCGATAAGGTCGCCGAGCTGGGCGCGCGCATCACGGAGGATTACCGCGGCAAGAACCCGCTGGTCATCAGCGTGCTCAAGGGCTCCTATGTCTTTATGGCCGACCTGACGCGCCGGATCGACACGCCGTGCAACATCGACTTTATGGTCGTTTCCAGCTACGGCAGCGGCACCAAAACCACGGGCGAGGTGCAGATCATCAAGGATATCGAGCAGCCGATCGACGGGCGCGACCTGCTGATCGTCGAGGATATCCTCGACTCGGGCGTCACGCTCAGCTACCTGATGCAGGTGCTCAAGGCGCGCGGCGCCAAGTCGCTGCGGCTGTGCACGCTGCTGTCCAAGCCCGCCAGACATAAGGTGGAAGTGCCGATTGATTATCTGGGCTTTGAGATCCCGGATGAGTTCGTCGTCGGCTATGGGCTGGATTACGCGGAAAAATACCGCAATTTGCCGTACATCGGCATTCTCAAGCCGAGCGTTTACGGCGGCGAGTAAATATCATCAAGGAAGAGGTGTTATACCGATTTGAAAGGCAAAATGAAAGGCTTCGGCCTTTACCTCATCATCTTAGTGTTCCTGCTGGCGGGCGTCAGTTATGTCATCAGCCAGACCCAGCAGACCGAGCCGGTCACCTATTCGGACGTGTTCGCCTACTTTTCCGAGGGTAAGGTGGATGAGTACAAGGTGGACGATTCGATGCTCACCATGCACCTGCGCGATGAGAACCGCGTGGTCAGCTATGACCTGAGCGGGTCGCGCGATATCTGGTGGGCGCAGCTGGGCGAGACGATCAACCAGCAGATGCTGGACGGCACGCTCAAAGAGGTCGATTACCTGTATTCGACCATGCCGTGGTGGGCGCAGTTCCTGCCCTATGTCATCCTGATCGTGCTGCTCGGCGCGTTCTGGTATTTTATGATGAACAAGCAGTCCGGCGGCGGCGCGGGGCCGATGCAGTTCGGCAAGGCGCGCGCGCGGCTGGCGCAGGACGACAAGCGCAAGGTGACGTTCAACGACGTGGCCGGTGCGGACGAGGAAAAGGCAGAATTGCAGGAGATCGTCGAGTTCCTCAAGAACCCGCAGAAGTTCGTGCAGATCGGCGCGCGCATCCCCAAGGGCGTGCTGCTGGTCGGCCCCCCGGGCACCGGTAAAACGCTGATCGCGCGCGCGGTCGCGGGCGAGGCGGGCGTGCCGTTCCTGTCGATCTCCGGCTCGGATTTCGTCGAGCTGTATGTCGGCGTGGGCGCATCCCGTGTCCGCGACCTGTTCGAGCAGGCCAAGAAGAATTCGCCGGCCATC
>NZ_CALWUN010000059.1 GCF_944384735.1 uncultured Agathobaculum sp. | reverse complement strand
GTTCGCGGGCACGGGCGCGATGATGAGCCCGACCTCGGTGCAGCAGGGGCAGCCGATCGCGGGCATCTGCCACGCGGCGGTGATCGAAAGGAGCGACGCATGAACTGGATGGAGTATGTCAACGCCTTCTGGGTAGGCGGCGCGATCTGCGCGGTCTGTCAGGTGCTGATCGACAAAACCAAGCTGACCCCGGCGCGCATTCTGGTCGGGCTGGTGGTGACGGGCGTTGTTTTGCAGGCGTTCGGCCTGTACCAGCCGGTCGTCGACTACGCGGGCGCAGGCGCGAGCGTGCCGCTGCTCGGCTTCGGCTATTCGCTGGCAAAGGGTGTGGCCAAGGCCGTCGCGGAGGACGGCCTGCTCGGCGCGTTCACCGGCGGCGTGACGGGCGCCGCGGGCGGCATCGCGGCGGCGATCGTGTTCGGCTGTCTGTTCGCGCTGCTCGCCAAGCCAAAGTCGCGATCGTGACCGCTTGCGGCCGCGGCTGCGACCCGCTATAATAGAGGGGATACCACAGAAAACGAGGGTTTCCCCATGCGATATTATTTTGCCCCGATGGAGGGCGTGACGGGCGCGGTCTACCGCCGCACACACCATGCATTTTTCCCCGGCGTGGACAAATATTTCATGCCGTTCATCACGCCGACGGACACCGGCCGCTTTACCCCGCGCCAGCTGCGCGATATCGCGCCCGAGGTCAACGCGGGCGTGCCCGCCGTGCCGCAGCTGCTGACCAAATCGGCCGACGACTGCATCTGGGCGGCAAACGCGCTGGGCAACATGGGCTATGCCGAGGTCAACCTCAACCTCGGCTGTCCGTCCGGCACGGTGACGGCCAAGGGCAAGGGCGCGGGCTTTCTGGCCGACCCGGACGCGCTCGACCGTTTTTTCGACGCGGTGTTCGCCGCTGTGCGTGTTCCGCTCTCGGTCAAAACGCGGCTCGGTATGCGCGACCCGGCGGAATTTGACCATCTGCTTGAAATCTACAACCGCTACCCCATTGCCGAACTGACCATTCACCCGCGCGTGCGGCAGGATTTCTACAAGGGCAGCGTGCGCGAGACGGACTTCGCCGCCGCGCTGCCAAACTGTCGCATGCCGGTGTGTTATAATGGCGATATTGTGACCGAGGCAGATGTGCACGCGGTCGCGGCGCGCTATCCCGCCCTGCCCGCCGTCATGGTTGGGCGCGGGCTGGTCGGCGACCCCTCGCTCGTCACGCGGCTGCGCGGCGGCAAACGCGCGGACAGCCGCACGCTCGAAGCCTTCCACGACGCGCTCTACTCCCGCTACTGCGACGCCTTCGGCGACGCGCGCATCGCCATGCTGCGCATGAAGGAGATCTGGTTCTATCACCTGAACCTGTTTGAAAACAGCGAAAAGCACGGCAAGCGCCTGAAAAAGGCCGCTGACCCGCGCGCCTATGCGGACGCCGCAGCCGCCGTGTTCCGCGACCTCGCTGTGCGGGACGATATCGTACCCGGCTGGTTCCGCCCAGCCTGACCCAACAGCAAAGCCCCGCCTGACGGCGGGGCTTTTGCTTGCTTTTATTCGGTTGGCGCCAGCTCGTGCTCGACGATGCGCGCCATGCGCACACAGCGGTTGTCCGCGTCCTGCACGATGAAGTCCAGGTTTTTGTAGCTGACCACCTCGTCCCGCTGCGGGATATGCTCCAGCTGGTCGGTCATCCAGCCGTTGATGGTGGTGTATTCCTCGCTGCCGTCGCCTTCCTCCTCGTAGCCGAAGGCGGCCAGCACATCGTCGAAATCGGCCGACCCGCGCGCCTGATACTCATGCTCGCCGGTCTTCCAGAACTGCTCGACCACGCGGTCGTGTTCGTCCCAGATCTCACCCACCAGCTCCTCGAGCACGTCCTCGAGCGTGACGATGCCGAGCGTGCCGCCGTATTCGTCGGCAATGACGGCGAAATGCGCCTTGTTCTGCTGCAGCAGCTTGAGCAGCGCGCCGATCTTCATGGTCTTGGCAATGAAAATCGGGGCGGTCATGATGCCCTCGACCGTTTTGCCGCCGCTGAGCACAAAGTTATAGAAATCCTTTTCGTGGATGATGCCGATGATGTTGTCGATCGTGTCACGGTAGATCGGCAGGCGCGAATAGCCGGTTTCGCGGAACACACGGGCGATCTCGTCGTTCGGGGTGCCCTGCTCCACGCCCAGCACGGATACGCGCGGCGTAAAGATTTCAGCGACCTCGACGTCGCTGAACTCAATCGCACTGCGGATGAGGTCGCCCTCCTGCTCGTCGATGCCGCCTTCGTTTTCGGCCTCGTCGACCATGGTCAGCAGTTCCTCTTCCGAGATCGAGCTGTCCGGCGAGGTTTTGAACACCATGCTCAGCAGCTTTTTCCACTGCACGAAAATGAAGTTGACCGGCGTGAACACCCACACAAACGCATGGATGACCGGCGCGACCAGCCGCGCAAAGCTCTCCGGCGCTTCCTTGGCCAGCGTTTTGGGCGAGATTTCGCCGAAGATCAGCACGACGACGGTCGTTACGACCGTCGACATCGTCGGTCCGCGCTGCTCGCCCATCCAGCCGATGAACAGCACGGTGGCCACCGAAGCGGACGCGATGTTGACGATGTTGTTGCCGATCAGGATGGTGCTGAGCAGCTTGTCATATTCCTCGGCCAGCCGGAGAACAAGCGCGGCGCGCTTGTCGCCCTTTTCGGCCATGCTCTTGACGCGGATGCGGTTGAGCGAGGAATAGGCGGTCTCAGTCGACGAGAAAAACGCCGACATGATCAGACAGAAGACGATGATGATAATACCAGTTGTTGATGACATGACAGTTCCCTTCTCAAATATGTACTCCAATAGCGAACAAAGCAGACGCGCTATTCAAGCAGGATCTCAAAGGGAGGCCGCGGCAAACCCGCGGGGTCCGGGTCAGACATAGTACACAATATCCTTTCTCGAGCGCGGGCAGACCCCGCACAGGGCAATACCAGCATTATACAGAGTTTCCCGGCTTTCGTCAAGCGTTGGGGGCTGTTTTCAGAACGGGATGCACGCCTTATACTGCAAAAGCGATTCCGCGTGCCGCAGGTACTGCGTCAGCACATAGGTCACGCCGGGCGCGCGGTAGTGCAGCCCGCGCCGCAGCGCGGGGATATTGCGCCCGTCGATGATGGGGTAAAGCTGCTCCTCGATCGCGTCGATCATGGCCAGCAAGGTATCCGTCTCATCCGGCTGCACGCTCTGCGTGCGGACCAGATAGTGCATCTGCTCCAGTTCGGAAAACATGTGCCACAGCGTCAGCAGCACCGTCTGCAAATCGTCGCGGTGCGGCAGCGACGGGTGCTGGGTCAGATAGCGCATGCATGACTCGTACAGCATGTGGAAATAGGTCAGGATGCCGCACGAGACCGACAGGTCGGTATCGCCCGACAGCCCGCGCCGGATGAAGCCCCAGTAGCTGTTGTGCAGGCGGAACAGCGCCTTGCAGTCGTTGCGGAAGGCGGCCTCCTTGCGGATGGGGAAGAAAAAACGGTTGATGACGAACACGATCGCAATGGCCGCGGCCAGAAAGGCCAGCCGCAGCGTGGCCGCGGTGGTCTCGCTCATCGTCATGGTCGCAAGCGTCAGCGCGTAGCTGGTCGAAAAGATCGGGTGGTACCAGGTGCCGGGTGTCGCGCAGTACATCAGCGAGATCATCACCAGTGCAAAGGCCAGCTGGCCGCCCAGTCCGGGCAGCAGCGGGTGGATGAGGAATTCGACGATGCAGCCGATCACCGTGCCGATCGACCGGGTTTTCATGCGGTAGCTGCTGTCCTCGCAGCTGGGCTGCAGCAGCAGGAAGGCGTTGAGCGGGATCCAGTACGAATGGGTGATCGGCAGCAGCCAGCTGACGACGTTGCTCACCGTCAGCACTGCCGCCAGACGCATGGCAAAGCGCAGCTCGAACGACTCGGCCGACAGCCGCCGGCGCAGCTTGTGCGCCAGCTCGCCCCAGCTGAACCGGTAGGCCGGCACGGCGGGCGACGGTTTGCCCTGCGTGCGCAGCAGCAGCACCAGCATGTGCAGCAGGCTGCGGCTGAAAATGCGCACCCGCCCCTCGGGGATGTCCATGCGGTCGAGCATGGCCTGCGCGCGGCCGGCCAGCGCGGCGTCGGCCGTTCCGTTGGACAGGGCGTCGGCCACCTCGCGCACAAAGCCGGCCAGCTGCCGCAGCATCCGGATGCGCGGCCCGTCCAGCTCGGCGCGCCACTCGTGGTCGGTGATCAGATAGGAAAAGCGCTGCGCCAGCGTCGAAACCATGTCGTAAAGCTGGTTATCCTGCGTTTGGTGTGAGAAAAACTGCTGGTGGTAGGACATCTGGTGCAGCTTATCCAGCAGGGCGCGGAACCGGCTGCGCAGTTCGTCCTCGCGCGCAGGCTCGATCACAAGCGGGAGCAGCTCGCCCAGTTCCTCCAACACATGGGCGGGTGTCGGCGGCGCGGCGGCGGGACGGCGGCACAGCCACCCGTACAGCGCGATCGCGGCCGCCAGATAGGGCACGCAGAGCCAGAACACGGCAAGCTCGGTCATCAGCCCGTCCACGCCCGCAGGCGGGATGAGCGACAGGAACACAAACAGCATTGCGTAAGTGAAATACCCCTTGGGGTTGAACTGCGAGCTTTGCGTCAGCACAAGCACCAACGGCACGCAGATATTGAGCACGATGCACGCCGTCAGGCTGCCAGCCGCCATATAGGCCAGCGCCATCAGCGCGCTGTCGACAACCAGCAGGCGCAGGGATTTGGACACCGTGTTATCCGGCCGCTTGTAGCGCGTCTGGAAAAACACGGTGATGACCGATACGATCAGCACATATTGCAGGCCGAACAGCGTAAACACCAGCCCGAACGACGACAGGAAAACAGGATGATCGGCAGCGCGCGCCGCAGCGCCGCGCCGAAGGTTTTCAGTCCCTGCCTGACCCAACCGGACATACCCATGCCCCCTCCGTTGCAAAATGCAGGGGGACAGCCTGCCGCCGATCCCCCGATAAGGATAGTATAAAGAAACCGTCCCGGTTTTGCAAGGGGCGGCAGCAGGCCGGCGCCGCCGGACGCAAAAAAGCCCCGCGCCTTGGGCGCGGGGCCTCTCTGATGTGATGGAGTTTATTCGTCTGCGGCTCAGTAGCCCTTTTCGACCGCGGCCGACAGCACCTTGGAGGCCACCGTGCCCGCGACCGACGAGCCGCCGCCGCCGTTCTCGACCAGCACGATGAAGGCGTAAGGCGTCGCCTCGTCGCGCAGGAAGCCGGTGAACCATGCGTTCGGGGTCTGGTCGGGGCCGACCTCGGCCGTGCCCGACTTGGCGCAGATGTCCATGCCGGGGAAGCGGTCCTGCCCGTAGGTCTCGATGACGTTGTTGTGCATCATGTCCGCGATGGTCTCGGCGGTGTCCGATTCGATCAGTTTTGCCGACTTGTGCGCGAAGTAGAAGCCGGTCGGCAGGCCGAAATCGGTCGTCGTGCTCTTGATCAGGCGCGGCAGCGCGGCCTTGCCGCCGTTGGCGATCGCGCCCATGTAGAGCATCATATTGATCGGGCACAGCGTATCCTCGCCCTGGCCGACGCCCGCCCACGCAAGCTGGTTGTCGCTGCCGTCGAAGTTGAAGTGCCCTTCCGAGGTGTTGATGCCGTCGACCTTGATCGACTCGGTCAGGCCGGCAGCGTCGGTGTATTTCTGCATGGTGTCGCCGCCCAGCTCGACCGCGAGCTGACCGAACACACCGTTGCAGGAGTTGGCGAGCGCGTCCTCGATATCCTGCTCGCCGTGCGCATACGGGCAGGTGACCACGTCGCCGCCAATCTCGACCGAGCCGGTGCACGTCCATGTGCGCTGGAACAGGTCGGGGATGTTCTCGATCGCGGCGTTGAGCGTGACGACCTTGAAGATCGAGCCGGGGATCGAGTTTGCCAGCAGCAGGCG
Source organism: uncultured Agathobaculum sp. (assembly GCF_944384735.1). Classification (GTDB taxonomy): domain Bacteria; phylum Bacillota; class Clostridia; order Oscillospirales; family Butyricicoccaceae; genus Agathobaculum. The sequence continues at coordinate 5,035 of NZ_CALWUN010000059.1, read as the reverse complement.
GTTGACGTACACGCCCTCCCACGCCGGGTCGTCCGGGTCGATGGTCGGCGGGTCGGCGGGGTCAAAGGTCGGGGTGGATACCATACACAGGATCTCGCCCGTCTTATAGTTGTACACGCCGACCGTGCCGCGCATGCCGTTCATCGCCTGATAGGCGATGTTGTTGAGGTAGGCGTCGATCGTCAGGTACAGGCTGTTGCCCGTGCCGAGCGGCGAATAGACGCCGGTCAGCAGGTTATAGCCCGACAGCTTGTCGGCAAAGGCGGTCAGCGCGCCCGCGCCAATGTTGCCCGCCGGGTCGCCGACCGCGTGCAGCGTCGCGCGGCGGATATCGCTGTCCGGGTAATAGGTGCGGTTGCCGTCCGCGTCGAGCGAGGAGAGCACGTCGCCGTCCCGGTCGAGGATGGTGCCGCCCTTGAGCTGGCCGGAGTTGCTGTACAGGTGGCGGTTATAGGGGTAGGAAGCCCAGTCGCCGCCCGCAAACACAAACTGGAAGCAGAACACCGCCAGACCCAGCCCGAGCAGCGCCGCGAGGATCAGGCAGAACACGCCGCGTTTTTCGATTTTCCGCATTTATTCCACCTCCCCGCGCAGTTCGCGCCGGCTGGGCAGCTTGACCGCAAAGGACGCGTTCTGCCGCGTGTCGGTCGCCTTCAAAAAGGCCAGCATGCCCCATGCCGACAGCATGGACGAGCCGCCGTTGGACACGAACGGCAGGGTGACGCCGGTAAACGGCAGGATATCGACCGCGCCGAACACGTTCAGGCAGGTCTGGAACACCAGCAGGCTGGTCGCGGCGCAGGCCGCGATCGTGTAGAAGCTCGACCGTCCCGCGCGGCATGCACGCACCGCGAACACGGCCAGCGTGATGATGCACAGGATGGTCAGCACGGCGATCACCAGCCCCCATTCCTCGCACAGCATGCCAAACACGATATCGGTGTCGGCCGCGGCAAGGCCGGCCAGCCAGCCCTTGCCCGCGCCCACGCCGATCATGCCGCCCGAGGCAGCTGCGGTCAGCGTGTGTGTCTGCTGGAAGCCCGCGCCGTACACGTCCTCCCAGATGTGCCCCCACGAGGCAAAGCGCGCCGCCACATGCCCTTTTACGGTCAGCAGCACCATGCCGCCGCCGAAACAGCCCGCACAGATCAGGCCGAGGGTGGCAAAGTCGCCCGAGCGCAGGAACGCGATGACAAGGAAGGTGACAAAGAACACCAGCGCCGTGCCGAAGTCATTTTGCAGCGCAAGGCACGCGCCGCATACGCCGGTCAGGCCGATGAACATCCACAGGTTGCGCTTGTTGAACAGGCGGTCGAGCGTCGCCGCGCCCGCGAAGATGTAGCAGATCTTGGCGATCTCCGAGGTTTGCAGCGACAGCGGCCCGAGGCGCAGCCACGCCTTGGCGCCGCCCTGGCTCGAGCCGATCAGCAGCGTGATGACCAGCAGGCCGACCGCCGCCGCGCCCATGAACCAGCGCACCTTCTGCGCGCGCGTCAGGTCGCGCAGGAAGAAGCCGAGCACAAGGAATACGCCCAGCCCCATCAGGATAGCGACCAGCTGCTTGGGCATCTCCTCAGGCACCTTGGAGCCGGTGACCGCGAGCGACAGCGTACATAAGAAGAAAGCAATCGTCTCCATTTCAAAGCCGATGCGCCTAAACGAGCGCAAAATGATGAAATAGCCCCAGCAGACAAGCGTCAGCACCAGATAGGTCAGCGGGATGGTGACGGTCGCCTTGTCGCCCGCGGCGACGATCAGCTGCAGCGCGGTCAGCACCTGAAACAGCGTCAGCAGCACGAGTGAGCCCCACATGCCCGCCGGACGGCCCTCCATGCGGCGCTCGGCCATCTGCTCGCGCTTTTCCTCGGCCGAAATGGGCACCAGCATGGTCGGGATGCCGCCGAAGGCGACCGTGTCGCCGTCCTCAACGACCGCGTATTCGTCCACCGGCAGGTCGTTGACCGTTACGCCGCCCTTGGAGGCAAGGTCGTACACCGTCCAGCTGCCGTCGTCCTCGCGGATGAGCGCGGCGTGCTGCCGCGACACCGAGGGGTACTCGAGCTGCACGTCGCACGAGGGCGCGCGGCCGATGATGTTCTCCCAATGCGTGATGGGCAGGCGCACGCCGTTCGCCATCGCCAAGTAGCCCCAGACCTCGTCCGGGTGCTTGACCTTCCACAGCGAGCGGATCGCGCCGACCAAAATCATCAGCGCCAGAATGGGGAACACAAAGCGGACGACCGTCGTGTACCACGCGCCGACCAGCGGGTTTTCGGCCAGAAAAGCGGTGATCGTGTCCAGCAGACGCTGTAAAGCGTCGGTCATGTTGATGTTCCTCCTTTCAGGATAGCAAGTCTTTAACCTTATTATTATATCACAGCTTGTCAAGCCGGAGATGAACGAGGCATGACGGGCTGGGCAAACTTTCCTTGACAGCGCTCACGCCGCGTGGTAGACTGAAACTCTAAGAGCATAGCGACAAACGAAGTTTGCAGGAAAAAGCCGCACGGCTTGCCGAAGGAGCAAAACTCTCAGGCGTCCGGTTTTCCGGATGGGGACTGTAAATGGATGTGACTCTGGAGAACGCCCCGCAAAGGGGGCTGCCGAAGGTGCAACGCGCGCGGTCAGGGCAAACCGGCCGCAAGCCAATCTCTCAGGCAAAAGGACAGAGGGTAAACCGCAGCGCAGGGCGGCGCTTTTTTTGCGCCCGCCGCGCGCAGACGGCCGTTCTTGCAGAGTCAGAACCCAGAAATGGGGTTCTGGCTCTTTCTGTTTGCCGCGAAAAAACAGAAAAAGGCGGGGCGCACGCGCACCCGCCGCATAAAAAGGGGTAAAAAAGAAATGTCAATGGATCAACTGGCGGCGCTGGTCAAGCAGATCAGCGACATTGTGTGGAACAGCGTGCTGCTGTATCTGCTGGTCGGCACGGGCGTCATCTTCTCTGTCCGCACGCGCTTTGTGCAGGTGCGCAAGTTCGGTGCGGGCTGGAAGCGGCTGTTTGGCAACTTTTCGCTCAGCGGCGAAAAGGCCGGCAAGGACGGCATGAGCCCGTTCCAGGCGCTGACGACCGCCATCGCCGCGCAGGTCGGCACGGGCAACATCGCGGGCGCGGCGACCGCGCTTTATAGCGGCGGCCCGGGCGCGATTTTCTGGATGTGGCTGTCCGCCTTCTTCGGCATGTCGACGATCTACGGCGAGGCCGTGCTCGCGCAGAAGTACAAGACGGTCGATCAGGCCGGTCACGTCACCGGCGGCCCGATCTACTACATCAAGGCGCGCTTTCAGGGCAAGTTTGGCACTTTCCTCGCGGTGTTCTTTTCGGTCGCCATTATCTTCGCGCTGGGCTTTACCGGCAACATGGTGCAGGCCAACTCGATCAGCGAGGCGTTCCAGAACGCCTTTGGCGTGGACAAGCGCATCATCGGCGTGATCTGTGCGGTGATCGCGGCGTTTATCTTCCTCGGCGGTATCGGCCGCATCGCGGCGTTCACCGAAAAGGTCGTGCCGATCATGGCGGGCTTCTATATGGTGGGCTGCCTTGTTATCCTGTGCATCAACCATGCGGCCATCATTCCGGCGCTGCGCTCGATCTTTGTCGCGGCGTTTGACCCGCAGGCCATCCTCGGCGGTGCGGTCGGCATCACGGTGCGCGAGGCCACGCGCTACGGCGTGGCGCGCGGCCTGTTCTCTAACGAGGCCGGCATGGGCTCGACCCCGCACGCGCACGCGCTGGCCAAGGTCGAAAAGCCGCAGGATCAGGGCGAGATCGCCATCGTTTCCGTGTTCATCGATACCTTTGTCGTGCTGACGCTGACCGCGCTGGTCATCCTGACCTCGGGCAAGCTGCAGGCGGGCGTGCCCGGCGGGCTGGAGGGCACGGCGCTGGCGCAGGCGGCGTTCAACGCGGCGCTCGGCTCGTTCGGCAACGCCTTTGTCGCCATCTGCATGCTGTTCTTTGCGTTTTCGACCATCATCGGCTGGTATTTCTTCGGTGAGACCAACGTCAAGGCGCTGTTCGGCCAGAAGGCGACCAAGGTCTATGCCGCGATCGTCGTCATCTGTATCATCATCGGCTCGGCGCTCAAGGTCAGTTTGGTCTGGAACCTGTCCGACCTGTTTAACGGCCTGATGGTATTCCCCAACCTGATCGCGCTGCTGTTCCTGTCCGGCATTGTCGCGCGCGCGGCGCGCGGCGAGGATATCCGGTAATCCGGCGGTGCGCGCTGGTTTGTTCGCGCAGAAAGGGCTTCGGCAAAAGGCGAGCGCCCATAAGGAAGTAATTTAATTGTCGCAGGGCGGCATGGCTAAAAAGTCATGCCGTCCTGCCTTTTCTTTGCCGCTCCACGGTCTGATCGTCACCCGGCAGATTGACTTCTCCGATGAAGTTCCAGACCAGTTCAATCTTCTGCCTGCGGTGGCCGCTGGACTTATCCGGTGCATGGACGATGATCTTCTTTACAAACTCATTGACGATGGTGGGCGTCAGTTCCCGGATGCCCACATATTTTCGTACAATGGCTGCAAAGCTAGCAAAATCGGCTTGATCCTGTTCAAAGGTTTCTACCGCTTGCCGCCATGCCTTGACCTGCTCCGTCAGTTCTTTTTGTTCTGCCTCATAGTCGGCAGAGAGTTTCAAGAATCGTTCATGGCTAATTACCCCGTTGATGTCGTCCTCATAGATGCGTTTGAAAATGCGGTCAAGTTCGGCAATGCGCTTTTCCGCTTGTGCGATTTCACGCTTGCGCTTCTTGGCCTCTTTTTCGGCTTCTTGGAAACGCTGCTTTCTCGCCGCTTCCTCAAATTCACGGGCGAGGCGGCTGTCCTTTGCGGTTTCAGTTTCCTCCACAGCGTTCCACAGGGTTTCCCGATCCAGCCACTCTGCGGGGGCAGTGGCTGGCAGAAAAACCTGCCGCCACCCAAGGCCCTGTTTGCGGGTGTAGTCGTGCTGCACCCCGTCATACTCGTTGAGCATCCGGGAACAGCTCAGATAGGCCGCAGCAGCCACGGCGGAGCGCCCGGCTCCACGGCTGACCAT
>NZ_CALWUN010000058.1 GCF_944384735.1 uncultured Agathobaculum sp. | reverse complement strand
CACCGCTTTGAGGCTGACGGCCCGGAGGAAAATGGTTTTGCCTGCTGCCCATACTGCGGCAAAATTATCGACTGGGGCGATGAGGAGGGCGACGAACCATGAAAACCATCAGCATTGTGAATTTGAAGGGCGGTGTCGGCAAGACGGTGACGGCGGTCAACCTTGCGGCCATCCTCGCGACCGAGTACAATGCGCGCGTGCTGCTGATCGACGCCGACCATCAGGGCAACGCCTCGCGGTTCTACCGCATCCCGGCCGAGCCGGGCACGCTGGCCGACCTGTTCGAGGGCATGTGCCTGTGCTACGCCGACCTTGTCCAGCACACGATCTACCGCGGGCTGGACGTCATCCCGTCCGACATGTCGCTCGCGGCGCTCGACCTCGACGGCAGCCTGCCGGGCGACGTAAACGGCGGCACGCCGCGTGACCGTGCGCTGCGCGTGCTGACCGACCTGCGCGACGCGGTCATCGAGGACGATGCCTATGATTATCTTGTGATCGACTGCCCGCCCGCGTTTTCGGTGGCGTCGATCAGCGCGGTTGCGGCCTCGGGCGATATCGTCATCCCGGTCAAGCCCGGCGCGTTCGAGATCGACGGCATGGCCGAGCTGCTGCGCCAGATCGACGGCATCCGGCGCGTCAACGGTGCGGTGCAGGTGGGCGTGCTGCTGACCATGTGGCACAACGCGGACATCGTCCGCCAGGGCGAGGACTGGCTGCGGACGCACTGCCCCGTGCCGGTGTTCGACACCCGCATCCGCCGCACGGATAAGGTGGACGAAAGCACCTTCGCGCGCGAGCCGGTCTGCCAGTGGTCGCCGACCTCGGCCGCCGCGCGCGATTACCGCGCGTGGGTGCGCGAGTATCTGGGAGGGGACGCAGATGGCACGAAAGCTTGACATCGGGGCGATGCTGGAGGGTACGGTGTCCAAATTGAACAAGGTGAATTGCCCCGAAAGGGCAAGAGAAGGCCCCCTGGGGGGCACCATGCAGGTGCGTGAGATCGCGCTGGATCAGCTCGAGGAAAACCCGGACAACTCCTACGCGCAGACCGGCATTGACGAGCTGGCCGAGTCGATCGAGGTGATTGGCTTGCAGCAGCCGCTGGTGGTCGTGCCGGTGGAGGACGGCCGCTTCCGCATCCTTGCCGGACACCGGCGGCGCAATGCGCTGGAAAAGCTGGAGCGCAAAACCGCGCCGTGCGTCGTGCTGGATGCTGATCTCGACCCGTCGCTGCGCGTGCTGATCCTGCACTGGACGAACACGATGGCGCGCGGCGGCGCTGGCCTGACGGCCGAAAACACCTTTGCCGCCGCCAAGGAGATCAAGGAGGCGCTGCTCGACCTCAAGCAGCGCGGCGTGCTCGAGCTGCCGGGCAAGCTGCGCGCCTATGTCGCAGACGTGCTCAAGGTGAGCGAGGCTGCGATCGCGCGGGCGGATGCGATCAACAAACACCTGTCCAAAGCGTGGAAAACCGACCAAAAGAAAGGCCGCATCAACGATTCGGTTGCCTACGAGCTGAGCCAGTGCGACGATGCTTTGCAGCGCGAGCTGCACGACCTGTACAAGGGCGATTTCTGGCTGTTGGATGCCAAGGATGTGAAAGCGCACAAAAAGGCTGCGGCTGCGGGATTTGCGCCGCTGCAATGCCCGGAACCCCCGTCTTATATCGAGCCATGCGTCGGCACGGACAAGCGAGCGGCGGCGGTTAAGCGCGGCGAATGCCCCGGCTGCTGCCATGACTGCGACAAGGCGGACGGCTGCGAGTGGGTGTGCGGCCGCGTCAGCAAGGTACACCGCGCCCACGCCGAGGCCGAGGAGCAGGAGGAAACACGCAAGCAGGAAAACGAGGCGTTCGAGGCGTCGCCGCTCGGTAAGCTGCGCCGCCGCCTGCGGGAGACGCTGGCAGAGTATGGCGTGCATGATGCGCGCGACCTTCCGCATGTCGTGTACTGTGATTGGATTTGGACGGATAACCCGGCCGCGTATTCGTTCACGCTGTCCTTGTCCAGCCTGCTCGAAATCGCCGGACAGGTCGGCATCGACCTGCAGGAGCTGCTGTTCGGCAATCCGGAGGGCGCGCCGTTGCGCCAGCTGGACGAGCAGATGCAGCAGGTGGTGCAGGAAGCGCCGCCCGCGCCGGTCTGGCACCCGTACCCGGCCGAAAAGCCAGAAGAGGGGCAGAAGGTGCTGACGCTGTGCCACAGCGAATACGTCCGCGATAATTACGGCGCATTTGTTTATCGCGCGGGCATCTGGTATCTGCCGGAGATGCCGGACGACGGCCTGATGTCGGTGGACGTGCGGTGGTGGTCGGCGGAGCTGCCGCCGGAAGGAAAGTGATCGCGTGGCGTATAACGTTTATTTTTCTTGCGATCATTGTGGCGAAATTGGGTCTGGGTGGATCAATCACAGCGTGTCGCTGAGCGTGGGTCGCGGCACACATCAAAGCGCGCGACGCGCTGGACATGGACGACGCCAAGGAGGCGGGCACCTGGTCGCGCGTCGCCCGCATCTACTTCGACCAGTGCCAGCAGTGCGCGAACAGCATGGGCTTGACGATCTCAAGCCGCTGCCGTCTGGTCGTGCCGGGGCCGCCCGAGGACGCGGCCGCGGGCGACCCGATGGACGAGATGCTGCGCGAGCGGGCGGAAAGGCGGCGCAAGGCATGAGCAAGCAAATCCTGTGCAGCCTGTTCTGCCCGATGGTGAACAAGTTCGGCGTGTGCGAGAGCGCCATGCGCCGGGTCAAGGTGAATTTGCCCGCAGGGCAAAGAGAAGGCACCCTGGGGTGCGAGCAGGTGCGGGAGTGTCCGCACAGGCATATAAGCGCGGCTATACAGACGAAAAAAGCCCCGCCGGAGGGCGGGGCGGACGATACGGTATCGTCAACGGGCAGCGCAGGCGCGTGCCGCGATGGTGTGATTGGCATAGGTGTTCCAAGTGGGTTCGTAGTCGGCGGAAGCCTGATTGCCCCACATCGCCCAACCATCGCGGACGCCGCGGGCAAATAGCTCGATACGGGGCGCACTGCTGCAAGCCTCAATAATCGGAATGATTTCATCAGGCTTGCGGCTATGCTCACGTTTCATGGAGCGGACGATATTCACCTGCGAGCGCGCAGGGGCAAGCGTACGGTTGGGCGCGCTGTTTTTGCGGATACCGAACAGCAGCATTTCCGTGACGTTGCGGAAGTAAAAGCCGACGCCGCGGCCGTCCGGCCCGCCGTCCTTGCGGACCTTTTCCCAGATGATGTTTGCCTTGTACTCAAAGCCCCATGCGTCCATCACGGCGAGGCCGTCCGGAAGCAGGGCGTTGGGTACCCACAGGTACAAATGTGCTTTTTCACCCGCAATATCCGCAACGGGGAGCGCCTTGATATCATCGAGCGTCATGGTCTCGTATCGCGTCAGCCGCTTGTGTTCGGGCGCTACCTTGCCGGTGCGGTTTTGGAATTGCCAAGGCGGGTCGGCGTAGATGGTGTTGAATGTTTGACCTGCGGCAAACCGCAATAGGTTCTGATTGGTTTTCTTATTAGCCATAGTCTTGTATGCAGCCCTTTCTTATGCCGACAGCGAGAATAGGACAGCCGCCGCCGCGGCGGGAGTCCAATCGATAGATCAGCTTGCCCATCCAAGTCGTGCTCGCGCCGTACTTTTTCATCAACGGTTTGCCTTCTTGGTCGGTGAGCGATTTGAAAATTTCGTTTAGTTCTTCCGAGCGGGTGACAATGATGCCTACATCGATCAGACCACAGTCAAAATAGGTGCGCATGGCGAGCAGGTCACGGTCGAAGGTCTGATCCTTGCTGTTCCATTCCAGATCGAACGCCACACGGTTTTTCAGAAAGTCGATGTTGTGCCCGTCTATGTATCCGTCAATGGTCTCTACCTCATAGGGCTGATCCGCAAAGCGCCCCCTGCGCTGTGCGGTTTGGCGCGGATACTTTTTGACAATCAAGTCCCCGCTGATGCGGATTTCCCGCCAGCCGTAAGGATAGAGCACATCATCAAACTTTTTCGGGATAGGGGATTCGTTTCCGCCCGCTTTGCGGATATCTTCGACCGAAAGGCGCAGCTTGCGCAAGCAGTCCTGTACTTCTTCCCATTCCTTCGGAAAAGCGTCGTGCAGTATCTCCAGAGCGTGTCCGTAGTTGTGAAATTCAAATCTGGAGAGCAGATCATTGTCGATATATTGTTCCAGTTGCAAAATGCTTCCCCCTTTGCTTTTGCCGTTATTATCATACCACAGAAAACAGGGGGAGGGCAATATCAAAACCTTTCATCAGCGGAAGGAGGTGCGCCGATGTTTGACGCCGAGGCGGCGTCGTTTGTCTGTGATTTTATCGAATGCCTGACCTGCTCGAACGGCGCGCCGTTCCGGCTGATGGACTGGCAGCGCTCGGCGGTCACCGAGTTCTACGGCCAGCTGGTCGAGGCCGAGGGAGACGAGGCCGACCCCGCGGGTAATTATATCCGGCGGTACCAGTACCTCTACCTTGAGATCGCGAAGAAGAACGGCAAATCCGAGCTGGCTGCGGCGCTCGGCGTGTACCACCTGTATGCGGACGGCGAGGTAAACGGCGAGGTCTACGTCGTCGCCGCCGACCGCGACAACGCGGGCATCGTGTATTCGGCCGCAAAGTGGATGGTCGAGCACTCGCCCGCGCTGATGAAGCGCAGCCGCATCGTAGACAGCACCAAAACCATCTACGACACGGTTTCGGGCAGTAAGCTGAAGGTGCTGTCCTCGGAAGCCTACTCCAAGCACGGCTATAAGCCGTCCTGTGTCATTTTCGACGAGTTACACGCGCAGCCGAACCGCGACCTGTGGGACGTGATGACGTTCGGCGCGGGCGACGCGCGCGAGATGCCGGTCTGGATCGTGCTGACGACGGCGGGCGATGACCCCGACCGCAAATCCATCGGCTGGGAAGTCCACGAAAAGGCGCTGTCTATCCTGCGCTGCCGCGAAGGACGCGCCCGCGAGGGCGACATGGACGACCCGCGCTGGCTGCCGATCATCTACGGGCTGGGCCTCATCGAGGACGAGGACGAACTCAAAAGCATCAACATCTACGACGAGGCACTATGGAAACGCTGCAACCCCTCGATCGGCAAGACGGTCAAGCTGTCCACCATCCGCGCGGAGGCGCAGGAGGCCAAGCGCAGCGAGGCCGCCGAGCGGCTGTTCCGCTGGCTGCGGCTCAACCAGTGGATCGCCACCCATACAGTCGGCTGGATTCCGGTGACCATTTACGACAAAACGCAGTGGAACCCGGAGGGCTGCAAGGATTGGCGCGAAGCGGTGAACCTGCTGCGCGGCAAGAAGTGTTTTGGCGGCGGCGACCTGTCCAAGAGTACCGACCTGACCGCCCTGACGCTGCTGTTCCCGCCGCAGGACGGGCTGGACAAGTGGGTTGCGCTGTTCACCGGCTGGATCCCGCTAGACGACCTCGAAGCACGCGAGCGCGCCGACCATGCGCCCTATCGAGATTGGATTCGCGCGGGCTTTATCCGCGGCTGTCCGGGCGACGTGATCGACTACGAGGACGTGATCGACACCATCGTGCAGGCAGCCGAGATGTACGACCTGCGGATTATCGGGTTTGACCCGTACCTGTCCGCGACACTGACGCAGCGCATCGCGGCGCAGCTTGCCGGCAAGCCGACGCAGGTGGTCGAGATTCCGCAGGGCATCAAGTCGATTTCGCCGCCCATGAAGGAGCTGGAGCACCTGATCCGCACGCACGAGATGCTGCATGTGCATAACACGGCCGCGCGGCAGTGCTTTGCGAACGTCCGGTGTGATACAGACAGTAACGAGAACATCCACCCGAACAAGAAACGCAGCCGCGGCCGCATCGACATCACGGTCAGCTGGATCATTGCTTTTGCGACGAGCAAGCTCGAACCCAAGCCGACGCTGGCCGATGCGGTCGCGTCCGGCGCATGGAAATTATAAAAGGAGGTTTTCCCTATGGCAGAACCCAACACCACCCCGCAGACCACCCAAGAGACGCAGAACAAGCCGCCCGCGCCTGATTACATCGCCGCGCTCGAGGACATCCGCGCGATTGCGCAGGGCGCGAACGACCAGCACCGCATGATGACGTGGCGCGAGGCGGTCGAAGTCTGGGAGCAGGCGCAGGGCGCGTCGGACGAGCGGGCGCGCGCCGCGTTTTTCGTCCACATCGGCATCGCCACGACCGGCGAGTGCCTGCTGCTGGACGGCGTGGAAGAAGTATAGGGGGTATCCATACCCCCTATATACGGCGGGCAAGCCGCCGATACCCCCGGACGCGCCCCACGGGCGCTGGGTCGGGGTATCACAAAGTCCGGCTAAGCTGGACTTTGCGATGCGGCTCACAGAGCCGCGGATAAAATACCGCGCAGATGCGCGGGAAAAACATGCAGAAAGAGGTCTCGCATGAAAAGCATTCTGAGATTCCTGCCCGATGCCCTTGCCGCGTGCGGCGCGGTGTGCATCGTGGTCGCGCTGTGGATGGTGTCGCCGGTCATCGGCCTGATTGCCACCGGCGCTATGCTGATCGGCGCGGGCTGGCTGCTGGCGCGGTACGGAGGTGCGGACGATGATTCTTGACCGCATGGCGCGGCGCGTGACCAACTCGGCGCGCCTGACGCTGGACAGCCCGCTGGGCTGGGACACGGGCGGCAGCCTGTACGACGGCAAGACGCTGGGCGCGATGAAGCTGCCCGCGGTCAACGCCTGCATCGAGATCATCTCGGACAGCGTCGCCAAAATGCCCATCTACCTGATGGACAGCGAAACCCGCGAGCGGCAGGCCGACCACCCGGCGCTGCGGCTGCTGACCGGCCGCCCGACCGAAGCGCTGACGGCGTTCGACTATCACAAGCTGATGGAGAGCCGCCGCATCGCGCACGGCAACGCCTACGCGCTCATCCTGCGCGACCGATGGGGCGCGCCGCAGGAGCTGCTGCCGATCGCGCCGGGCTATATGCAGCCGTTTTTGGACGATAACGGCCGCCTGTGGTACATCGGCACCAACCCCAGAACGGGCGAGTTCCGCAAGTTCTGGCCTGCCGACGTGCTGCACTACAAGGCGTTTTCGGTGGACGGGCTGGAGGGCGTTTCCTACCTCCGGCGCGGCGCGGAGACCATCGAGGCCGCGCTGCAATCGCAGCGGTACGAGGTTGGCTTTTACAAGAACGGCGCGAAGCTGACCGGCATCCTGTACACGGATACCGATCTGACCAACAAGCCGGATATCACTCTGCCGGACGGAACAAAAATCTCGATTAAAGATGCGATCCGACATGAGTGGGAGCACATGTACACCGGCGCAGACAACGCTTTCCGCACAGCAATCATGGATTTCGGCATGAAATACACGCCCATTACGGCGTCCAACCGCGACGCGCAGTTCATCGAGAACAAGGCCGCCAGCATCGAGGACGTCGGGCGGCTGTTCAACATCCCGCTGTATAAGCTGGGCGTGGGCAAGCAGACCTACGCGAGCAATGTGCAGGCGGCGATCGAGTACATGCAGCGGACGCTGTCCCCAATCGTGGCGGCACACGAGCAGGAGGATACCTACAAGCTGCTGACCGAGAGTGAGCGTGCTGCTGGGCTGCAATTTCGCCGCAATATGATGGGCGAACTGCGCGGCGACTGGGCGGCGCGCGTTGCGTGGTTCAAGGGTATGCGCGAGATCGGCGCGTACAGCATCAACGACATTCTGGCGCTGGAGGACTTGCCGGACGTGCCGGGCGGCGACGAACGGTATGCGTCGCTCAACTACATCCCGGCCGACCTGTTCCGGGAGCTGTCCATCCGGCGCAACGCAGCAGCGAACACCGAAGGGGGTGAAACCACATGTGGCTCAAGGAAGTGCGCGCGGCGCACAGCCACATCAAGCTGGTGTTACCGAACACCGTAGCCGACTATGACCCAGTCGTGAATTTCGCATCCGAGGGCATGACCGATGGCGAGACCGTGTTCACCACGGCGGAATATTGCTCGCGCATGGCGGGGTTGTTTGCCGGTACGCCGTGGAATATGAGCGCGACCTACGCGCCGCTGCCCGAGCTGACCGACATCACCCGTCTGGACAAAGAGACGGCGGACGCCGCGATCGACGCGGGCAAGCTGATCCTGATTCACGACGGGCGGCAGGTCAAAATCGCGCGCGCGGTCAATTCTCTGACCACCACGCTGCTTGACCACGGCGCGATTTTTCAGAAGATCAAGGCGCTTGAGGTGGTCGACCGCGTGGACGCAGACTTCCGCGCGACCATTGAGGATACCTTCATCGGCAAGGTGCTCAACACCTACGACAACCGCATGCTGCTCGTCACGGCGGGCCGCAGCTACTTCCACACGCTGGAAACGGCGGGGCTGCTGATCGAGGACAAGTCGTCGCTGGACATCGACACCGAGGCCGTGCGCGACTATCTGGGCGCGGCGGGCGACGAGCTGGGCGACGAGGAGCTGCGCCACGCGGATACCGGTTCGCATGTGTTCCTTGTGGGCAAGTTTACGATTGCGGACGCAATCGAGGACGTCACAATTAAAATCACTGTCTAAAAGGTGGAGTAAGAATGAGTGTAAGCATGGATTCTGCCTCGCGCGTCATTTCGGGCACGCACGGGCAGGCATGGATGGACGACGAGCTGTGCGGCGAGACGCTCGGCTTGCAGGCCAAGATCGTAGCAAACAAAGAGGAAGTGCCGATGTGCTGCCAGTTCATGGTCGATACCAAGCTGATGAGCGCCAAGGGTACGGGTACGATCCGGTTCCACAAGGTCAACTCCCGCATGGCGATCAAGATGAGCGACAACCTCAAGGCGGGCAAGGACACGCGCGTCAAGTTGATTTCGCTGCTGGACGACCCGGACACCTACGGCGCGGAGCGCGTGGTCATCTACGACGCGTCGTTTGACGACCTGACGCTTGCAGACTGGGAACTGGCCACCAAGGGGCAGATTGAATGTCCGTTCACATTCACGCGCTGGGATTACCTTGATTTGATCCAGCCGAAATGATTCGCCCGAAACCACGCTTTCGGGCGAGGGAACGCACCGCGCAGGACGCGGATGCGTCCGAACAGGGAAAAGTTCCGACGAGCGAAACTTTTCCCTGACCGGTATAATATCCGAGATACATGCTCCCGGATTTTATGGATGAAAAGCGCGCTGCGGCGCGAGGAATGGAAAGGAGCCAATGTGATATGGCAAGCGAAACGAAAATCCCGACCACGGTCGAGCGGCTGTTGGATGCGTGCAAGCGCACCCCCGGCGAGCAGCTTTTGCAGTTTCACAGCTGGACGGATGCGGACGGCAACCCGGTCGTGTTCCGCATTCGCGAGCTGAGTTTCAATCAGGTGCGCGAGATCCAGCAGATGTCGAGCGGCGCGGATTTTCCCGCCGCGATCGTCACGGCGGGCGTGATCGAACCAAACCTGCGCGACGAGCGCTTGCAGCAGGCCTGCGGCGCGGCGACGCCCTACGAGGTTGTGCGCAAGATGCTGCGCGCGGGTGAGATCGAGGACTTGCAGGCCGCGATTGAAAAACTTTCCGGTTATCGCGGCTCTACGCTGCAGGTTTTGGCGGATATCGAAAAAAACTGAGAGAGGACGACGAGACGTTTTTGATGTACCTGCTTTTTCGGCAGCATCACGTCTTGCCGTCCGACTATCTGAAACTCCCGCCCGGCGAGAAGCAGGTGCTGCAAGCGTTTGTGCTAAAGGAATGTCTGCCCAAGACGCTTGAGGGCATCCGCTGGCGGGCGGAGAGCGAAAAACTGCACCGGGAGGAGGCTGCCGCCCATGCCTGACGTATCCATTGCGCTGAGCGCGAAGGACAATTACACCACGACCCTCAAAAAAATCGCAGATGCGACGCGCACCGGCGTAAAAAGTATTGAATCGTTGCAGAAAAGCCTTGATACACTCAATCAGACGCGTGTTTCCGTGCAGCTGAATATGACAAAGGTCAAAAATGAGCTACGGGAAGCCAAAAAGCGCTTTGAGGAAACCGGGGATGCAGCGGATGAGCTGGCCATGAAGGATAAGCAGTTTGAGCTGAATCATCTGGCCAGCCAGCTGAAAGCAGTCAACGCGAACGCGACCGAGGCGGAAAAAAGCATGCGCACGCTTGCCGGTACGAACAGCAAAATTGCCAACAAGCAGGCTGCCGACGGCGGCATCGGCGCCAAGGCGGGCAGTTCCGGCTCGATGCTCGGCACGCTCGGCTCGGCGCTGGCGACCGCAGGCTTCGGCAACATGCTGGGCAGCAGCCTGTCAGGTGCAGCGGGCGCGTTCTTCGGTTCGTACTACGGCGAGACCGACGGCGCGGCCATCCAGTCCTTCCTCGGCAGCGCGATCTCGGGCGCGGCCATGGGCGCGGCGGCTGGGTCGATTATTCCCGGTGTGGGCACTGCGATCGGCGCGGCCGCAGGTGGGCTGATCGGTGCGGTGTCCGGCGGTATCGAAGCCGCGACGCAGCAGTTTGAAAGCCGCGATGCAGCGTTCAAAAGCTATGTGCAGGATCAGTACAACGCCGTGCAGGAGCGGCAGTCGGCCGATTTGGAAAGCGGCTCGGCGCTGGCAGGCCAGCGCGAGACCGATCTTACGTCGTTCACGACGCTGTTTGGCTCAAAGGATATAGCGCAGCAATATCTTAGTGAATTGAAAACCATGGCCAATGTGACACCGTTCCTGTACAGCGACTTGACGGCCATGAGCAAGACGCTCAAGACCTACGGCTACGCCGCCGATGAGATGCTCCCCGCGCTGACCTCGATTGGCGACGCAGGCGCGGCGCTCGGCATGACGGCGGCGGACATGACCAATGTGTCTACCGCGCTCGGCCGCATGCGTTCGAGCAACAAGACCACGCTCGAGGATCTGAACATCCTGCAGGATCGCGGCATTGACGCGGTCGGCGCGCTGGCGAGCGCCAAGGGCGTGAGCAAGGGCGACGCCTACTCCATGATTTCGGGCGGCGACATCGCGGGCACCGAGGCCGTGCAGATCATCCAGTCCTATATGGAGCAGATGTACTCGGGCGCCATGGAGCAGCAGAGTAAGACCTTCGAGGGCTTGTCCTCAACGCTCGAGGGCTGGAATCAGGAGCTGCAGAACGCCATG
>NZ_CALWUN010000057.1 GCF_944384735.1 uncultured Agathobaculum sp. | reverse complement strand
CACATGGCGTTGCTGGATCAGTGCTTTGCCCAATACACGCCGGTGACGCTGCATCAGGCGGGCGAGACGGTCACGCAGCTGCAGGTGTTCGGCGGCGACGCGGATACCGTGCCGCTGCTGGCGCGCAACACGGTGACTGCCTACCTGCTGCCCGGCGAGCGCGAACGCCTGCAGACGGTGCGTTACGGCGAGCGCATTTGTTATGCGCCCGTCGTGCAGAGCGCGTCGGCAGGGCGCATCGAATACCGGCTGGACGGCGTGCCGGTCGCGGATGACGCGCTGGTATACGGCGGGGCGGTGCTGCTGCCGCCCGAGGAAAAGAGCTTGTCCGAACGGCTGTGGGACAGGCTGTTCGGCGATGATTGACAACTGGACAGGACAAACGGAGGACATCCCATGGAAGAGAGACTGCAAAAGATTTTGGCACAGGCCGGGCTATGCTCGCGGCGCGAGGCGGAAAAGTGGATGCTGGATGGGCGCGTGACGGTCAATGGACGCGCCGCGTCGCCGGGCGATCGCGCCGACCTCAAGCGGGACAAGGTGCTGGTCGACGGCAAGCCGATTGGCATGGCGGAGGAAAAACGCTACCTGATGCTGTACAAGCCGCGCGGCTATGTTTCCACCCGCAAGGACGAGCGCGGCCGCAAGACCGTGGCCGATCTGGTGCGGGACTGCAAGGCGCGCGTCGTGCCGGTCGGGCGGCTGGATTATAATTCCGAGGGGCTGCTGCTGCTGACCAACGACGGCGAGCTGGTGCATGCGTTGACCCATCCGCGGCACGAGGTGGAAAAGCACTACGAAGTGCGCGTGCGCGGGCGGCTGGACAATCTTGCAAAGCTGTCCGAGCCGATGGAGATCGACGGCTACCGCATCCGCCCGGCAACGGTGACGGTGCTGGAACAGGACGAACAGAGCGCCAAGCTGCGCCTGACCATCCACGAGGGACGCAACCGCCAGATCCGCAAAATGTGCGAGCAGTGCGGGCTGGAGGTGCGCCGCCTTAAGCGGGTGGCGGTCGGCGCGCTGTCGCTCGACCCGCGGCTGAAAAGCGGGGCATGGCGCGACCTGACGGCGGACGAGCTGGCATACCTGCAGGAAATTGCTGCAAATTTGCAGGATTGATGCGAAACGACTTGCATTTTGCCGGAAAGGCGCTTAAAATAGAAACGGCAAATGCATCTTTGGCATGCAGGGGAGAGGAACCATGAACGATCTGATCAATAAGATACAGAGCGAGCTGCCCGGTTTTTCCAAGGGACAGAAGCAAATCGCCCGCTTCATTCTGGAACACTACGACAAGGCGGCCTTTATGACGGCCAGCCGTCTGGGCACGACCGTTGGGGTGAGCGAGTCCACCGTGGTGCGCTTTGCCACCGAACTGGGCTATGACGGGTATCCGCATTTGCAGCGCGCCCTGCAGGAGATGATCCGCAACAAGCTGACCTCGGTGCAGCGCATGGAGGTGTCAAGCGACCGCATGGGCGGGCGTGACGTGCTGCAGACCGTGCTGCATGCGGACATGGATATGATCCGGCAGACGCTCGATGAGATCGACCGCGATGCCTTTCAGGGCGCAGTGGACGCGCTGATCGGCGCCAAGCGCATTTATCTGCTCGGCGTGCGCTCGTCGAGCGCGCTGTCGAGCTTTGTCGGGTTTTATTTCAACCTGCTGTTCGAAAATGTGCGTCTGGTACATACCAACAGCGTCAGTGAGATTTTTGAGCAGGTGCTGCGCGTCGGGCCGGGCGATGTGGTGTTTGGCGTCAGCTTTCCGCGCTACTCCAAGCGCACGCTCAGCGCCATGCAGTACGCCCGCGACAGGGGCGCGCGCGTGATCGCGCTGACCGATTCCCACCTGTCGCCGCTCGCGCCCGTGGCCGACCATCTGCTGCTGGCGCGCAGCGATATGGCCAGCTTTGTTGATTCGCTGGTTGCGCCGCTTTCGGTCATCAATGCGTTGATCGTCGCCGTCGGCATGAGCCGCCGGGACGAGATCGAGCAGACCTTCAACCAGCTCGAGCGCATCTGGGAGGAATACGACGTATACGAAAAGCCGGAGGACGAGGCGAATTGAATATCATTGTCATCGGCGGCGGCGCGGCCGGTTTGATGGCGGCCGGTACGGCGGCCGAGCAGGGCGCGCGCGTGACCCTGCTGGAAACGAATGAAAAGGTCGGCCGCAAGCTGTTCATCACAGGCAAGGGGCGCTGCAATGTGTGCAACGATTGTGATGTGCAGACGGTGCTGCAAAACGTGCCGGTCAACCCGCGGTTCCTGTATTCCGCGCTGGGATGCTTTTCCCCGGCAGACGTGATGGCCTTTTTCGAAGCGCACGGCGTGCCGCTCAAAACCGAGCGCGGCAACCGCGTTTTTCCGGTTTCGGACAAGTCCGCGGACATTATTGACGCACTTTTTATCTGGGTCAAACGTCAGGGTGTTACCATAGTACAGAAAACGGCTGAATCGCTCGAGATCGCAGACGGCCGGGTAGCAGGTGCGCGCGCGGGCGGCAGGGTGTATCCCGCCGACCGCGTCATCGTGGCGACCGGCGGCGCGTCCTATCCGCAGACCGGCTCGACCGGCGACGGCTACCGCTTTGCGCGCGAGGCTGGGCACACGGTCGTGCCGCCCAACCCGTCGCTCGTGCCGCTGGTCGAGGCGGGGGAGACCTGCCGCGCGCTGATGGGGCTGAGCCTGCGCAATGTACAGGTGACCGTGTTCGAGGACGGGAAACTAATATTTTCCGATTTCGGTGAGATGCTGTTCACGCATTTCGGCCTGTCCGGGCCGCTGATCCTGTCTGCGTCCGCGCACATGCGGCATTTTGGAAGCAAGGCGTACCGGGTCGAGATCGACCTCAAGCCCGCGCTGGACGGGAAAACGCTGGACAAGCGCCTGCTTTCCGACTTTGACAAACACAAGAACAGCGACTTTATCAATGCGCTGGGCGGACTGCTGCCGCGCAAGATCATCCCGGCTGTGGTGCAGCAGTCGGGAATTGACCCACACACCAAGGTCAACACCATTACCAAGGCGCAGCGGGCGTCGCTTTTGCACACGCTCAAGCATTTTCCGGTCGCAGTGTCGGGCAAGCGCCCGATCGCCGAGGCGATCGTGACGACGGGTGGCGTCAGCGTGCGTGAGGTCAGCCCCAAAACCATGGAATCGAAAAAGTGTGCCGGCCTGTATTTTGCGGGCGAGGTGCTCGATGTAGACGCCTATACCGGCGGCTTTAATTTACAAATCGCGTGGTCGACCGGCCGTTTGGCCGGGCTTTGCGCTGCGCAGGGGGAGGAATAAGGATGGGATATATTTCGGTGGCCATCGACGGCCCTTCCGGGGCGGGCAAATCGACGGTTGCGCGCGCAGCGGCGGCGCGGCTGGGTTATGTCTATGTCGATACGGGCGCGATGTACCGCGCGATCGGCCTTGCCGTTTGCCGGAAAGGCATTTCCGGCGATGATACGGCGGGCATCCTAGCGACGCTGCCTGCGGTGGAGCTGTCCATCCGCTATCAGGACGGCGCGCAGCATATCCTGCTGTGCGGCGAGGATGTGTCCGAGGCGATCCGCACGCCCCAGATCGCGCAGTACGCCTCCAAGGTGTCGGCCGTGCCCGAGGTGCGGCAGTTTTTGCTGGACACCCAACGGAACATGGCGGAAAACGGCAATATCCTGATGGATGGTCGCGATATCGGCACCGTGATCCTGCCGGACGCACCGGTCAAGATATTCCTGACTGCTTCGGCAGAGGCGCGCGCGCAGCGGCGTTATCTCGAACTGTGCGAAAAAGGCCAGCAGGTAACGCTGGACGAGGTGCTGCGCGATATCCGGCAGCGCGACCATCAGGATATGACGCGCGCGGTCGCGCCGCTCCGGCAGGCGGAGGACGCTGTGCTGCTGGATACGAGCGACATCACGCTTGAGCAAAGCATCGAAGCGGTGCTGCGCATCATTCGGGAAAGGACGGGGCAAACACCATGAAATTGAAATATCACCGCTGGTTCCAGTGGCTGGCGATCCCATTTGTCGCACTGGGCTTCCATATCCACTTCGGCTACCGCGTGATCGGCCGGGAAAACATCCCGGAGGGCGGCTGTGTTGTCTGCCCAAACCATGTGCAGTTATCCGACCCGCCGTTTGCGGCGGTGGCGCTGGGACATAATACACCGCTGCGCCTGATGGCAAAAAAAGAGCTTTTCGAGGGGAAACGGCTGTTTGCATGGCTGATTTCGGCGCTCGGGGCGTTCCCGATCGACCGTTCGAGCGCGGACATCACCGCGATCAAGACGGCGCTGGGCGCGGTGCGTGCGGGGAACAAACTGATCATCTTCCCGCAGGGCACGCGCGGCGCGGGCGAGGGCGAGGCCAAAAAAGGTGCGGCGATGCTGGCGGTCAAGACCAAGGCGCCCATCCTGCCCATGTATATCACAGAAAACAAGGGGTACCGCTGCCATGCGACTGTCGTGATCGGCAAGCCGTTTTTGCCCGACCCCAAGGAAAAGGATTACGGCGTGATTGCGGATGATATCCTGCACCGCATCTATGCGCTCAAGGAGCAGGTATGAGCGTAACGGTTGCAAAAACGGCGGGGTTCTGCTTTGGCGTGCGCCGCGCGGTCGATATGGCCGAGCAGCAGGCGGGACGGCAGGGCGTGATCTACGCTTATGGTGAGATCATCCATAACATGCATGAGATCCGGCGGCTGGAGGCGCGCGGCGTGCGCACCGCGCAGACATTGGACGAAATCCCGGACGGGGCGGCCGTACTCATCCGCGCGCACGGCGTACCGCGTGCGGTTTACGGCACGCTTGAGGCCAAAGGGTGCGCCGTGTTTGACGCGACCTGCCCCTTTGTGCAGAAAATCCACCGCATTGTCGACCGGGAAAGCCGGGCGGGGAGGCTTGTCGTGATTTTGGGCAGCGCCGGGCATCCCGAGGTCGTCGGCATTCAGGGCTGGTGCGGCGCGTCGGTCGTGCTGGACGGCGAAGCGCAGACAAGGGCGTTCACCGAACGGGGTGATATGGTTGACAGACCGATCTCGGTCGTTGCACAGACCACGGTCAACCGGTCGATTTGGAATATTTCCGTCGACCTGATAAAAAAAAGGTGTACAAACCTCAAAATTTTTGATACAATATGTAAAGCGACGGATGAGCGTCAGTCGGAGGCTCGTCTGCTTGCCGGTGTGTCGGATCAAATGATCGTGATTGGGGACAAGAAAAGCTCCAACACCAAGCGGCTGTATGAAATCAGCCGCTCGCTGTGCAGCAATGTGCTTTATATCGAGGACGCCGCGGAGCTTACGACGCAGGGGCTCTGCCGGGATGGGCGCGTCGGTATTACAGCGGGTGCATCGACACCGGCATGGATAATTAAGGAGGTCAGTAACATGATGAGCGAAGAAACGAAAATTGAAAACGGCGAGGACTTTGCCGCAATGCTGGAGGAGTCCTTCAAGACTTTAAATACAGGGGAAAAAGTCACCGGCACGGTTGTCGCTGTGTCCACGACCGACGTGCAGGTCGATCTGGGCGTCAAGCACACTGCGTATATCCCGCTGAGCGAGCTGTCGGACGACCCGAACTATGACGTAGCGGCCAACATCCACCCGGGCGACGAGATCGAGGCAGTTGTTGTCCGCGTCAACGACGGCGAGGGCACGGTCACGCTGTCCAAGAAGCGCGTCGACCAGCTCAAGGGCTGGGAGACCATCGAGAAGGCGCACGAGGAGCATACCGTCGTCGAAGGCACCATCGTTGAGGAGAACCGCGGCGGCGTGGTTGCGACCGCGTTCGGCGTGCGCGTCTTTATCCCGGCCAGCCAGACCGGTGTGCCGAAGGATCAGCCGATGAGCCAGCTGGTCAAGACCAAGCAGTCCTTCTATGTCACCGAGATCAACCGCCAGCGCAAGCGCGTAGTCGGCTCGATCCGCCAGATCCAGCAGGAGGCCCGCAAGGCTGCTGCCGAGCAGATCTGGAGCACCATCGAGGTCGGCAACGAGTACGAGGGCACGGTCAAGTCCCTGACCTCCTACGGCGCGTTTGTTGACATCGGCGGCGTGGACGGCATGGTTCACATCTCCGAGCTGTCCTGGGGCCGCATCAAGCACCCGTCCGAGGTCGTCGCAGTCGGCGATAAGGTCAAGGTGTTTGTCATTGGTCTGGACAAGGAGAACAAGAAGATCTCCCTCGGCTACAAGCGCGAGGAGGACAACCCGTGGAACGTGTTCAAGTCCAAGTATGGCGTGGGCGACGTTGCACAGGTCAAGATCCTCAAGTTCATGCCGTTCGGCGCGTTCGCGGAGATCGTTCCGGGCGTGGATGGCTTGATCCATATCTCCCAGATCGCGGATCACCGCATCGCTAAGCCCGAGGACGAGCTTGAGGTCGGCCAGCAGGTCGATGCCAAGATCATCGACATCAACGATGAGAAGAAGAAGGTTTCCCTGTCGATCCGTGCGCTGCTGATCGGCGACGACTACGACGAGGAATAATTCCTGAAATGCAAAGAAGCACCCGGCAGGGTGCTTCTTTTTTGTCTGTCCGCCGCGTATACTGGGCGCGGAGGGGGTGTGTGCATGCGGCGGCGCAGGTATGGAAGAAGGCACGGCGGCTGGTGGCTGGTGATGCTGTTCGCGTTGCTTACCGCAACGGGTGCGCTGGCCACAGCGCGGCTGCATCGGATTTTCCTCGAATATGCCGCCAACGTGTGTGAGGACAGCGCCATTCAGGAGATCAACAACCTGATGCAGGAGGAGGTTTTTTCCGACCCGGAGACCTATGAAAACATGGTTATCCTCGAGCGTGACAGCGAAAACCATGTGACCGCGCTGCGCACCGACGTGATCGCGATCGGGCAGATCAAGGCCAAACTGGTCAACGGCCTGTTTGAACGGCTGGGCGACCTTGAGCACACCACGGTCGAGGTGCCGCTCGGCTCGGTGTTCGCACCGCACTTTTTTTCCGGCATGGGGCCTTCGGTCGATATCGGCATGGCAGGTCTGACGCAGATGGAGGCCGAGTTTGTCAGTGCGTTTTCGGCGGCGGGCATCAACCAGACCCGGCACAATATCATCATCGAAATCCACGCAGGCTTCCGCATCCTGACGCCGCTCGGCGGCGACGACCGCGAGATCGTCTCGACCTTTCCGGTGACCGACACGGTCATTGTCGGCACGGTACCCGAGCGGTACACCTATATCGACGACCTCGGCTCGGGCCTGCTTGGCGAGATACCGGATTATGATAATTCGTCGGAAAACGGAAAATAATACTTTCGGATGGGCGAAAAATCTGGTATACTATACTCTGTGTTGGAATGTGAAGGGGTGCTTGCATGGACGCGCACGAACAGATCACCGCACTGCGCGAAAAATTGCGGTATCACAACGAAAAATATTATAACGAAGATGCACCGGAGATTCCGGACTATGAATATGACAGGATGCAGCGTGAGCTGCGTACGCTCGAAGCCGAACACCCGGAGTACGCGGACGCGGATTCGCCGACGCAGCGCGTCGGCGGCACGGCGTCCGGGCGGTTTGCCAAGGTGACGCATGCCTATCCACTCGAGAGTTTGCAGGACGTATTTTCGTTTGACGAGCTTGCCGAGTTTTATGGCCGCGTCGAGGGCGCGGTCGGGCAGGCGGAATATGTGGTCGAGTACAAGATCGACGGCCTTTCGGTCGCGCTCGAGTATGTCGAGGGTGAATTTGTCTGCGGCGCAACGCGCGGCGACGGACAGGTCGGCGAGGATGTGACCGCCAACCTCAAAACAGTCAAGGATATCCCGCAGCACTTGGAAAACGCGCCGCCGCACCTGATCGTACGCGGTGAGATCTATATGAAGAAGTCGGTGTTCGACGCGCTCAACGCCGAGCTTGAGCTGCACGAAAAGCCGCTGCTTGCCAACCCGCGCAACGCGGCGGCAGGCTCGCTGCGGCAGAAGGACAGCAAGATCACCCGTAAGCGCAAGCTGTCTATTTTTTGCTTTAACATCCAGAATGTGGACGAGCTGCCGCTGACCAGCCACACGGAGTCGCTTGATTACCTGAAATCGCTCGGCTTTCCGGTCAGCCCGCGCTATCCGGTTTACACCGATCCGGCGGACGTGCAGCGCGAGATCGAGAACATGGGCGAGACGCGCGGCGAGTTGGATTTCGACATCGACGGCGCGGTCGTCAAGGTCAATTCGTTTGCACAGCGCCAAACGCTCGGCTCGACGGCCAAGTTCCCGCGCTGGGCGGCGGCGTACAAATACCCGCCCGAGGTCAAGCAGACGCTTTTGAAGGATATCATCATTTCGGTCGGGCGCACGGGCGTTTTAACGCCAAACGCCGTGCTCGAGCCGGTGCGGCTCGCAGGCACGACCGTGTCGCGCGCGACGCTGCACAACCGCGATTTTATCCGCCAGCTCGATGTGCGGGTGGGGGACACGGTCTCGGTGCGCAAGGCGGGCGAGATCATCCCGGAGATCATCAAGGTCGAGATGGACTTCCGTCCCGCGGACGCGCAGCCCTATGCAATGCCGAAATTCTGTCCGGTTTGCGGCGCGCCGGTGTACGACGACGAGGAAGAAGCCGCCATCCGCTGCACGGGCGCGGCGTGCCCGGCGCAGCTGCTGCGCAACCTGATGCACTTTGCCTCGCGCGACGCGATGGACATTGACGGCTGCGGTGAGGGCAACCTACAAAAGCTGATCGACGCGGGGTTGGTAAAGTCTGCTGCCGATTTGTACGACCTGACGGTCGAGCAGCTGCTGCCGCTCGGCAAAAAGGTGGACATCTGGGCGAACAACCTGCTGCGCGGCATCGAGGCGAGCAAAGGACGCGACCTGTCGCGGCTGCTGTTTGCGTTCGGCATCCGGCATGTCGGGCAGAAGGCGGGCAAGGTGCTGTCCAACCACTTCGGCAGTCTGGACGCGCTGCTCGCGGCGTCGGTCGAGGAGATGACCGAGATCCGCGACATCGGCCAGACGACAGCCGAGAGCATCGCTTCGTGGCGCGCGCTCGACCAGTCGCAGGCGCTGATCGAAAAGCTGCGCGCGGCGGGCGTCAACTTCATCGGGGAAAAGACGGCCAAGAGCGACCTGCTCGCCGGCAAGACGATCGTCGCGACCGGCAGCCTGACGCTCTACACCCGCAAGGAGATCAACGATCTCATTGAGTCGCTCGGCGGCAAGGCGGCCGGGTCGGTCTCCAAAAAAACCAGCTATGTGGTGGCCGGGGAAAACGCGGGCAGCAAGCTGCAAAAGGCGGCAGAGCTCGGCATCCCGGTCTTAACAGAGGAAGAATTCAAAAATATGATACAGCAGGAGGAACTTTGACATGGCAATTTCCAGAAAAGAAATTGAGCACATCGCGTCCCTTGCGCGTCTGGACTCGACGGGCGGCATCTTCGACCGTCTGGCGGACGACATGCAGGGCATCGTCGGCATGGTCGACAAGCTGGCCGAGCTCGATCTGGGCGACATCACGGACGTCATCAACACCGAGCGCAAGAACGCCTTTCACGAGGACGTGGTCGTGCAGGACTACACGCCCGATCAGCTGATCGAGCCGAACGCGCCGGACTTCCAGGCGGGCGGCGTGGCCGTACCGCGCGTGGTAGAATAAGGGGGTAGGGAATATGGCACTTTATGAGAAAACAGCCGCTGAGCTGTCGAAAATGCTGGCCGCTAAGGAGATTTCCGCAGTCGAGCTGGCACATGACGTTTTCGCCCGCACCAAGGCGGTCGAGGACAAGGTGCAGGGCTATGTGACGGTCACCGAGGAGGTTGCGCTGGCGCAGGCCGAAGCAGTCGACAAGAAGCGCGCCGCGGGTGAGGAACTGTCCGCGCTGGCGGGCATTCCGGTCGCAGTCAAGGACAACATCTGCACGAAAGGGACGCTGACTACCTGCGCGTCCAAGATTTTGTATAACTTTAACCCGCCGTACAACGCGACGGTGGTCGAAAAGCTGGCAGCACATGACGTGGTCGTGACCGGCAAGGCCAACATGGACGAGTTTGCGATGGGTTCGTCCTGCGAGAACTCGGCCGCACACCCGACCTACAACCCGCACGACCTGAACCGTGTGCCGGGCGGCTCGTCCGGCGGTTCGGCGGCGGTCGTTGCGGCGGGTGAGGTACCGCTGTCGCTCGGCTCGGATACCGGCGGCTCGATCCGTCAGCCGGCGTCGTTCTGCGGCGTGGTCGGCCTCAAGCCGACCTACGGCGCCGTATCCCGCTACGGCCTGATCGCCTTTGCGTCCTCGCTCGACCAAATCGGCCCGTTCGGCCGCTCGGTCGAGGACGTGGCCATGCTGCTCGACGCGATCACCGGCCACGACCCGATGCACGACTCGACCTCGGTCAAGACCCCGTTCGAGGGCTCGACCCGTGCGAATCTGAATGCCGACATCAAGGGCATGAAGATCGGCCTGCCTAAGGAATACTTTGGTGCGGGCATTTCGGACGAGGTGCGCGAGAGCGTGCTCGCCGCCGCCGAGACCTATAAGAGCCTTGGCGCGGAGGTGTTCGAGATTTCGCTGCCGCTGGTTGAGTACGCGCTGCCGGTTTACTACATTCTGTCGTCGGCGGAGGCGTCGTCTAATCTGGCGCGCTTTGACGGCGTCAAGTACGGCTACCGCACGCCGAACGCGGGCGACGACCTGATCGCGCTCTACACCAAGAGCCGTTCGGAGGGCTTCGGCGCGGAGGTGCAGCGCCGTATCATGCTGGGCACCTATGTGCTGTCCTCGGGTTACTACGACGCCTATTACAAGAAGGCGCGCGCGGCGCAGCGTAAGATTCGCGAGGAGTTTGCAAATGCGTTTGACAAGTGCGATGTCATCCTGACGCCGGTCGCGCCGACCACGGCCTATGAGATCGGTTCCAAGACGACCAACCCGCTTGAGATGTATGCGGGCGATATCTGCACGGTATCGGTCAACATCGCGGGTCTGCCCGGTCTGGTGCAGCCCTGCGGCTATGACGCGAACAAGATGCCGATCGGCATGCAGCTGATCGGGCCGCGCTTTGGCGAGCAGAAGCTGCTCGACGCCGGCCTTGCGTTCGAGCAGGCGTCCGGTCTCAAGAACATCATCGCGGCACTGTAAGGGAGGAATGGACAAATGAAATATCAAGCTGTCATCGGCCTTGAGGTGCATGCGGAGCTGTCCACCAAGAGCAAGATCTACTGCTCGTGCTCGACTTCGTTCGGCGCACCGATCAATACCCACACCTGCCCGGTCTGCACCGGTATGCCGGGCGCGCTGCCGGTTCTCAACAAGCAGGTCGTACACTATGCGGCCAAGATGGGTTTGGCGACCGGCTGCACGGTCAACCGCCTGTGCAAGGCCGACCGTAAGAACTACTTCTATCCCGACCTGCCCAAGGCCTATCAGATTTCGCAGTTCGATGTGCCGATCTGCGAGAATGGCGAGGTGTTCTTCTACGTCGACGGTGTCAAGCACTCCTGCCGCCTCGAGCGTATCCACTTCGAGGAGGACGCAGG
>NZ_CALWUN010000056.1 GCF_944384735.1 uncultured Agathobaculum sp. | reverse complement strand
TGCACAATATGGCTCGATCCGTCAGAGCATGGGGCGCACGCACTGCTGCTTTGACAATGCACGGATGGAGAGCTTTTGCACAACACTAAGCAATGCTCATCTAAGGCAACATCGCACAACGGCGCAAAAAGAACCGGCGTGCCATCTCTCTGCGAGATAACACACCGGTTTGTTGCAATTTGTCTGCATGCCGCCTGCTTTAGCAGCTTCGTGATCCACGTCTTTTTATGACCGCGCCCTGTGTCGTCACTTGTGCAGCGCACCCAGCGCGATATTCACACCCAGGCAGACCGCTGCCGCTACGGCACAGCAGACCGCACGCCGCCGGCAGGCCTGTGCCTTGGGGTCGGCCTGACGGTCTTGCCCTTCCGCGCGGCCGCAGAGCATGCCGTAACGCATCTGCTGCAACACGGTCAGCGCTGCCAGCACGGCAAAGGCAAGCAGCAGCACACGCTGCACCGTCTCCATATCAGTGGATCAGGTTGAGTACGAGCGCGGCAATGACGAATACCACGCCGACGACCGAGGTCAGGCGGGCGAACACCTTATCCGCTGCCGAAGCCTTGCCCGCGCCGAAGAACGTTTCCGCGCCGCCGGAAATAGCGCCCAGACCCTGCTGCGCGCCGCTCTGCAGCAACACAACCACGATCAGGAACAGGCTGGCCACGATCATAACGACCGAAAGTGCAATTTGTGCGGTAGTCATACTATCAATTCCCTCCACTGAAATTTTCTTTATCTCGCGCTGCGGGACAGCGCGTTAGAATTGCGTACATGATACTATATCATATGTCCGCCGCATTTGCAAGGGGCATTTTACACAATCGGGCGCAAAACATTCCGGAGGGCATCGCCCATGCGGTTGGTGGAAACCTGCCGCGTGCACAGGTCGACCGCAGCGACCCGCACCGACGACCAGCCGCTGCCTTCCTTTTTGAAGTCCCGCCCGGCCGACAGGCGGCGCAGTTTTTTGGGCAGGCCGCGCGGCATCTGCTGTGTGACGAGGATGACCGACACAATAGAAAACTCATGCTGCGCATCGGGGTGCACCAGCTCCCGCTCGGCCTGCTGGGCATACGCCCACCAGTCGGCCAGCGCCGCTTCATCCAGCGTGGGCACGGCGAACAGCAGCCGGTATTCATGTGCGTGGCCGGACAGGCCGGTCGGCATCATGCCGAGCAGCTTGCGCTCGGCAGAGAGATCAAACGTGCTCATCAGGGCTGCCACGCGCCCCGCGACCGGCACATTCTGCACGGAGTGGAACGCCTTGTCCTGCCCCTGCTGCAGCTTGTCGCGCAGCGCGACAAACTCGGTTGAAAAATCCATGACGCCTCCCGCTTACAGGTCGGCGGGGTATTCGCCCCGCGCGGTCATCTCCGCGATGGCGGCACACACGGACGGCTTATCCTCGCGGTAGGTGACGCCGAACCAGCGCGCGGTCGTGGTGAGCACCTTGGCGGTCGCAATGCCGGCCTGAATCTGTTCGTCGACCGCAAACGGCAGGTAATACTCCGCTTTGAGCGGGTTGTGCGGCAGACGCTCTGCGAAAAAGCGGCGCAGCCCGTCCTCCAGCGAGGGCAGGAAGGAGGGCGTAAAGCCCCACAGGTTGAGCGAGACCAGCGTGCCTTCCGGAATTTCGCCCGCCGGGGCGTCATCCTCTGCCGCGAAAACGATCCGTCCGTCCGGCGCGCGCGAAATTTTGGTGCGCTCGAGGATCTCGGTCAGCAGGCCGTCTCCGTCCATCGAGCACACGCCGCGCGCGACCGCACCGTTGTCGGTCAGTGTGTTTTCCACCCGGTAGCCGACCATGCAGTACCGGCGTTTTTCGTCGTCCTGCGCGGTGGAAAGGAAATCGTAAATTTTGCGGAAGGCGTCCGCGCCGTAGAAATCATCGGCATTGATAACCGCCACAGGCGCGCCTGCAGTCGCTTCGCGCGCGCACCAGACCGCATGCGCTGTGCCCAGCGGCTTGACCCGTCCCTCTGGTGCGGCCAGCCCTTCGGGCAGCGTATCCAGCGTCTGGTAGACATAGTCCACCTGCATGGACTGCCGCGCCTTGCGGCCGATGGCCTGCTCGAACGCCTCGTGCAGTTCGGGACGGATGATAAACACCACCCGCTCGAACCCCGCGCGGCGCGCATCGAACAGGGAATAATCCAGAATGATCTGTCCGTTCGGCCCGACCGGGTCGATCTGCTTGAGCCCGCCATAGCGCGAACCCATCCCCGCGGCCATAATCACCAAAACCGGCTTTGCCATAGCGCATTTCTCCTTTTTCACGGCGGCAGCGCCGCTGCATATACTGCTGCGGACTGTTTTCCCTAAACTGGGTGATTTTTTACAGGTTTATTCCGATTCTATCTCTGGAATACTTCATTATTATACAAGACCGTATCATAAAACACAAGATGTTTGCGGCACACGCGCTCTTTTTTGTCGAAAAGCATGAAAATAAAAAGCCCGTCCGACGAGCGATTGCAAAGCCGCGGACAAGCTGTTAAAATAGAAGCGTTAAAAAAGTATCAGAGTTGGAACACGATTTTCTTAAGAGAGGACGTATAAGAAAATGATGCGCAAAACCAAAATCATTTGTACGCTCGGCCCTGCGACCGATGCGGTCATCCCCGAAATGATCAAGGCGGGCATGAATGTTGCCCGCATGAATTTCAGCCACGGCTCGCACGAGGAGCATAAGGCGCGTATGGACGCGGTCAAGGCCGCGCGCGCCGAGCTCGGCCTGCCGGTCGGCCTGATGCTGGACACCAAGGGTCCCGAGATCCGCACCAAAACCTACAAAGACGGCAAAATCGAAATCGTAGAGGGACAGGAATTCACGCTGACCACCCGCGACGTGGAAGGCGACAACACGATCGTCTCCATCACCTATGACGGCCTGCCCGCAGACGTGCAGGTCGGCACCCGCATCCTGATCGACGACGGTCTGGTTGCGTTTACCGTCACCGAGATTAAGGACGGCACGGATATCGTCTGCCGCGCGCTCAACGGCGGCCCGCTGTCCAACCGTAAGTCGATCAATGTGCCCGGCATCCGCCTGAACATGCCCTTTGTATCCCAGAAAGATCGCGAGGACATTGAGTTCGGCCTGTCGCAGGGCATTGACTTCATCGCCGCGTCGTTCACCCGCTCGGCGCAGGACGTGCGCGATATCAAGGCCATCCTCAAGGCCAACGGCCAGGAGGATGTTGAGATCATCGCCAAGATCGAAAACATGGAAGGCGTGCACAACATCCAGGAGATCCTCGACGAGGCCAACGGCGTTATGGTCGCCCGCGGCGACCTGGGTGTCGAGGTACCGTTCGAAGAGCTGCCCGAAATCCAGAAGAGCGTCATCAAGACCTGCATTTCGCGCGGCAAGCGCGTTGTGACCGCCACCCAGATGCTCGAGTCCATGGCCAAGAACCCGCGCCCGACCCGCGCGGAGGTTTCCGACGTTGCCAACGCCGTATACGACGGCACGAGCGCCATCATGCTGTCGGGCGAGACCTCGGTCGGCAAGTATCCGGTCGAGACCGTGCAGACGATGAGCATGATCGCGCTGAACGCGGAAAAGACCATCCATTATGACCGCCGCCGCGCGACCCGTCTGGAATTCCAGAATATGAACGTCACCGGCGACCTCAAGACGCTGGCGATCTCGCACGCGACCTGCTCGACCACGGCCGATCTGGGCGCCAAATGCATCGTCGCGTTCACCGAGGCCGGCTCGACCGCGCGCGCAGTTTCCACCTACCGTCCGGGCGCGCCGATCATCGCGGCCACCCCGTGCGAAAAGACCCTGCACCGCCTGACCATGTCGTGGGGCGTGCAGCCGGTATTGGTGCCCCGCCGCCCCAAGACGGGCACCGAGCTGTACGACCTGTCTGAGCAGGCTGCGGTCACTGCCGTCGACCTGCGCGTGGGCGATATCATCACCATCACCGCCGGTATGCCGGTCGGCCATGTCAACTATACCAACACGCTGCGCGTACACCAGCTGACCGAGCGGTCGTTCTCGCACCTCGTACAGGATTGATCCCATGTCTGTCAAACGCCTTCAGCGCCGGCTGATCCGCATATTGACCATTCTGGTCCTGCTGAGCATCCTGTTCTGCCTCGGGCTATATGCCTACCGCTCGTTCTTCGGCTACACCCATGATACCTCGCTGTTCGGCAAGGATCTGGCGGCCGGGGTCAAGGCGGACGAAAACATCACCAATATTGCGCTGTTCGGTCTGGATACCCGCGAAGGCGATAACCAGAGCCATTCGGACTGTATGATGATCGTGACGGTGGACAACACCCGCGGCAAGATCAAGATGACCAGCCTGATGCGCGACTCGCTCGTCAATATCGACGGGCACGGTGAGGATAAGCTCAACGCCGCCTATTTCCTCGGCGGCCCGAGCCTTGCCATCCGGACGATCAACGAGAATTTTGGCACGGATATCACCGACTATGTTGCGGTCAATTTCGAACAGCTGGTCGAGATCATCGACGCATTGGACGGCGTGGAGATTGACGTGCGGACGACCGAGGAGCTGCTCGAGCTCAACCGCGTCATCCGGGACTACGGCATTGAGCAGGGGCAGGAATTTGAAGGCGTCGAGCAAACCGGCGTACAGACGCTGGACGGTGTGCAGGCGCTGTGCTACGGCCGTATCCGCAAGGGCGGCACGGGCGACGACTGGGGCCGCGTCGAGCGGCAGGGCATCGTCATGGAGGCCATGTTCAACAAGGTGCAGTCGCTGAACGCCAGCAGCCTGATCGGCCTGATGCAAAAACTCGTCCCCTATGTGACGACCTCGCTGTCCCCGACGGAACTGGCGCCGCTGATCGTCGGCTCGGTCAAGGGCGGCGTACCCACGATCGAGCACGCCCGCGTGCCGTTGGATGGGGAATGGGACTACTATGGCGCGTCCAGCGAATACATCCTGTACGATTTGGATCAGGCCGCGTCGCATATTGAGCGGTATATTTACAGCGACATTTATCCGGGCACGGATACCGGGACAGACACCGATGCAACCGACGGCACCGATACCGCGGACGGTCCGATGGGCGGCATCGATTACGATGAGCCGCCGACCGGCCCGCTCACCCCGGATGAGGCGCAGACCGGGGAAACGGTCGACCCAGCCTCGCTGGCCGAGGAGGGCGGCCGGTATGATCCGGAAACCGGCGACTATTATGATGCCGATGGCGACCGATACTATCTGGACGAAAGCGGCAATCGGGTGTATTATTAAATCGATATGATCCTGACAGGGGGTATGACACTGTGATCATACCCCCTGTCCCTATTCTGAAGAAAAAGAGGAAAGCAGCCATATGTATGTCAAACGCGTTCTTCCCAACGGCGTGCGTCTGATTTCGGAAAAGCTGGATACGGTGCGCACGGTATCGGTCGGCATCTGGGTCGGCAACGGCAGCCGGTACGAGCCTGCTGCACTCAGCGGCATTTCCCATTTTATCGAACATATGATTTTCAAAGGCACGGAAAAGCGCTCGGCGCAGCATATCGCCATTGCTATCGACGCGCTGGGCGGACAGGCCAACGCATTTACCGACAAGGAATGCACCTGCTACTACATCAAGGTACTGGACAAGCGCCTGCAGACCGGCATCTCCATCCTCGCGGACATGTTCATGCACTCGCGCTTTGCACAGGAGGATATCAATCTGGAACGGGGCGTCGTGCTCGAAGAGATCGACATGTATGAGGATTCCCCGGAGGATGTGGCGATCGACAAGCTGTTTGAGCAGTGCTATGCCGGCTCCGCACTCGGCCGTCCCATCCTCGGCACGGCCGAAACCTTGCAGACCATCAATTCCGAGGCCATGCACGACTACATGCAGCATTACTATCGCCCGGCCGATACCGTGATTGCGGTCTCCGGCCACTTCACGGAGGACGATCTGGACTATATCGCCGACCTGTTCTCCCATATGCAGGGTGAAGGGCGCAACCAAGCGACCCCGGCTGCCTATCAGCCCAGCCTGTTCCTGCGCGAAAAGGACATTGAGCAGAATCACTTGTGCCTGTCCTTTCCCGGCGTTTCCCTGCTGTCCGAGGAGCGATATGCCATGAACCTGCTCAGTTCGATCCTCGGCGGCGGCATGTCGTCCCGCCTGTTCCAAGGCGTGCGCGAGCAGAACGGCCTTTGTTATTCGATCTATTCCTTCACCACGCCGCATTTGGACACCGGATTGCTGTCCATTTACACCGGGCTCGGGCCGGAAACCGAACAAAAGGCGCTCGAGCTGATCATCCGCGAATTGCGGCAGTTCTGTGAGCAGGGTCCCGCTGCGGAGGAATTATCCCGCTGCCGCGAGCAGGTCAAGACCAACCTGTTGATGGGGCTGGAGAGCACTGGCACCCGCATGATGACCATCGGCCGGAGCGAACTGCTGCGCGGCTATGTCTCCGCCGTCGAACAGGTGCTGGCAGCTTACGACCGCGTGACCGCCGAGGATGTGCTTCGCTTGGCACGCCGCGTATTCGATTTCACGCAGGCATCGTTGTCCGTGGTTGGCCAGCCTGACCGTGAAGAGGTCTACCGTACGCTGCTGCGGCAATAAACAACAGCCCACAGGAAAGGGGTTTCCCCGAAGCCTCCTGTGGGCTTTTTAACTGGATATTGGAGGGCAATTATTATCCGTTGACGACGCCGTCAGTAACGCGTATTATAAGCGGTATGGACGGTGCCCGATGCGTTTATAGCCCTGAATGTCAAAAAGGTTCTCGCACTGGTTTTGGCGTTCGCTTGCGCGTTCACCATGTTTGCCGGTGCGGCGTTCACGGATGAGGCCGACATTCAGGCCAAGGATGCCGTGAGCATGCTGACCACGCTGGGCGTCATCGAAGGCTACGAAGATGGCTCGTTCCAGCCGGAAGGCACGGTAACGCGTGCGGAAATGGCGAAGATGATCTTCGTTGTCCGCAACAACACCGCTGACGATGCGGCTTATGCTAACGTCAGCACGACCCTGACCGACATTTCCGGTCACTGGGCAGAGGGCTACATCAAGTTCTGTGAGTCCCAGGGCATCATCGCCGGTTACGGCGACGGCACCTTCAAGCCGGACGAAATCGTCACCGGCACCGAGGCTGCCAAGATGCTGCTGGTTCTGACCGGCTATGAGCCCGAGAAGGCTGGCCTGACCGGCTCTGCTTGGGCGACCAACACCCTCAAGCACGCTGGCGCTGCCGGCATCCTCGACAAGGTAAGCACCGGCCTTGAGGCTGGCCTGCCGCGTCAGTGGGCTGCGCAGATGATCTACAACACCCTGTCTGCCAGCCGCGTCATCTGGTCTTCTGATTCCAACAGCTTTGACAATGTCCTCAACGGCGGCGTTAAGGAGACCGTAGGCCGTGCTTACATGGGTCTGTACGCTTCTGTCGGTACGCTGGTTGGCATCGACCTCGATGAAATCGTGCTGGCGCAGAACGCGACTGACCAGCAGAAGAGCGACCCGATCAACACCGTTTGGGACGGCAGCACGCTGGTTGGCCAGTACGAAAACGTGTTCACCAAGGTGACCACCGACTACTCCGACCTGCTTGGCCAGAAGGTCAAGGTCATGTTCAAGGATGGCAAGGGCTATCAGGTTCTGGGCGTGTTCGCTACGCAGGACAACACCGTCTACACCGTAGCGGCGAACAAGACCTCCAAGTCTGACGACAAGGTTGCTTTCGACGGCAACTCTTATCGCCTTGATGGCAACGGCGGCATCACCACCTATATTGACGGCAACCCTGCGACCTGGACCACGCTCGACGAGCTGGATCACAACGCGCTGAACCCGAACATGTACACCTTCATCGACTCCGATGGCAACGGCCGTCTGGACACCCTCGTTGTTAAGACCTACAACGTTGCGAAGGTTACCTACGCGGACTCCTCCAAGATCATCGCTGCCGGCCAGACCTACAAGTACGCCGACGAGAACATTGCCGATGATATTGAGAAGGATGACTGGATCGTCATCACCAACAACCTGTTCGAAGACAAGTTTGACATCGTGAAGTCTGACGTGCAGACCGCTACGCTGGCTGCGCTGCGCGACAACAACACGAACAAGACCATCTACTTCGACGATCAGGCCGAGCGCGCTGGTCAGGATTACAACGCTTACCAGATCGACGATGTTTGGTACAACGGCGGCGAGGATATTGTCCAGTCCGTCCGCAGCGAGAACGACCTGAATGCTGTCAAGGCTGGCGAGTCTGTTGACTACGTTGCTGTAAACGGCATCATGTTCTACGTGAAGAAGTCCTCCGGCGAGTTTACCGGCCGCGTTGACAATGTTGCGCTGGTCATGAGCCTGGCGAACAACGGCGTTGAGGATCTGGCCCGCATCCAGCTGTTCAACGGCGACACCAAGACCGTTGAGGTTGGCAGCCGCGCTGGCAGCGAGACCTTTGATACGCTGACCGAAGGCGTTATGTACGAGTACACCGTTTCCGGTGGCAAGTACTACTTCGAGCGCCCGCTGCAGACTGGTGTTGGCGCTGGCAACGAGCGTTATGAGGAGTACTATGGCGACCTGACCTACCGCGGCGACAAGGTAGAGGGCGCTGCTGGAGGTTACACCGTTGCTGGGCAGACTGCTGCAGCCACGAAGAATGCGTTCGACGGCCTGACGATCGACGACAATGCGGAGATCATCCTGTTCGCTTGGAACGATACGGACGGCAAGGTCGAAGCCGCAACCATGACCGGTAAGCAGTACAAGAACCTGGATCTGGCCGATATTGACGACACTAATACGGGTAAGACTCTGGCTGAAACTGGTACGGATCACAACATGGGCAATGGCATCGTCGCTTATGCCTTCAGCGGCACTCTGGGCGGTCTGGACCGCATCGGCGCGCTGGCAATTCAGGTAAGCGATGACACCGACCTGAGCGCTGTCGACTTCGACACCTGGAGCCACTACGGCTTCATCCTGGAGAACGCGAAGTTTGTTGGCAACAGCAACAAGCTGATGCAGTATAAGCTGCTGACCGAGAACGGCGTTGTTACTGTACAGGAAGAGTATAACAATCTGGATGACCGCCAGAAGGGCATGCTCATTGGCTTCAAGGAAATCACCAATGGCAACGAGATCTACCTCCGTGCGGACAACGACAGCACGGTTTACACCATCGACGACGTTGAGTTGATCGATTTGGCAAGCTCGAACAACAACCTGACCTTCGATGCAATCACCAAGGTTTCTTCCGACAGCAAGACCGTCATCTTCGCGGGCGCTGGCGAGAAGAATATCGGCGATGCGACCATCCTGTACGTCAACTCCGATGCTGGCGAGGGCGTTGAGGCTGGCTCCGTTAAGACCGCCATCAAGGATCTGAACGGCGATTATCTGGCTAACGCGATCTTCCTCGAGATCAACGGCAGCGTAGAGGCTGTTATCATCGAGCAGACCGATTGGCTGCGCAGCGACTACTACGCGACGAATCTGCTTGGCAACAACATTGGTGCAGCGAACAGCGGCCTGATCTACGGCAATAACGCGTTCACCAGCGAGACCAAGACTGTTGGCACTGCTGTTTTCTCGGCTGCTACCGAGGGCACTGCGTACAGCGAGACCAAGTACTTCGCAACCAACAACATTGCAAACGGCACGTCTACCTCTGTTAACGTTACCTCTTCGGTTGCTGGCCTGACTGTTACTTCTGCAGCAGTTGCAAACAACCAGATCGCGGTAACCGTTTCCGGTACGCCGACTGCAAACGGCACGCTGAAGTTCAAGGTTACGGCTGGTGGCGTTACTTCGAACGAAGTAAGCGTAACGGTTAATGCTGCTACGCCGGAAGGCACTGTCCTGCTGGCCAGCCTGACCCCTGCAACGCAGGCTTACAAGGCTAACGGTGAAATCACTGCCAAGCTGTACAGCGAAAAGACTTCGACCTCTCTGGGCACCGCAACGATTGCGATCACCAAGGATGGCGCTGATGCAGCGGCTAACTTCACCGTTGCCGAAACCATCGTAGCAAATGGTGAGGGCAATATCAGCATCACCCCGAAGGACACGGCAATGCCGGGCGAGTACAAGGTCAAGGCTACCTTCGCAGGCGTTGAGTCGAATAATGAGTTGACCTTCACCATCACTCCGATTGATCTGACGGGTATTGTGTTCGATACTTTGACTCTGACTGATCTGAGTGGTACCGATAGCAATACGGTTGCTGATATTGCTATCGCTGCAACGAGCCAGAACTATACCGTTAAGTTGGTTGAAGTAGCCGAGACTTCCGATGCAGATACTATTCTGGCATCTGATGTTGCGCTCAAGGACACGACTGGCTATACGGTTAAGGTAACTGTAGAGGCAAATGACGGCTACACCTTCCCCGCTGATGTCAGCACTTGGACAACTACGGAAGTAACCGGTTTGACTGGTGCTACTATTAACGCTGGCGGTGTTGTAGCAACGTCCGCTGGCAGCAATGCAAACTCTGTTGTTATCACTCTGACGTTCACTTCCGGTTCGTAATCCGCCATACCAAGAAAACCCCCTCTTTCGAGGGGGTTTTCCCTTTTTTCAGGTGCCAATGGCAACATAGCCGTATTGCCGCCCGGATTGATTCAGATTATTCGATACGCTCAGGGCATTATATTCGCTCTGCGATACCCGGAAGCCGTTGGCTTCCAAGTGAACCGGATAAGAGGAAATGACCGTGCGGGTACCGTCGATCATCGAAGCCATGTCGGTGAACATGCCGTAATAAAGCATGGAGGTTGCTTGGCTGATAATAACCAGCCGCGGCCGGAAGCCAAGGGAAACAAAGCGGTTTTCCGTGCCGTCGCCGGTGTAAGTGCCGTATACGATGCGCGCTTTTTGCGGCACGCTGCTTTCCAGCTTGGATACACGGGTGGATAAGGCGCTGTCCGCGGACTGGCGGGAGGCGGTTTCGGCTTCCACTGCGGTTTGGTCGGCCTTGGCATTGAGTTTGTCGATCAACTCGGGCGCAAGCATGCTTTCCGCTACCGCGCCGGTAAAACTGCCGGTGATGATGCCGTCGACGCGGGTGTCGAGCGCCGCGGCTTCGTCGCACACCGCGTTGAGCGATACGCGAAGCTGCTCGGGACAGGCGTCGAAGCGGGCTTTCAGCTCGTCCGGCGGCAGGTTGGGCTGGTCGGCAAGGTCGCTGATCTTGTGCGTGAACGCACTGATTTTGTGGTCGGTAAAGGCCATGGGGTTTCCTCCTTTGATTTTTTCAATGTGGGAGAACAAGTGCCTTTAAGAATACCGGGAAAATCAAAAAGCGCAAGGGCAAACAATTGCCCTTGCGCTTTTTTGCCTCCCCGACGCGGGGTGTTGAACTTTTGCGCCCATGCGGCGCGCCGCGTGACCGATTGCCGTCAACCGGCGCACCGGCGCGGCCTAAATTTCGCCCTTGACGGCGTTTTGAGCAAGAAATCGATCTGCGCGTCAGGCTTCACGCGGGAACCGCCCCTAAGCTGGCGGATATCTGCCGGAGGGATAAAACTCCCTGAGACAAGATCGTGCTTGAAGATGTCGGCAATCCACTTGGCATCCCTTTTGTCAGTCTTCTTGCCCCGGATGGCCTTCACATACTTAGGGAACCCCTGATTTAATGCAAAGTTATCCCAGGCATGGTATAATATTGTCAAAAGCCAAAAGGTGGTGTGCCGGAATGAAGCAGCAAAGTTTCAGCGATTA
>NZ_CALWUN010000055.1 GCF_944384735.1 uncultured Agathobaculum sp. | reverse complement strand
TCGATGTCGATGATGTCGCCCACCATCGGGTTTTTCTTGTACTCGGCGGCCTCCTCGAGCGTGATCTCCTCGTAAGGCTCGTAGATATCCTCGGCGCGCACCACGGTTTTGCGCACATACATGCGGATGGTCTTTTTGTCGCGGTCTGGCTCGACAAACACATTGTCGGTCATGCCGTCGTTATCGCGCTTGTAGGCGGTAATGAGCGCCTGCCCGACGCGGTCGAGCATGTAATCGACCGGTATGCCCTTTTCCTTTTCCAATTGCTCCAGCGCGTCAAAAAATTCTGCGTTCACCATTTTTTCCAATCAAACTCCTTACTCATATCTCGACCGCGAGGCGAACCGCGGCAATGTCTGTGGGTTCATACACCGTGCGCGTGCCGCCAGCCTCGAGCGTGACGCTGCCGTTGTCATAGGCGACGAGCGTGCCCTCGGCCTGCTTGGCGCCGTTTACCGGCCTGTAGAAGCCGACCTCGACCGTATGGCCGAGGAACGCCGCGAAATGCGCGGGCTTTTTCAGCCGCCGCGACAGCCCCGCCGAGGAAACGCACAGCGTATAGGACGGCATGCTGTCGAACTCCTTTTCGTCCAGCATCGGGTCGAGCGCGCGCGACACCTGCTCGCACTGGTCGATGTTGACGCCGTCCGGATGGTCGACCGTCACGGTCAGCATGTACTGCCCGCCTTCCTTTTCAAACTCCACGTCCCACAGCGATACGCCGGCCTGCTCGCACAGCGGGCGCACCAGCTCTTCCACGCGGGCGACGATCTGCTTTGCCTGCAAAGCCGTCCCCTCCTTTGAAAATTGCTCCAAGCAAAGCGTAAGGAGTGGCTTTCGCCACTCCTTACGGTTACTTTCTTACTTACTGGTATAGTATAACACCGTTTGCACGGCATTGCAAGCCCTTTCCTTGAAAAAATCCGACTTTTTCCATCCGCTCCGGCAAAAAACGCTGCGCTCCCCCGCCGCGAAACAGCCGGGGCGGGCCTGTTCAGCCCTCGGCGGGGGCGGCGGCTGCCGCCGAAGGCTGCGCCGCCGTGGGCGCGGCCGTCTTGCGCGGCTGCGGCTTGGGCCGCAGGTCGACCGCCGGGTTGAACGCGTAGTAGTTCTTGCTGTCCAGATGGTCCTGCACGACGCGCAGCGCATCGCCGAAGCGCTGGAAGTGCACGATCTCACGCGCCCGCAGGAACTTGAGCGGCTCGCGCACATCCGGGTTGTCGATCAGGCGCAGCAGGTTGTCGTAGGTCGTGCGGGCCTTCTGCTCTGCTGCCAAATCTTCAAACAGGTCGGTGATCGGGTCGCCCTTGCATTGCAGCGCCGACGCCGAAAACGGGATGCCCGCCGCGGACTGCGGGTAGATGCCGGTCGTATGGTCGACGAAGTAGGCATCGAAGCCGCCCTCCTTGATCTGTTCGGGCGTCAGGTTGCGCGTCAGCTGGTAGACGATCGCGGCGATCATCTCCTGATGGGCGAGCTCTTCTGTACCTACCTGCGGATCAAAATGGCACCGCGGGCAAACGGCTGCCTGCCATCTGCGGATATCCCGCACAGCACCCAGGGCGTGCGGGGACGGCGCGGCTTATATTTTTTCATCTGTTCACGGCGCGCCGCCGTGGCCAAATCCCCCCGGTTTCTTGTTTTTTCCGGGGGACTATGGTAAACTGTTAAGGCAATACCGCACGATATGATATCTTCGGCGCTTTGCGGAAAGTTTGCGCCCGGATCGTGTGCAATGCACCAAGTGCCGTATCGCCTTCAAACAGTTTGGATGAAATGGGGCGTTGCATCAGATGTTATGGAAAGAGCACTATAAAATCGGCGTGGAAACCATCGACCGTCAACATCAGGAGCTGTTTCAGATCACCGAGTCGCTGCTGACGGCCGTAACGCAAGGCGCCGGTGCAGCCGTGTACGAGCAGTCGCTTGCCTTCCTCACCCGGTATGTGGTGGAGCATTTCCGGGACGAGGAAGCCTACCAGTCGGCCATCCATTACAGCGGCCTGCCGCTGCACCGGGAAGATCACGCCCAGTTTACCCGTGCCATACACGCCTATGCGCAGCGCTGGGAGGACAGCGGCC
The DNA here is from genome assembly GCF_944384735.1 of uncultured Agathobaculum sp. GTDB lineage: Bacteria > Bacillota > Clostridia > Oscillospirales > Butyricicoccaceae > Agathobaculum. The sequence continues at coordinate 9,907 of NZ_CALWUN010000055.1, read as the reverse complement.
ACGACCCGGCGGTGATGAAAAACCTGTCCGGCATGACGACAGCCTGGCTGATCTACCATGTGATCAGCGCCGACCGCAACATCGTTGCCCCGGCCGCCCCGGCGGCGGAGACGCCCCACTACGACCGCTGCGTCGAGGTATTCGCCGCCAGCGCGCTGGATGTGCTGGGCATGATGGCCGGGCTTGACCGCAGCCAGATGCAGATCCACAGCGCCACCCCGTACATCCCCACGGGCGCGTTGTATATCACGATCGAGCTGGTGGGCGACCGGCCGGGCACGGCCGTCTTTGCCTTTTCCCGGGCGTTCGCCCTGCAGCTGGTGTGTGCCATGACCATGATGGAGATGCAGGAGCTGGACGGGATCGTGCAGTCCGCGCTGTGTGAGATCGCCAATATCTGCTGCGGGAACGGCACGACGACGCTGGCCGCCATGGGCATTGCCTGCGATATCCGCCCGCCGGTGGTATCGGAAACGCTGGACTGTGACCACAACGGCGTGGGGCTGCATCTCGATACCCCCATGGGCTGGCTGGAAATCGCCCTGCTGATGGCCGACACCAGACAGCAGCTGCTGCCGTAGCGCCGGCGCCCTGCACCACAGCACAAAGCCCAGAGGGCCGACGCCCCCTGGGCTGTTCTTTTTATCAAGGGATGCCCGGCTTCTGCCGTCCCGGGCCTGTCGCGCAGCCGCGCGCCGCATACCCTTCTGTCCCAGAGGGCTGCCGCCGCTGCTGCTCAGGCGCCCGCGCCGTCCCCCATGCCTTCGGGTACGCGCACATCCTGCTTCCAGTCGATCGCGTTGCGGATAAAGTCAGCGTGGTGCTTCCTCAAAAACTCCCGCCCCTGCTGGCAGACCTCGTCCCGCAGGTCTTTCTGCACGCCCTGCTGGTAGTCCTGCTCGCTGCCGCCTACAAACTCCACCATGATCCGGTTCAGGGCTGTATTGCCGATGACGCCGTAATAGTGGATACGCTGCTGCAGCAGCACATCCTCCGGGTCGTCCGGGTCGAACAGGCCGGGGAATTTGGTAGCCATGTTCAGGTTTACCTGCAGGTCGCAGAAGTCCTTGGCCATATCCGTGTAATGCGCCGCCGCATCTTCATAGCTCAAATGCTCGATCTGGTCGCCGTATTTGCGCTCGAGCATATCATACTGGGCGCGCAGCACGCTCTTGTAGGTGGCAAGCCCCTTGGCGTTTTGCTCGATGGCGGCCTGCCGTGCTTCCGCCGGCGAGTCGTCGGTGATATCGCCTCCCGCGCCCAGCTGCAGCATCATGGTGCGGTACTGCTCGGGCGAGAGCATCTTTTCGGTGGCGCGCAGCGAGGTAAAGCCGGTAAAGCTGCGGAAAATCGCCTCGCTGATGTCCTGCGGCAGGTGCATGGACGCAAGCTGCTCCGGGGTGTGCGCCAGGCTGAAATAATGCTTGTCCTTGAGGCGGCGCATTACGCTTTGCATCTCGGGCGTCGCGGCGGCTTCCAGTTCGTCGATCACCGCCTCGAATTTCATGTTGTACACACTGCGCTGGTGCGCGCTATTCTGGATGATCCCGAACAGCCATTCACGGTTCTCCTGCGTGCCGGAGGTGGTGACCGCCCGGTACTTTTCCCGTGCGCCCTCGATCTGGCGCGCGCCCAGCTGCTCCCGCTGGGCGGCGAAGGCCGCGACATCCTTGTCGCCCAGCTTCTGCCGCTCCGCTTCGGTCAGGTATTCCTCCGGCGACAGCGGGACGCCCTGCCCCTGCCGCTGCATCGCCAGCCCCCTGGCGCGCTCGGCCAACCCGCGCAGCATGGAAACCTTGTAGGCATACTCCGGCCCCCGCTGCGCCACCAGCTCGTCCTTGAGCGTCATCGGCTGGGTGGAGAGCCAGTGCTGTGTGGGATGGTTGAGCTTCATCAGGTCGTCGATGAACATGCTGTCCATCGACAGGGCGTTCAGCTCGGGCGCGCGGAGCAGCAGCTCCTCGTCGGAAAGCGCGGCCAGCCCGTCCACGTCGCAGTCGAGCACCTTGTTGACCCGTCCGGCGGCAAGGTCGCGGGTGCGGCGGTACAGCTCCATATCCGGCCGGCTGTTTTCCTTGATCACCGCGCCCGCCTGCACCGACGTTTGCAGTATTTGCAGGTTTTCCGCATCGCTCCCCTCCCCCGTTTTGAGGATGGTCACGCTCCGCGTGACATACTGGGAGGTCAGCCCCTCCGGCCCCAGCGCCAGGCTGGGGTCGTTCTGGATGCGCGCCAGCGCGGCCTTGCCCTGCTTCATCCGGTCGGCGTAGTCCCCGGCGGCGCGCTGCACCCACTTGCCCCTGTAATCCGCCAGCTCCTGCTGGTATTCCCCGATGGAATCACGATAGAGCTGCTGCATCACGCCGTCGCGCATCCGGCCGTCCTTGATCGGCGTTGCGTCACGGTAGTAGGCCATCCGGTTGTAGTCCACCCCGTTTTTGTCGCACCGGGCGGACAGCGCGCCCACAAAGGGCTGGAAGATCTTTTCGAAACCGGCCTCCAGCTTGTCCTTGCGCACCTGGTCGAGCTGGTCGAAAAACGGCTTGTTAACCGGGTCCTTCATCACGTTTTCCATGTACACCATTTTGTCGCCCAGCAGCTTGAGCTCGACAATATGCGCGCGCATATTGTCCTCGGACAGCATATCCGGGGTATACTGCACGGCGATCAACTCGTTCACCATGCGTTCCAGATGGGGCGCGCGGCGCTGGACATCCTTGGAGCAATAGTCCGCGAAAAACTGGTCGTCCGCGTCCTTGGCCGCGGCATCCGCCGGGGAGGCGGGCTTGCCCTGTTTATTGAGGGCATAGCCGGTGGAAAAGGTGCGCAGCACGCGTGTATCCACGCCGTTTGTCGCGCCGGAGTGGTCGCGCATGGTCTGGTCCTGCCGCTGCCGCAGCGCCTGCAGCGGGGTTGCCATATCATAGGTCACGGCGGTGCCCAGCGGACAGTTCTTCCGGGCGATTTTGGCGTGCTTCTTGTCTTTCTGGCGCTGCTTCCAGCTGCGTTTGGCGGGCGCCTGCTCCTGCAGGGGCGCGCCCGGGGCGGTTTGCTGCGCCTGCGCCGCCGGCAGCTGCTGCCGGGTCTGCTCCTGCAGGGCGAGGTTTTGCTCGACCTCCTGCTGGCGCTCGACCGGCCCGGCCTGCCCGGTCTGCAGCAGGTCCTGCTGCACCGTTTGGGGCGCAAACTGCTGTTCAGGCTGCTCGAACTGCTCGGCCTGCTGCTGTATCTGGATCGGCTCGGCTGTGCGCCGAAGCTGGAGCTGGTCATTCGGGTTGCTCATAACGGCACCTCCTGTTTATGGGATCGCCCGGACATAGGTGTGGGAGATCGGCCGGGCCTGGGGCAGCAGCGCTGCGACCAGCGCCGCCGAGGCCGGGTTGATCGCCTGCACGGTCAGCACCGTCTCCGGCGGGTAGTGCTTGCGCACGCGCTGGTAGGCGGCGTGCAGCAGCAACGGCATATCCTGCGGCCGCCCGCTCTGCACCCATGCCAGATCCAGCCGTCCGGCTTCCGGGACGGCAAACGCCGCAAAAGACCGGATATCATGGTGCTCCATCACGGCCACGCTGACCCGTGCGTCCACCCGGGGGTCGGTCAGGGAATACGGCAGGTAGTCCCCCCCTTTGGCGACCGCCGCCCGGTAGGCCGCCGACAGCACGCCGCGGGGCAGGTCCGCAAAGCAGACCGCGCCGCCGGGCGTCGCCGCAACGCCGCTGAAAAAACGCGACTGCGCCAGCCTGCCCACCGTCAGGCTGTAAATATTCTCCGGCCCGTCCTGCTGCACAAAGCCCAGCGCCGCCAGAAAGGGCGGCAGGGTTTCGTGGTCGGGGTGCGTGCTGGTGTAGCTGACATTGGCCGTCTCGGCCTGTCCCCCGGCCAGCTTCAGCAGCGCTTCCAGCAGCAGCCGCCCGCCGCCCTGCCGCCGGTAGTCCGGCGACACATACAGCGAACGCACGTCCAGCGTGCCGCCCCGCAGCCATGCCGCAGCCGCCCCGCAGGCGACCTCCCCTTCGGTAAGCCCCAGCACCGGCACCGGCTCCCCCGCATCCAGCGCAGCCGCCGCCTCCGGCAGCAGCAGGCTGCGGAACGCGCCGAGGTTCTGCTGATCGAGCCACCCAACCTGCATAGTAACCGTCCTCCCTTTTCCGACGCATTGCATCAAGCGTCCGATTCTTTCACACGTTAATTAATTATACCATGGAAAGTCCATGCCAGATTAAAAGTTTTCTAAAATCTGGCCCGCTCCCCCGGACGGTCTATTGCACGGCGCGTTTCCGTTGTGCTACAATAGTCCATCAGGAAAGGGGGAACGCCGGGATGGAACCGAATCGCTGGCAGCCGGTATGCCAACAGGCATGGGGGCAGCTTTACCCGGCTTATCTGGTGGAGGAAGGGGGCTGGCGCCTGCTGTATGTCAATGAGGTGCTCCGCGCCGAGCTGGGCCGCGACCCATCCGGCGAGCTGTGCTACCGCGCCCTGATGGGCTGGGATCAGCCCTGCGCCTTCTGCCCGCGCGACCTTGCGCCGGGTCAGCGCTGCCTGTGGGAATTTTTTGACAAGTACCGGGGGCGGCAGCTGCTGATCTGCCACCTCTCGCTTGAGGCCGAGGGGCGGCGCTGCCGGGCGGGCATGATCGCCGATGTGAGCGAAATGATGGGGCTGAGCGCCCAGATTTCCGGCTACCTTGCGCTGATGAAGCAGCTCAACGCCATCCAGGCGGCCCTGATCGACGGCCGGAGCGACCCCATCCACCTGCTGCTGCGCTTTTTGCTCGATCGGTTTGGCGGCGCGCAGGCGTCCGCCTATTGCCGCGACCGGGACGGCCGGACGAGCTGCCATAGCCTTGCCCCGGCGGACGGCGCGCCTGTCTGCCGCGACGGTGTCTGCCTGCCCGCGGCCGCGCCGGCGGAGCAAGTCGAACTGGACGTGCTGGAAAAGCATTATGTATTCCAGCTGCAATGCCCCGACCGGCCCGCGCTGTGGCAGGAGGAGCGGAGCTTTGTTTTTGGCGTCATCCGCCCATATCTGGAAAACGCCGCCCTGCGGGAGCGGCTGGACTACGAGGGCAGCCACGACGCCCTGACCCGCTTGGGCAACCGCGCCCTGTTTGCCCGGCAGTCCCGGGAGATATTTGCCGACCTGCCGCTGGTCAGCGTACTCTATCTGGATGTGGACGGCCTGAAATACTACAACGACACGCAGGGGCATGACATGGGCGACCGCCTGCTCCGGAAGGTCGCAGAAATCCTCAAGGCGCTGTCCGGCCCGAGCGTATACCCCTATCGCATGGGCGGCGACGAATTCCTGCTGGTCTGCCCCGGCTATGACGAGGCGGCAGTGGATGCACTGCACCTCCAGCTACAAGAGCAGGTTGTGCAAAGCAACCGGGACTGCCCCGAACCCCTGGTTTCGCTCTCCGTGGGCTGCGCCACCGGCCGTGCGCCGTACCATCTGGAAACGCTCATCACACAGGCCGACCTGTATATGTATGCCCAGAAGCGCGCCAAAAAGCGTCTGCCGTAAAGGCGGCGCCACCGCGTCATCCCACAGCGGCCTCCATGCCGGACAGTTCACCGGCACGGCGGCCGCTGTGCTGCGTCTGCCGCCCCAATGTCCCAGCCGGCCGGTCAAAATGCCGGCCGGGGACGCATAAGCTGATGGCAAGGGGGCGACCATATGGCAGGACGATATGCCGCTTTGGAGCGGATCGAACACAACCGCAAGATCACCCGGCAAACGGACGGTCTGTTCCTGTACCGTTTGCAGGGCGGCCTGCTGCTGGCGCTCAAGGAGCAGGGGCGGCTGGATGAGGCGCAGTACCGCTGCGCGCAGGACCGTCTGGACCGGCAGCACCGGGCATGGCTGCAGCAGCAGCGGAAGGGGGAAACGCCATGATGCAAGTGGCCGGTTATTGCCGGGTTTCCACCGATAAGGCGGACCAGGCCAACTCCTTTGCATCCCAGCAGCGCTATTTTCAGGCATACATCGCAAACCATCCGGGCTGGTGTCTGTACGCGGTCTACGCCGACGAGGGCCTGTCCGGCACCAGCACCAAAAAGCGGCAGGCCTTTCACCGCATGATGGCGGACGCCCGCGCAGGCCGGTTCCAACTGATCCTGACCAAGGAGGTCAGCCGGTTTTCCCGCAACATCGTCGACACCCTCAGCTATACCCGGGAACTGAAGCGGCTCGGCGTGGCGGTGGAATTCGTGACCGACCACATCAACACGATGGACGGCGACGGCGAGCTGCGGCTGTCCATCATGGCGACGCTGGCGCAGGATGAAAGCCGCAAAACCTCCAACCGGGTGGTCTGGGGACAGACCCGTCAGATGGAAAACGGGGTGGTGTTCGGCCGGTCGTTGCTGGGGTATGAGGTCGCGGACGGCAGGCTGACCATAGAGCCTGCCGGCGCCGAAACCGTCCGGCTGATCTTTCAAAAATACGCGGTGGAGCAGGCCGGCACCGCGGAAATCGCCCGGCTGCTCACCCGGCAGGGGTACCGCACCCACCGGGGCGGCCGCCAATGGAAGACCAGCGCCATCCTCAAGATCCTCAAAAACGAAAAGTATGTGGGCGATCTGGTGCAGAAAAAGACCTACACGCCCGACTACCTGACCCACGAAAGGCGCACCAACCGGGGGCAGGTGCCGCTGATCCGCCTGACCGACCACCACGAGCCCATCATCAGCCGGCAAATCTGGGAGCTGGCGCAGGAGCGTCTGCGCCAGAACAACAAGCACAGGGACACGGGCAGCGGCCATTCCAACCGCTATATATTTTCCGGCCGGATCAAATGCGCGGCGTGCGGCGCCAGCTTTGTCGGCCGCATGCGCACCCGACAGGACGGCACGAGCGTGCGCCGGTGGGCCTGCGGCACAGCGGTGCGCGCGGGCAAGGCCGGATGCAACATTGGCAAGCTGGTCCGGGATGACGACGCCATGCACATGCTGAAAACCGCGGTGCAGAGCCTGCCGATGGATACCCCCGCCATCATCCGCAATGTGACCACGCTGGCCATGGACGCCATCCGCTCCACCCAGGGCGGCACGGCGGACGAGCCGGCGCGGCTGCAATGGGAGCTGGAACGCATCCAACAGAAAAAAGAGGCCGTCATGGACGCCTACTTTTCCGGCGACATCACCAAAGGGGATATGCTGGCGATGAAACGGCGGTACGACGACCGTTCGGCGGCGCTGCAAGCGCGGCTGCAAGCGGCGGCGCAGGCGCAGCGCGATGGGCAGATGCAGCGGCTGCGGGCGGCCATCCAATCCGAGGTGGCCGCCCTGCTGCGCTTGGATATCGAGAGCGAGGTGCTCTGTAAGACCGTGCTGGACCGCCTGACGGTATTCCCCGACCGGCACATGGAGCTGCGCCTGCATGACCTGCCGCAGGTGTTCTGCTTTACCGGATAGCCATGGTGCGGCAAGGGGCAGCGCCCGGACGGGTGCCATTTTGACCCCCCGGTACCGATATCGGTCAGGATGGCTTTGCACTCCTTGTATGGCATGGCGTAGCGCTGGTTGAGGTAGCGCATCGCCGCGCCGATCTCACCGTCCGGTCCGCCAAGCTGCGTAATGACGATCTTCGCGGTCTGCGGGTCAGGGTTTTTGATATTGACCGGGTACTGCAAGCGTTTATCGTATGACCACATCAGTTATCCTCTCCTTCCCACGGCCACGGGTCGTCAATCCAGCGCCAGGTGCCCACGCGGGTATCGACCTCGCGGGCGGTCAGCGGGCCGAACGCGTCCTCATATTCGGCGGCGGCCTTGTCGAAGGCCGTGCGCATCTTGCTGTAATAGGCCAGCGCCGCGGTGTTGTCCGGGTGGCCGTCCAGATACTCGATCACGTCGACGAGCGCAAAATCATACATGCGCACGCGGCCGAGCAGTTTTTCGCGTTCGGTCATTGCGGGACGGCCTCCTCTCCGAGGAACGGCTTGTCGAGCGCCGGGAAAATGGTGCCGCGGCTGAAGGCCAGCGCGGGCTCATAGGGTGTGTCAAAGCTCTGCGCGGGCACAAAGGCCATGGCGAGCGAAAGCAGACGGGGGGCGATGCTGTCCGCGGGCAGCGCCGTCTCACCCGTATGGTTTGACGTATTCATATGTGGATGGCTCCTTGTCTGTCGGTTTGAGGCGTCGCCTCATTGTCAGAGTATGCGCGTGAAAAAATACGGTGAAAGCCTGCGCCGAATGTGGTATACTGGAAGCGATAACAAAGGAGGCATGAAAGATGGAGCTTGCTGAGATCCGGGAGCAGGCCGCGCAGGCGGCGCGGCAGGTGTGCGACGCGGCCGGGCTGCGTGCGGGCGACCTGTTCGTGGTCGGCTGCTCGTCGAGCGAGGTATGCGGCGAAAAGATCGGCACGCACTCGAGCGTCGAGGTGGCCGAGGCGGTTTTTGCAGGGATTTCCGGCGTGCTGCAGGCGCGCGGCATATTGCTGGCCGCGCAGTGCTGCGAGCACTTGAACCGTGCGCTCATCGTCGAGCGGGCGGCGTGTGAAAAATTCGGATTGGATGAGGTCAACGTCATCCCGCAGCCCAAGGCGGGCGGCTCGTTCGGCACGACGGCCTACAAGCGCTTTGCCGACCCGGTCGCGGTCGAGACGGTCAAGCAGTCCGCGTCTGCGGGCATGGACATCGGCGGGACGCTGATCGGCATGCACATCAAGCCGGTCGTCGTGCCGCTGCGCATTGAAACCAAGCGCATCGGCGAGGCCGTGCTACTGTGCGCGCGCCGCCGCCCGAAATTCGTCGGCGGCAGCCGCGCGGTATACAACGACGCATTGATGTGAGGGACAGGATGGAACTAAAAGCGGTATTTTTTGATCTGGACGACACGCTGTACGGCAGCTTTAAAGCGTGCGATGACTACGGGTACGAGCGGCTGGCCGTCTGGGCGGAGCAGACGCTCGGCATGGACGGCGGCACGTTCACACAGGCGTTCCGCGACAGCCGCCAGCGCATGACGCGGCAGCAGCCCGGCATGCCGCCCATCCACGACCGCGTGGTGTGTGCGCAGGGCGCGCTCGAGCGGCTGGGCTGCAACGCCATCCGGTATGCGCGGCAGGTGCACCGCGTCTACTGGGACGCCGTGCTGGACAAGATGGAGCTGCGCCCCGGCGTGCCGGAATTGCTGGACGACCTGCGGCGGGCGGGCGTCAGGACGGCGGTGTGCACCGATATGCTGGCCGACATGCAGATGGAAAAGCTCGAGCACCTCGGGCTGGCCGACCGCGTCGACTTCCTTGTCTCGAGCGAGGAGGCCGGCATGGACAAGCCCGGCGCGCCGATCTTCTGGCTGGCGCTGCATAAGTGCGGCTGTACGGCGGACGGGGCCGTCATGGTGGGCGACAATTTCCTGCACGACGTGCAGGGCGCGCTCGACCTCGGCATCGGCGGCGTGTGGCTCAACTGGGACGGACGACCGACCCCTGCCGAAACGCGGCCTTATTTTGAAGCGGAAAGCTTCCAGCACGCGGCGGACTATATCCGCACGCTGCTGTAAACCCAACAGGAGGGATAAACCATGCAGCATTTTGACTATAAGCCGCACGGGGTATGCCCGATGCGCATTTCGTTCGACCTTGACGGGGATAAGGTACACAACGTGTCCTTCCTCGGCGGGTGCGACGGCAATCTGCAGGCGATCAGCCGGGTGGTCGAGGGCATGAGCGTTGCGCAGATCGAAGGCTATTTCAAGGGCATTTCGTGCGGCCGCAAGGGCACGAGCTGCTCCGACCAGCTTGCGACCGCCGTGCGCGCGGCCTATGAGCAGAAATAAAAAAAACGACGCCGTATGGCGTCGTTTCAGCCTGTCGATAAAGCCCTCGCGCCGCAGCGCGCATTGTTCAGCCGCTCTGTGAGCGGCATCAAAAAAGCGAGCTTCAAGGTGAATTGACCGT
>NZ_CALWUN010000054.1 GCF_944384735.1 uncultured Agathobaculum sp. | reverse complement strand
TCGATGCCCGGGTTTTGCAGGCCGACGCAGTTCAGAATACCCGCCGGGGTCTCCGCGATGCGGGGCGCGGGGTTGCCAAGCCGCTCGGTCGGGGTCAGGCCCTTGACGCCGATACCGCCGAGCAGATTAAGGTCAAAAAACTCGCCGTACTCATGGCCGAAGCCGAACGTGCCGGACGCGGTCGTGATGGGATTCTTGAGCTCCACGCCGCAGAAGTTTACGCGTAAATCCGCCATTACCATGCGACCTCCTTTGCATCAAACACCGGGCCGTCCTTGCAGACGTGGCCGTACCGGGTTTCGCCGTTTTCCGCCTTGAGCGCGCACGCGCACACCAGACACGCGCCGATGCCGCACCCCATGCGCTCCTCCATCGAGACCTGACAGGGCAGACCGGCTTCGTCCGCGATCGCGGCGATGGCTTTGAGCATCGGCTTGGGGCCGCAGGCGGCCACGCCGGTCGCATCCGCGACCAGTTCTTTCAGCACATCGGTGACAAAGCCGTGGCGGGCGTACGAGCCGTCGTCGGTCGTGACGAACGCCTCACAGACGGCTTTGAAATCGTCCTCCAAAATCACGGCGTCCTTGTTTCGGAAACCGAGAATGGCGCGCGGCTGCGCGCCCGCGCCCACCGCCTGCTTGACGCAGGCGAACATGGGCGGCACGCCGATGCCGCCGCCGACAAAGACCGGCTTGTCCCCGAGCGAGACGGTATCGAACCCGTGGCCGAGCGGCCCGAGCACGTCCAGTTCGTCGCCCGCCTTGCGCGCGGCGAGCCACTTCGTGCCCTCGCCCTTGACCTGAAACACGATGCGCAAGTCCCCGTCCTGCCAGTCGCAGATCGAGATCGGGCGGCGCAGCAGATTGCCCTCGCCGCACGCGATGTGCACGAACTGGCCGACCTGCGCCTGTGCGCAGATCGCGGGCGCGTACATCGTGACCGCATATAATCCTTCGCCCAGCCGCGTGCAGTCCGCGACCCGGCAGATTTCCTGAATCGACATACCTTTTTCCCCTTTCGGTGGTTGCTGCTTCTATTGTACAGGAAGTTTGCCCAAAAAGAAAGACGCACGGGCGAACTTTCGCACGCCGTGCGTCTTTCCTATTCCAACCTTACCGCATGATCAGGTACGCCGTGTATGCGACATAGCAAAGCGCCATCACCGCGCCGGGCGCGCGCCCCAGCTTGCCGCGCATCGCGGGCAGGTAAAATACCACGCTCACCCCGATCAGCACAAGGCAGTCAATGACCGAAACCGCCTGCACCGGGATCGGCGTGATCGCTGCGGAAACGCCCAAAATCAGCAGGATATTGAACAGGTTCGAGCCGATGACGTTGCCCATCGCAATCTCATTCTGCCCCTTGTGCGCGGCCACCAGCGAGGTGACCAGTTCTGGCAGGCTGGTGCCGATGGCAACGATCGTCAGGCCGATGAGCGTCTCCGACAGGCCGAACATGCGCGCAATGCCCGTCGCGCCGTTTACCGCCAGCTGGCCGCCAATGATGATGCACGCAAGGCCGAGCACGATATTCACGCCGATCAGCAGCGGGGACATGGGGATTTCCTCCTCCTCGCTATCCGCTGCACCGCGCCCCTGCATGGCCGCGCGGATCTGCACCACCAACACGACAATAAAGACCGCCAGCAGGATCAGACCCTCTATGCGCGAGATCGTCAGGTCGGGCGCAAGGAACAGAAGCAGCAGCACAGCCGCAGCCACCGACAGCGGCCAGTCACGCCGCAGCAGCGTACGGTCCATGATGAGCGGGCACAGCACGGCCGACAATCCCGCTACCACCAGCAGATTAAACACATTGGAGCCGAGCACATTGCCGACCGCGATCTCGTTGGCACCCTGCAAGGCCGCCGTCAGGCTGACGGCGAGCTCAGGCGCAGACGTGCCGAAGGCAACAATAGTCAGGCCGACGAGCAAGGGCGACACGCCCAGCCGCCGCGCAAAGGCGGATGCACCGGCCACAAACTTGTCCGCGCCCCACACCAGCAACGCGAAGCCTACCACGAGCATAACAAATGACAACATAATGAATAACCCCCTGTTTTTCATAGGATAGCATATCCGGGCGCAAAAAAAGAGACTTTTATTGCGCCTGACGCAATAAAAGTCTCGCTGCTTCCGGTGGGCCGAGCCTGCGGGGCAGGCCGGGATTGACGACGCCAACCACGCCCCGCAGGACGTGAGCTACTCCCTCTTATTGCGTCTACTATATCGGACGGACAAAGGGTTTGTCAAGACAAACTTAGAAAAATCTTTACATTTCTGCGCGGAAACGGTATACTATATAGTACTGAAAAATTCGTGAAGGAGCATTTTCATGCTGCAGTTCGAGGAATACAAGGTCAAACTGAACAACTTAAAACCCCAGCTCGAGGAGCTGTACGAGTCGCTCGGACTTGAGCGCGCAAAGCGCGAAGTGGAAGAGCTTGAGATCAAGTCGTCCCAGCCTGGCTTTTGGGACAATCCGGAGGAAAGCCAGAAGATCGTTTCGCGCATGGGCGCGCTCAAGGGCAAGATCGAGGCATATACCCACCTGCACGGCCTGTGCGACGACCTGCTGACCATCTGCGAGATGGCGATCGAGGAAAACGACGAGTCCATGCTCGAGGAGCTGGAGAGCGGCTACAAGGAGCTGGATGAGGGCGTGGCCGAGCAGAAGCTGTCCACGCTGCTTACCGGCGAATACGACCACAACAACGCGCTGGTGTCCTTCCACGCGGGCGCGGGCGGCACCGAGGCGCAGGACTGGTGCGAGATGCTGTACCGCATGTATACCCGCTGGGCCGAGCGCCACGGCTTCACCTACAAGATCATGGACTATCAGGACGGCGAAGAGGCCGGCCTGAAGTCCGCCGATATCATCATCGAGGGCGAAAACGCCTACGGCTTCCTCAAGGGCGAGAGCGGCGTGCACCGTCTGGTGCGCATTTCGCCGTTTGACGCGTCCGGCCGCCGCCACACCTCGTTCTCCGCGGTCGAGGTCATCCCGGATATCCCGGACGACTCGGCCGATTTCGAGATCAAGCCCGACGACTACGAGATGCAGGTGTTCCGGTCGAGCGGCGCGGGCGGCCAGCACATCAACAAGACGTCCTCCGCCGTACGTCTGATCCACAAGGCGACCGGCATCGTCGTCTCCTGTCAGACCGAGCGCAGCCAGTTCCAGAACAAGGACAACTGCCTGCGCATGCTGCGTTCCAAGCTGGTCGAGATCAAGGAGCGCGAGCATCTGGAAAAAATTTCGGACATCAAGGGCGATCAGAAGAAGATCGAATGGGGCAGCCAAATCCGCTCCTACGTCTTTATGCCCTATACGCTCGCCAAGGACACGCGCACCGGCTTTGAAAACGCCAACATCGGCGCGGTCATGGACGGCGACCTCGACGGTTTCATCAACGCCTATCTGTCCGGCCTTGCTACCGGCACGCTGGGCAAGAAATAACCCCCGACAGACGCCGTGGCATCTCATGGCAGGCGCGCGGCGGCGCGGGGACTTTGTCAACAAACCGAAGGGAGAACCCAAACAGGTTCTCCCTTGAGGCTGTCGAAAACATAGTTTCGACAGCCTCTCGATTGGAACCACGCTTCCAATCGAATCAGTGGTATCAAAAACCGGGCAAAGCTCGCTTTTTTGATGCCGCTCACAGAGCGGCCGAAACGATACGCGCGGCGGCGCGGGGAACTTTATCAAAAAACCGAAGGGAGAACCCAAGCAGGTTCTCCCTTCGGTTTGTTATGTCTTTTTGATGCGCCGCACCGTTGTGCCGATTGCGGTCAGCAGCCCTGCCCGCTCACTGCGGGATTTTTTTCGGACTGCCGTTGTCAAACGGCAGGTCAAAGTGGCACTGCAAGCGCAGGCCGGTGTCGAACTGGGCTGCATACTGCCCGGCCAGCGCAGCCGCGCGGATATGCGCCAAACCGAACAGCTCGGGAACAGATTCCGTACGCGGCTGGTTGGGCGCCCACAGGTTATGCCACGGGGTGCGCTGTTCGTTGAGCGCGTCCCACGACGGGTGCCCGACCTTCATGTGGCCGCTCAGGAGCGCGCCGCGACCGGCCAGCCGCTCCAGCCGCTGCGCCGTGCGGTAGGTGCGGCGCTTATCGGCATAGAAAAACTTCTGCCATTGCAGCATCTCGTCAAACGAGCGGCGCAGGTCGCGCACCGGCACATCCACGCCATATACGCTTTGCAGCACCGCATGCAGCAGCACGGCCAGCACCGCCTGCTCGGCGGGCGACAGGATGTAGAACGCCGCCGGGTCAAACGCCGTCACCGGCGCCTGATACGCCTTTTCGTACAGCAGACAGTCGATGTCGCTCTCAATCTGGCAATGCACCGCCGAAGCATTCAGCCGCGTATCCGCCGAGCGGATCTGCTCCTGCCTGCAATAAACATACGGATGCACCTCGCTGTCAAGCGCGTAATGGCAGACAAAGCCATAGAAATACGCCGCCGCGATGTGCTGCGATTCATCCGTCAGGTCGTGCACACCGCGCGCCAGCGCCGCAAACAGCTCGTCTGTCTTTTCCGAGTGCATACGATTGCCCAGCTTGTGCAACGGGCTGCCAAGCAATATCTTCCGGTAGAACAGTGGGTCGGGGCCTTGGCAGCCCCACCGGAAGCTGACCGGATAGCTTTCCACCAGCTGCTGCACCGGCGCAGGAAATACGGCGAGCGCCTGCTCACCGAACAGATGATGCGATACAAAATCCGCCATGCGATAACCTCCTTGTCGTCTATGTCATCCGTCCACGCCCGGGAACACAATGCCCGCGCTCTGCCGCGCGCGCTGAAGCAGCTCCATCACGTCCGCGCTTTGCGCCATGCGGTGTCGGCAGGCCTCCCGGTTGCCCAGCACCGCGAGCGCTGAAATCTGCTTCATCTCCCAATACCATGCGTTTTCGCCCTTTTGCTCATCGAACACGATTTCGCCCGCATCGGTCACCACCGACACGCGCGTACACATGCTGACCGGGTCCTCGACCCGGATAAAGCCGTTTTCCCCGATGATATGCGCGCCTGTATCGCTCCGACAATCCTTAGCGCCCGTACACTGGGCGAGGAAGCCCGGATATTCCAGCACGGCCACGCCGCCCAGATCGATGCCGTTTTCGTGCCGCCGCGCATGATAGGTGATGCGCTCGGGCATGCCGAACAGGCCGTAGACAAAATACAGATTGTACAGGTTGATATCCATCAGCGCGCCGCCCGCAAAGGCGGGCTGGAATACGTTCGGCGTTTGCCCGGCCTGAAACGCTTTGAATTTGCTGGAATACTGGCAAAAGGTACACGACACCTGCCGCACCGGCCCGATCTGCCGGATCGCATCGCGGATGCGCGCAAAATGGGGCAGGTATAAGGTGGTGATGCCTTCGAGCAGCATCAGGCCGCGCGCTTCCGCCAGCGCGGCCAGTTCCTCCGCCTGCGCACGGCTGGGGGTAAACGGCTTTTCGCACAGCACATGCTTGCCCGCCTGCAGCGCCTTTTTTGTCTGCGCATAGTGCAGGCTGTTGGGGGATGCGACATATACCCAGTCGACCGACGGGTCTGCCAACATATCATCCAGCGAGGTGTATACCTTCTGCACGCCGAACGCATCCGCCAGCGCTCGGCCGGTATCCTCCGCACGCGAGTAGACCGCCTCAAAGGTCACGCCATGCATGCGCACCGCCTCGCGCATCACCCATGTGACGATCCCCCCGGTCCCGATCGTTCCGATTCTCATACGGCGCCCCTTTCCTGCCCGGATGGCAATAGTTGTTCTGTCTCTATCATTGCACACTTTTTCTCAGTGTGCAACTGTTTGTTTGCGGCGCGCGCAAAAAACAAGGCGCACCGGCGCGCCTTGTGGCTGCTGCCCCTCCCCCGCCCGGACACCGGACGGCGCCGGCTGCGCCCTGCGCGACAAAAAAGCCCGGCTGCGCCGGGCTTTTTTGCTTGTCAGTTTCCTGCATGCCGCAGCATGCGGCCATACGGTTTTGAGCCGTATCGTTTTATTTTGCGTAATCGACCGCGCGCGTCTCGCGCACCATGTTAACCTTGATCTGGCCGGGGTAGTCCAGCTCGTTTTCGATCTTCTTGGCAATTTCGCGCGCCAGCAGGACCATCTTGTCATCCGAAACCTTTTCCGGATTGACAATGATGCGGATCTCGCGGCCGGCCTGAATAGCAAACGAACCGGAAACGCCGGGCGTTTCGTTGGCGATGCCCTCCAGCTTTTCCAGACGCTTGATATAGTTTTCCAGATTCTCACGCCGTGCGCCCGGCCGTGCGGCCGAAATCGCGTCCGCCGCCTGCACGAGGCAGGCGATCGTCGTTTTGGCCTCCACATCGCCGTGGTGCGCCTCGATCGCGTGGATGATCGCATGGTTTTCCTTGTACTTCTTGGCGAGGTCGACGCCGATCTGCACATGGCTGCCCTCGACCTCGTGGTCGATGGCCTTGCCGATATCGTGCAGCAGGCCGGCGCGCCGCGCGGGCACCGGGTCAAGCCCGAGCTCACTGGCCATCATGCCGGCGATATGTGCAACTTCGATCGAGTGCTGCAATACGTTCTGGCCGTAGCTCGTGCGGTAGCGCAGACGGCCGAGGATGCGCACCAGCTCGGGATGGATGCCGTGGATGCCGGTCTCAAAGGTCGCGCGCTCACCCTCGGACTTGATGATCTGCTCGACCTCGCGGCGGGCCTTGTCGACCATTTCCTCGATGCGGGCGGGGTGGATACGGCCGTCGACGATCAGCTTTTCCAGCGCCAGCCGCGCGATCTCGCGGCGCACCGGGTCAAACGACGACAGCGTGATCGCCTCGGGCGTGTCGTCGATGATCAGGTCGACGCCGGTCAGCGTTTCCAGCGTGCGGATGTTGCGCCCCTCGCGGCCGATGATGCGGCCCTTCATCTCATCGTTGGGCAGCGGCACGACCGAAACGGTCGCTTCGGAAACATGGTCGGCAGCGCAGCGCTGGATCGCGGTCGAGATGATCTCGCGCGCGGTCTGCTCGCTTTCGTCCTTGAGCTTCTGGTTGATCTCGCGCAGCTTGACGGCCGCGTCGTGCGTGGCCTCGGCTTCGATCGAAGCGACCAGCATTTCACGCGCTTCGTCGCGCGTCATGCTGGCGATCTGCTCGAGCTTTTCGAGCTGTTCGGTCTTGAGGCGGGTCAGCTCTTCCTTCTCCTTCTGGGTGGCGTCAAGCTGCCGGGAAAGTTCTTCGTTCTTGCGGTCGAGCGTGTCGCTCTTCTTGTCGAGCGCTTCCTCGCGCTGGAGCAGGCGGCGCTCGAGCTGCTGGGTCTCGTTGCGGCGCTCCTTGATCTCGCGCTCGGCTTCGGTGCGCTGCTTGTGGATCTCGTCCTTGGCTTCCAAAATGGATTCGCGTTTTTTGGTCTCACCGGCTTTGATGGCTTCGTTGATGATGCGTGTCGCCTCGGTTTCAGCCGAGCCGATCTCCTTTTCCGCAACGCTCTTGCGGTACAGGAAACCGGCGACAACGCCCACCACGAGACACACGATACCGGCGACGATCGGTATGATGATGTCGGTCATGGATTGGTGTGCCCTCCTGTTTGAATAAAATTTTTCAGGCGGCACCCGTCCGGGCATGGAACGGCTTGCGCGGTATTTTCGGCAAAACAGGCCGCAAAACTGCGGCAAATCGCAGGATCGCACCCACTAAGAGGGCGAATCATACGTCAAGAATGGCAAAAAATTGCGCAGCAGGCCGGGCAATGCAGCGGAACGCGGGCGGCCCTGCGTAGCGTCCGGCGCTTTCCCCATACGCCGGAATTGGGTAGATAATGCCTTTGAAAAAAGCCGTGCGCACCGCGCGCAGGCTATATTACAGCAGGTATTATACTATATTCAATTGTAAAGCCTGTTGGTCAAACTGTCAAGAAAAACCCATGGAATACCCGGCCCATTTTGGCGTTTTTTGAGAACAGACCGGGCGCGCCCTTGTAGAACAGGCGGCGATTTGCTATAATAGTACGAATCAACCGGGAGGAAAAGCCTATGCATCAGTCCATGCGCCGCGTTGAGCGCGGCCCGTTTGTTTTTTACACCTGCGACCGCCTGCCTGTGCGCCATGCGTTCACGACCAAATTCGGCGGTGTGAGCACCGGCCACTGCGAAAGCCTCAACCTCGGCTTTGGCCGCGGCGACGAACAGGCGAATGTGCGCGAAAACTACCGCCGTCTGGCCGACGCGCTCGGCGTGGAGAACAGCCGCTGGACGCTGACCAAGCAGATCCACGAGACCGAAGTCTCGGTGGTGGGCGACCAGCAGGCCGGCATGGGACTGCACCAGCCGATGGCGTGGCAGTCGGACGCGATCGTCACCGCGCTGCGGGACACGCCGCTCATCGGCTTTTGCGCGGACTGCGTGGTCACGCTGCTCTACGACCCGGCCACGCATACCGCGGGCGTGTGCCACGCGGGCTGGCGCGGCATGGCCGCGGGCATTTTACCCAAGACCGTGGGCGTGATGGAGCAGCAGCTGGGCACGCGGCGCGACAGCCTGGTCGCCGTGCTCGGCCCGTCCATCCGGCAGGAATGCTTTGAGACCGACGCCGACGTCCCCGAAGCGATGGAACGGCAGCTCGGCGCGCTGGTGCGCCCGTTTATCGCGGAAAAGGGTCCGAAATTCCATGTCGATCTGCAGGGCATCGGCGTCAAACTGCTGGAGAACGCCGGACTTGCCCCGGAAAACGTGATCGACAGCGGCATCTGCACCATGTGCCATGCTGATGAGTTCTGGTCGCACCGCGCAACGCACGGCCTGCGGGGCGTGCAGGGCGGCGTGATCTGCCTGTGACCGAAAGGATGTCCATTTTGAAACAGTGGAAAAAACGCGCGCTGGCCGCGCTGCTGGCCGCGCTGTCCCTGCTTTGCGGCTGCGGCCTGCCCGAGCTCCTTGGCGGAGAGGAAAAACCGGTCGACAACGTCAAGGTGTCGGACGCATATTTCGGCCTTGCGTGGTACCAGAACGGCACGCTCAACCCGGTGCTGGACAACACGAGCATCAACCGCGTGCTGTGCGAGGCGCTGTACGAGGGCCTGTTCGAGGTGACGAACAACTTTACCGCCGAAAACGTGCTGTGCGAGTCCTACACGGGCGACGGCACGACCTTTACCTTCACGCTGCGCGAGGATGTGCAATTCTGGTCGGGCGAAACGCTCTCGGCAAGCGACGTTGTCGCCAGCCTGCAGGCCGCACAATATAATGAAGAGTCGCCCTTCCACAACCGGCTGGTCGAGGTATCCTCCATTCAGGCGGTCAGCGAACGTGAGGTGCACATCACACTCTCCTCGCCTAACATCAACTTCCCGCGCCTGCTCGATATCCCGATCATCCGGTCGGGTTCGGCGAACAGCGGCAGCTTTGCCGACGGCACTGGGCCGTTCAAGCCGGTCGAGAACGACCGGACGTGGACGCTCGAGGCCAATGAGAACTGGCACGGCGGCTTTCTCGGCTCGATCCGCAAGATCACGCTTGTGACCATGACGCGCGCAGACGCGGCTATGTCCAGCTTCCAAACGGGCGACGTGTCGCTCATGCGCGCGGCGCGCATCGCGCCCGACCCGCCGTCGGTCGGTGGCTCGGTCAATACCGTGCAGACCACGAGCGCATCGCTGCATTATCTGGGCATCAACTATGCAAACGACAAGCTGGCCAATGCCACCGTGCGGCAGGCGCTCAGTCTGGCGCTCAGCCGCCAAAGCCTGTGTGATACGCAGCTGCAAACCTTCGCCGACCCGGCGGTGCTGCCGGTCAACCCACAGCCATCGGGGGATAATCTGTCGTTCAACCTGTCTGCCGACATCAACCAAGCTGCGCAGCTGCTGCGCGAGGGCTTGAACGGTGGCGGGGATACCGACACCCCGGACGGGGACGCCGAAGGCGATGACACGGGCGGCGGTTCTGACGATACCGATGACGAGTACACGGACGACGGCTATGACGATACCGATGACGAATACATCGACGACGGCTATGACGATACCGACGATACCGACGGGGATACGGACGACGGGGACGATACAGATGCCGGCAGCACTGGCGTCGGCAGCAATTACACCGGCGAAACGCTGTCCATCCGCCTGCTGGTCAACTCGGACAACTCCTTCAAGGTGGCAGCGGCCGAGCAGATCGCCGCGTCGTGGAATGCGCTGGACGGCGTGACCGTCACAGTCGACAAGCAGCCGTATGATACGTTTATTTCCATGCTGCAATCCGGCAATTTTGACGTATACTACGGAGAGACGCAACTGACCGCGGATTTTGACCTGAGGCCGCTGCTGTCCTCGGGCGGCAGCCTCAATTACGGCGGCTATTCGAGCAGCGAAATGAGCAGCGCGATTGCAGCGGCGCGCAGCGGCGAAAATGTTTCGGCATTCTACCAGCTGTTTTTGGAGCAGATGCCGATCATCCCGATCGCGTTCGAGCGCGGACAGATGATCATCCGCAAAGGGCTGATCGACAATTACGCGCCGTCGCCGTATAATGCGTTCGCGGGATTGGAAACGTGGACAAGCACTGTATAGGGGGCTTCAGCCCGTAGGCCGCTTTCCTCTTTTCAAAGCATGAAATGAGTGAAAGCCCCCTATATACGGGCACTGGTTCCGGAAGAAACCAGTGCCCGATACCCGAATGACGGCGCATAATGCGCCTGAGTCGAGGTATCGCAAAGTCGGGCAGAGCTCGACTTTGCGATGCTGCTCAAGGTGAATTGCGGTTAACCGCAAGAGAAGGTCCCTAGGGGACACAGAGCGACGGATCAATGCCGCGCCATGCGCGGATAAACAGGAGAATATACCACTATGGCAGAAAAGGTAGTTTTGGGACTGTCGGGCGGGGTGGACTCGGCGGTGGCGGCGGCGCGGCTGCGCGGCATGGGCTTTGCGGTACACGGGCTGTTCCTCGAGGTCGGTCTGGGCGGCGAGGAACAAGCGCAGCACACTGCCGACGAACTGGGCATCCCGCTCTATATCGCGCATCGGCGCGAGGCATTCGAGCAGCAGGTCTGCGCCTACTTCGCGGACGCTTTCCGGCACGCGCGCACACCCAACCCGTGCGTCGTATGCAACCCGCTCATCAAATTCCGCGCACTGACCGACTACGCCGACGAGATCGGCGCGCCGTATATCTCCACCGGCCACTACGCCCGCACCGGTCGGGACAGCGCAGGCCGCGCGCTGCTGCTGCGCGCCCGTGCGGACAAGGATCAAAGCTATATGCTGTACCGCCTGCCACGCACAACGGTTGCACGCTGCATCTTCCCGCTGGGCGAGGCAGCAGGCAAGGATGAGGTGCGCGAAACCGCACGCGAGATCGGCCTTGCCGTATCGGACAAACCGGACAGCATGGATGTGTGCTTTATCCCGGACGGCGACACGCAAGGCTGGCTCGAGCGCCACGGTGCGGCCTGCCCGCCGGGCAATTTTGTCGACGAGAACGGCAACGTGCTCGGTCAGCATAAGGGCATCCACTACTACACGGTCGGCCAGCGCAAGGGGCTGGCCGTGGCCGCCGCAGGGCGGCTGTTCGTACACGAACTGCGGCCGGAGACCAACGAAGTCGTGCTGTCGCTGGAGGATGTCTACCGCCGTGAGATCTCGTTGCACGGCGCGCATTATATTGCCTCCGAATACGCCGCGAACGGCGCGTTTACCTGCGAGGTGCGCGTACGCTTTTCACGCCGCAGCGACCGCGCCACGGTCTATCCGGACGGCAACAACGCACGGGTCATATTCAAGGACGCGGTGCGCGCCCCGGCTGCCGGGCAAAGCGCCGTCCTGTACGACGGCGATATCGTCATCGGCGGCGGGTTCATCCGTTGAGCATCGTGAAGCGCTATCAACGAGGTTATACTCCCCATATCCTCTATGGATATGGGGAGTATTTTCGGCGATCTCTGCTCCGCGGCTTTTGGGAGAATGCGGTAAACCTAACTGGAAAAAGATTGCCCTTGCCGGCGCAGGAAAAATCGTTTATTATTCACCATAGGCGGCCCCTGAAAATGGCATTCCCAACCTGAATGTCAAAAAGGTTCTCGCACTGGTTTTGGCGTTTGCTTGCGCATTCACCATGTTTGCCGGTGCGGCGTTCACGGACCAGGCTGACATCAGCGATGTCAACGCCGACGCCGTTGAACTGCTCACGACCCTGAACATTATTCAGGGCGATCCGGACGGCTCGTTCGCTCCGGAGAGAGAAGTTACCCGCGCTGAGATGGCGAAGATGATCTACACCATCCGCAACAACGGTAACGACGACGCTTCCGCTTATGAGACCGTTACGACGTCCTTTACGGACATCAGCGGCCACTGGGCGGAGGGCTACATCAAGTACCTGCAGAACACCGGCATCGTAGCTGGTAAGTCTGCATACATCTTCGACCCGGACTCCACGGTAACCACCGCTGAGGCCATGAAGATGGCGCTGGTACTGGCTGGCTACCGTGC